>DASWME010000252.1:0-28229 GCA_036399915.1 Thermoanaerobaculia bacterium
GATGGTCAAGGAGTTCGAGGACGCGGCCTTCGGCGCCCAGCCGGGCAAGCTGGTGGGGCCGGTCAAGTCGTCCTTCGGCTACCACCTGCTGGAGGTGACCGACAAGCGCCCCGGCGGCCAGCGCCCTTTCGAGGAGGTCAAGGAGCAGATCCGCGCCCGCCTGCGCGCCGAGAAGGCCCAGCCGCTCGCCGAGAGCAAGGCCAAGGATCTGGCCGGCCGCCTCGCCAAGGACAAGCCGGCCGGCGCCGACGCCCTGCGGGCCCTGGCGCAGCAGAACCCCGGAGCGACCTTCGCCGAGACCGGCAGGATCAGCGCCCAGGACCCGGTGCCGGGCTTCGGGCCCGGCACCGCCTTCAGCACCACCGCCTTCTCGCTCAAGAAGGGGGAGGTCTCGCCGGCGGTCCAGGTGCCGCAGGGCTGGGCCATCCTCTATGTCAAGGACGTCTACCCGCCCCGCGCGCCCGCCCTGGCCGAGGTCGAGCCCCGCGTGCGGGCGGCGCTCGTCCAGCAGAAGCTGCAGCAGCTCGCCATGGACAGGCTCCAGGAGGCGCGCCGGCAGGTGGCCCAGGGGAAGACCCTGGACCAGGTGGCGGTCGAGCTGGGCGTCAAGGTCCAGGAGACGGCCGAGTTCGGCGGCCAGGGGGCGATCCCCGGGATCGGCTACAACCCCGAGCTGACCAGGGCGGCCCTGTCGCTCCAGACCGGGCAGGTCGGCGGACCGGTGGCGGACGCCCAGGGCGCGCTGCTCTTCCAGGTGACCGACCGCAAGGGCTGGGACCCGAAGCAGTACGCCTCGAACCGCGAGCAGACCCGCTCGAACCTGCTGCAGGAGAAGCTCTCCCGCCTGCAGGCCGCGCTGATCGAGCAGCGCCGCCGGGAGCTCAAGGTCGAGTACGACCGTCAGCTCCTCGAGCAGTTCGACATGGCGCCGCCCCAGCCGAGCTGAGGCGTGATCGGCTATCTCCAGGGCACCCTGATCCGGGCGACACCGGAGCGCCTGCTCCTCGACGTCCAGGGAGTGGGCTATGAGGTCTACGTCCCGCTGTCCACCTGGTACGAGATCGAGCGGCGGCGCGAAGAGCGGATCCGCCTGTTCATCCACACCTACATGCGGGAGGACGGCATCGCCCTCTACGGCTTCTGGACCGAGCGCGAGAAGCTGCTCTTCGAGCGCCTGATCGCCGTCTCCGGCATCGGCCCGCGCCTGGCGCGGGTGATCCTCTCCGGCATGCCGCCCGACGACCTGCTGGGCGCCATCGCCGCCGGCGACGTGGGGCGCCTCGCCACCATTCCCGGCGTGGGGAGGAAGACCGCCGAGCGGATGGTGCTGGAGCTCCAGGACAGGATGCGGGAGCTGGCGGCCGAGCTGCCCGGGAAGGCCGCCGCCGCTCCCGCCGACCAGGACGTGGTCTCCGCCCTCGTCAACTTGGGCTACAAGGCGAGCCTGGCCGAGCGCGCGGTCGCCGAGGTCCGCCGCGAAAAGCCGGACGCCGCCTTCAACGACCTGCTGCGGGCGAGCCTCGCCAGGCTGTCGCGGGCTTGAGACCGGCTAGAATCAGGTCATGCCCGCTGTCGACGACCGCATCCTCTCCGGCGCTCCGGACCCGGAGGATCTGGGGATCGAGCCGTCGCTGCGCCCGCAGCGGCTCGAGGAGTACGTCGGGCAGAGGAAGGTCATCGACAACCTGCGGGTCTTCATCCGCGCGGCGCGGGAGCGGCGGGAGAGCCTGGACCACGTCCTGCTCTTCGGCCCGCCGGGCCTGGGCAAGACGACGCTCGCCCACATCATCGCCAGCGAGATGGGCGCTCCCCTGCGCACCACGGCCGGACCGGTCCTCGAGCGGGCCGGCGACTTGGCGGCGATCCTCACCAACCTCGACGCGGGCGAGGTCCTGTTCATCGACGAGATCCACCGGCTGGGCCCCACGGTCGAGGAGATCCTCTATCCCGCCCTGGAAGACTTCCGGCTCGACCTCGTGATCGGCCAGGGGCCGGCGGCGCGGACGGTGAAGATCGAGCTCCCCCGCTTCACCCTGGTGGGGGCGACCACCCGGGCCGGCCTCATCAGCGCTCCCTTGCGGGCGCGGTTCGGCATCGTCCATCGGCTCGACTTCTATCGCCCCGAGGAGCTGACGGAGATCGTGCTGCGCTCGGCCCGGCTCCTGGGGGTGCCCATCGAAAAGACGGGAGCCGACGAGATCGCCCGCCGCAGCCGCGGCACCCCTCGCGTCGCCAACCGCCTGCTGCGGCGGGTGCGCGACTTCGCCCAGGTGGAGCGGGCCCGGGCCGTGGACGTCGAGATCGCCCGCCGGGCTCTCACCCTGCTCGAGGTGGACGAGTTCGGCTTCGACGACCTCGACCGCAAGATCCTCAGTACCCTGATCGAGCACTACGACGGCGGGCCCGCCGGCATCAAGGCGCTGGCGGTCGCCGTCGGTGAGGACACCGGCACCATCGAAGACCTCTACGAGCCCTACCTCATCCAGGAGGGGTTCCTCCAGCGCACTCCCCGCGGGCGGGTCGCCACCCGTCGCGCCTACCAGCACCTCGGATACCGGCAGCCCCCCGGCACCACCGGGACCCTGTTCTGACCCTTTCGCGATGCGCCGCGCCGCCCTGATCTACAACCCGAGGTCGGGGCGCCAGCGGCACGCCTTGGTGCTGGACGCCGTCCTCGCGGCGTTGCGCGATGGAGGATTCGAAGTGGAGCCGGTGCCGACCGCCTTTCCAGGACAGGCGACGGAGCTGGCCCGCGAGCAGTCGCAGGAGGTGGAGGTCGTCTTCGCCTTCGGCGGCGACGGCACTGCTCGGGAGGTTGCCGCCGGGCTCCTGGGGGGCACGGCAGCCCTGGGAATCCTGCCGGGGGGCACGGCCAACGTGCTGGCCCGGGCGCTCGGGCTGCCGCCGGATCCTCTGGCCGCCGCCCGTGTCCTCTGCCAGGTCCCGGTCCGGCCGTTCGACGTGGGGCTCGCCGGCGCCCATCCCTTCCTGATGATGGTCTCGGCGGGCCTGGACGCCGCCCTCCTCGCGGCCCTGGACACCCGCCTCAAGTGGCGCTTCGGCAAGGCGGCCTTCGTCTGCCAGGGGATCTTCGAGTGGTGGCGCTACCCCTACCCACCGCTCGAGGTGACCGCCGACGGCGAGCGCTTCGACGCCTCCTTCGCGTCCGTGTCGAACATCCCCTACTACGCCGGCTCCTTCCGGCTCGCGCCCGCGGCCCGGCCGGACGACGGCTGGTTCGAACTGGTGCTGTTCCGAGGCACCGGCCGCGCCGCCACCCTGTCGTTCACCTTCGACCTGCTCCGCTCCTCCCATGTCCGCCGGCGCGACGTGACGGTCCGCCGCGTCCGCGAGGTCTCCCTCGATGGACCGGCCGGTGCCCCGGCCCAGGTGGACGGCGACGTCTGCCAGGAGCGGCTTCCCCTCGCCGTCCGGCTGGCGCCGGAGCGGCTGCTCGTGCTGGCACCCGCGCCGGCGGCGTGAATCCACCGCTCCGCCGTGCGACAATCCCGGCGAACGATCACGAAAGGGAGGGATCTCCGATGCTCAAAAGGCTGATGCAGACGGATGAGGATGTGGGAATGCTGATCGTGCGGCTGGCCCTGGGGATCGTCATCTTTCCCCACGGCGCCCAGAAGCTGCTGGGCTGGTTCGGAGGCGGCGGCTTCGCGGGGACGATGCAGGGGATGACGCAGATGGGGCTGCCGGCCGCGGTGGTCTTCCTGGTCATCATCGCCGAGTTCTTCGGCTCCCTTTCGCTGATCACCGGCTTTCTGGGTCGGCTGGGGGCGTTCGGCGTCTTCTGCGTCATGCTGGGCGCCACCCTCATGGTCCATCTCCCCAACGGCTTCTTCATGAACTGGGGAGGCAACCAGAAGGGCGAGGGGTTCGAGTACCACCTCCTCGCCATCGGCATGGCGACCGCCATCATGATCAAGGGGAGCGGGGCCTTCTCGATCGACCGCTCGATGTCGGACAAGGGGGTCTACATCCGACGGTAGCCTACGCCTGGCGCATGAAGTGCCACCGGAGGTCGCCCTCCAGGCGGCGGTAGACCTCCGGGTGGACCTTGTGGGCGAAGCGGTGGAGGAGGGAGTTGATCGACTCCCCGCGTGCCGCCGCTTCGAGGGCCTCGGCGGCGTCGCTGCCGGCCTTGCTGATGTAGGTCTGCCAGATCCCCTGGCGCACCGAGACCGAGCCCATCGACACGTTGGGCATCCGCGCCACACCCCTCTTGAGGAGGGCGATCTTCTCCTTGAGGCTCCTCTCGTCGTCCATGGGCTCGCGCTGCCAGGGGGTGTAGGGCTTGGGCACCAGCACGTTGACGCCCAAGTGGATGTTGCCGATCACCCCCGTCTTCGCGGCTTCCTCCAGCAGGATGGCCCGCGCCCGCGCCGCGAGGTCGAGGATGCCCTGCACGTCCTCCAAGGTCTCATCCGGCAGGCCGACGATGAAGTAGAGCTTGAGCTGGGTGAAGCCGTGCCGGAAGATGAGGCGGACCTTCTCCAGTAGGAACTCGTTCTTGATCGGCTTGCCCATCTTCACCCGCAGCTCGTCCGTGCCCGTCTCCGGGGCCAGGGTGATCGAGCGGTCGCCCGAGGCGTGGAGCGCCGCGAGCACCCCCTCGGTCACGGCCGGGATGCGGATCGAGGAGACCGCGGTGCGGAAGCCGAGCTCGTTCGCCTCGCGCAGGATCTTCTCGATGTCCGGGTGGTCGCCCACGGCGGTGGCCACGAAGCCGAGCTGGTCGGTGACCGGGCGGGCCCGCTCCAGCGACTCCAGGATGGACTCGGTCGGATGCCAGCGGAAGCGCCCCATGCCGAAGGTCGCCCAGCAGTAGCGGCACTTCTCCGGGCAGCCGCGCGACATCTCGATCAGGAACTTCTCCGCGAACTCGGTGTTCGGGGTGACGATGGCGGTCGTCGGCAGGTGCCCCGGGGCCTGCATCTGCTCCGCGGTCAGCTCGAGCTTGTCGAGCTTGGGGAGGTCGTCCCCCTCCTCCTCGGGATGGTGGAAGGCGGGCACGTAGAAGCCGGCGTGCGCCGCCAGGCGCTCGATCACCGCCTCGCGGTCCTCTTCCTCCTCCAGCGCGGCGAGGAGGTTCGGCAGCACGTTCTCGGCCGCCCCGAGGGCGAAGACGTCCACGAACTCCGACATCGGCAGCGGGTTGATCGAGGCGCAGGAGCCGCCGAGGACGATCACCGGGTCCCAGGGCTGCCGCTCGCTGCGGCGCAGCGGGATGCGGGCCCGGTCGAGCATCTGGAGGAGGTTGACGTAGTCCTCCTCGAAGGAGACGGAGAAGGCGACGCACCGGAACTCGTCCAGCGGCCGCCGGCTCTCGACGGAGACGGGCATGCCGAAGCCGTTGGTGAAGAAACGCTCGCAGGTCCACTCGGGCCGGCGGTGGACCAGCTCGTAGACCCGCTGGAACCCGAGGCTCGACATGCCCACGTGGTAGGTGTTCGCGTACGCCAGGGCGAGGCGGTGCCGCCCGTGCGCGGAGAAGCGCTCCACCGGCCGCTCGGCGGCGAGGAACGGAGACCAGTCGTGGGAGGGCTTCTTCATCAGAGGTCTATTCTAGGGGAAACGGCCAGCGGGGCGCGGAGCCCGGAGAGGGAAACGTTCCAGAAAGGAGCGCAATTCCTCCTCCTGCAGGAGACTCCGATCCAGCCAGCATCGAGGAGGACCGGGGAGGTGAGGGCCCCGGCGGCACGGCCGACGCCTCCGTGACCTATCGCGGCGGGATCAGCGCCCTTTAACCCGTCAAGCGGCCGGCCGCCTTCACCGTGACCCGCACCTCCTTCTCCACGCGGAGCAGGAAGAAGGAGGGGTCCCTGAGCCCCCACTCGACATAGGGGACGGTGACAGTCCCGGTGGCGGTCACCTGGTCTCCCTCGGTCGCGGCGACCACCGGCAGGGCAAAGGGACGGCGGTCGCCGTGGAAGTCGAGGGTGCCGTGGACCTGCAGCTCGCTCCGCCCCACGCGGTTGAGCCTGCCGCTGACGCGCTGCACGTCGAAGACGATATCGGGGAAGCGCCGGCTCTCCAGGATCTTCTCGTGCATCTTGCGGTCGCGCCGGGAGTTGCCGGTCTGGGCGCTGGTGGCGTCGAGGACGATCCAGCCGCTGGCCGCGCCCGAGCCGGTATCCACCTGGACCGTCCCCTGCCGGGCCCGCAGCGAGCCGTTGACGGTGTGGAGGGTCGCGCCGAACGTGAACTCGATCCTGGTCGCCGCCGGATCGAGCTCGAAGGTCAGGGTTTCGGCGGCGAGCGGCGCGGCGAGCGACGAGACGACCAGGAACAGCGGGACGGCCCTGCGTCGAAGCATTCCGGTTGCCTCCAGGCGGCAAACGCCTCAGAAATTTTGGCCAGAGTCTACGCCGCGACCAGCCGCCAGGCCAAGCGGAGGGCGCCGTCCACCCCCAGGCGGCGCGGCGGCAGGGTGCGGGCATGGATCCCGAGCAGCCGGGAGAAGAGCGCCGGCTCGGCGGCCAGGGCCCGGATGGCGCGGGCGCGCAGCCGGGGGCGCCGCTCCAGGGCGAGGACCAGGAAGGTCATGAAGTCCGGCAGGCGGTTGATCCGCCGGTGGGCGGCGGCGTAGCAGTCCAGGTCCCCAGCGCTCCCCGCAGTCACCGCCTCGACCAGCGCCGCCGACTCGTGGAGCGCCACGGCCAGCCCCTCGCCGGTGATGGCGTCCAGGTAGCCCGCGGCGTCCCCCACCAGCGCCACGTTGCCGCGCCGGACCGCCTGGACGCGCTGATGCAGCGGGCCCGCCCCGCGGTCGCGCGAGACGGCGGGGACGCCGGCGACCCTTTCCTTCAAGGCCGGGAAATGCTCCAGGAGACCGTCGAAGTCCGCCGCGCCGCCGCTCCACAGCAGCGCGATCCCCACCTCCCGCTCGTCGACGGGGGTCACGTAGGCCTCGCACGCGGGACCCCAGTAGACCTCGACGAAGTCGCTCCAGGGAGCGACGGCGAAATGCCGCCGCACGCCGAAGCGGCGGACCGGCCCTTCCCCAATCTCCAGCCCGGCCCATCGGCGGAGGCGCGAGCGCAGGCCGTCGGCGCCCACGATCCAGTGCGCCGCGAAGGTCCCCTGGTCCGTCTCCACCCCGGCGGTGCCGAGGCCCACGGCCTTGACGCCCCAGCGGAGGACCACCCCCGCCTCCTCGGCCCGGCGGACGAGGACCTCATGCAGCTCGGTCCGCCGCACGCCCAGCCCGCCGGCGTGGGGGAAGAGCCCCTCGGCCACGGCCTCGCCGTCGAGGTAGCGGATGCCGCGGAAGGGGAAGCCGCGCGGCTCGACGCCGATCTCCCGCAGGCGGGCCACGGCGTCGGGCATCAGCCCCTCGCCGCAGGCCTTGTCGATGGGAGGATGGGAACGGTCGAGGACGGTGACGGACAGCCCCGCCAGACGCGCGCGGACAGCCGTGGCGAGCCCGGCCGGCCCGCCCCCCACCACGAGCAGGTCCGTCATTCGCCCTTCCTCCAGCGCAGTCCCGCGTAGGCGAGGCTGGAGCGGGCCATGGCCCCGGCGAGCCGCAGCGGCGTCACGGGCGCGGGCGGGGCCAGCTCGCCGGCAAGATAGAGGCGCAGCGTCTCCCCCCGGCGGAGCTTTCCCGAGGAGGTGCGGGGGATCGTGCCCGGATCGAGCACCACGATCTCTTCGGGAGAGAGGCCGGCGGCGCCCAGCACGGCCTCGCGGCAGGCATCCGGCAGGGCTTCCCGCTCCGCCGCGGTGGCCTGGCGGGAGAGCTCGACGAACAGGGCCAGGACCTCTCCAGGAGCGTCCTCCGGCAGCCAACTCGCAGCCACCACGCAGCCGGTGCGCACGCCGGGGACACCCTCGACCGCCCGCTCGATCTCCTCCGGCGCGTAGTTCCTGCCGTGCAGGACGACCACGTCCTTGGCGCGCCCAGTCAGGTACAGCTCGCCGCGATGGAGGAAGCCGAGGTCCCCGGTGTCCAACCAGCCGTCGCGCAGGGCGCGGGCGGTGGCTTCCGGGTCGCCGAGGTAGCCGTCCATCAGCGAGGGGCCCTGGACCCACACCCGGCCCACCTGGTCCTCGGGCAGGTCGCGGCCGTCTTCGTCCACGATCCGCAGGCGAAACCCGGGGACCGGCCGGCCCACGGAGGCGATCTCCCGCCCGTCCGTGGCCACCCGGGCAGCGCCGTCGCGGGTCAGGGCCTCGCGGTCGAATCGCCGGGTGCGGAACGCCCGGTCGAGGTCGGAGAAGGTGACGGCGAGGGCCGCCTCCGAGAGGCCGTAGACGGGAGTCAAGGCTTCCGGCCGGAACCCCCAGCGGGCGAAGCGGTCGCAGAAGGCGCGCAGCACCGAGGGCGCCACCGCCTCGGCGCCGTTCAGGGCCGTCCGCCAGTTGGAGAGGTCGGCCCCTTCCATCTCGGCGTCGGAGACGCGGGTCACGCACAGGCTGTAGGCGAAGTTGGGAGCGGGCGAGATGGTCCCCCGGTAGCGCGAGAGCGCCCGCAGCCACAGGGCCGGCCGGGCCGCGAACAGCTCCGGGCCGATCAGCGTCAGGGTGGCGTCGCGGTACAGAGCCGGGAAGACGCAGCCGATCAGTCCCATGTCGTGGTAGAGCGGCAGCCAGGAGACCGCGCTGTGGCGCAGCTCCTCGGTATCCGTCCAGAAGCCGTCGAGGATTGCGACCTGGGCCGCGACCGCGCGATGGCTGAGCGCAACCGGCTTCGGGTCCACCGTGGTGCCGGAGGAGAACTGCACCAGGGCGAGGTCGGAAGGCCTGGCGCGGACCGGCTCCGCCGGCTCCCGCGGCAGATCGCCGATCGTCCGGCAGCCGAGCTCGGGCCGCGCCAGGGCCACCGCCTCCCCGAGCAGGCGCCGGACCCGCGAGTCCGCCAGCACTAGGCAGGCTCCGGACCGCTCCAGCATCCGCGCCGTGCGCTGGATGTACTCGCGCATCCGGCCCAGCCGCACCGGCGGGTAGAGGGGCACCGGCACCGCGCCGGCCAGCAGGGTGCCGAAGAACGCGTCGAAGAACTCGATGCCGGTGGGGAAGACCAGGGCGACGCGGTCGCCGCGCTCGATGCCGAGGGCCTGCAGGCCGCCGCAGACAGCGAGCGCCCGCTCGCCCACCTCCCCCCAGCCGAACCAGGTCTCCCGCTCGTTGCGGTCGAGGAAGCGGAGGCCGCCCTCGGGATGCCGCCCCGCCCGCCTGAGCCAGTCGTGGATCGTCTCAATCACCGAGCTTCCTCCGCACCACCGCCACGAGGTCGCCCACGGTCTCGATGGCGCCCTCGTCCAGTTCGTCCAGGAAGACGCGGAACCGGTTCTCCACCTCCGTCGCCAGCGTGAGCAGGCGGATCGAGTCGAGGCGCAGGTCCTCGACCAGCCGCATGTCCGGGGTGAGGGCCCCCTCCCAGCCGAGGTGAAGGCGGGCCACCTCCAGGATCCCCATGAGGATGGCGTCGTCGCTCATCGGCCCCCCGGCACCAGGCGCGGCCGGCCCGCGAAGGCGGCGCCGTAATCGGAGAGGCGGGAGAGCGCCTCCTCCTCGGCCCGGATCCGCACCCTGAGGATCGCAGCGTCGAGCGCGCTGAAGGCGATCGCCGTGAGCCACGCCGTGTGCACCAGCGGCAGCGCAAACATCTCCGCGATCACGGCCAGGTAGTTCGGATGGCGCAGGAACCGGTACGGCCCGCCCGTGACCGGCGCCACCCCCGGCAGGCAGACGATGCGCGTCGTCCAGCGGCCCTCCAGCGTCGCGATGACCCACCACCGGAGCGCCGCGGCCAAGACGACCAGCAGGAGCATCGGGAACCCCAGAGCCGGCAGGAACGGCCGATCCAGGAGCCAGACCTCCAGCGGGCAGGCGATGAGGAACGCGGTATGGAGGATCACCATCCATGGATAATGTCCTGGTGCAACCTCGATGCCGCCGCGAGCGAGGAGGTTCCGGAAGTTCCGTCCCGCCACCCGCAGCTCGATCAGCCGGCCGGCAGCGATCAGCCCAATGAGGACGGTATAAAGGACGCGGGTGTCGAGGCCGCGGAAGGTTCCCATGCGCTGGGTATAGTAGCGGGGCTTGCCCGGCGCGTGCAGGTCCGCGACGGATTTCGAGCCGCGGCGAGGATGTTCCGCCGCCTCTTGGCGCGCGTCGCCTCGTGTTGTCCTGGCGGGATTCTGGTAGAGTCCCGGCGGAAAAAATCGTGGGACAGCACGACCTCAGTTACCGACTCTTCTTCGCCCACCGGCGGATGATCCAGGATCTCCTGCGGGGAATCGTGGGCGAGCGGTGGGTGGAGCGCATCGACTTCGACTCCGGCGAGCGCGTCGACGCCTCCTTCGTCTCTCCCAAGCACGAGAACCGCGAGAGCGACGTGATCTGGAAGTTTCGGCGCAAGGACGGAAGAGAGCCGGTCTACGTCTACATCCTTCTGGAGTTCCAGTCGCGGCCGGACCCCTCCATGCCGGTCCGGCTCATGGGCTACGAGAGCCTCTTCTACCAGAGCCTGATGGCCGGCCAGCCGGCAGCGGGCTGGAGGAAGCTGCCGCTGGTCATCCCCGTCGTCGTCTACAATGGATGGGAGCCATGGAACGTGGCGACGGACCTCGGTTCCTTGATCGGGGACCTGGACCCCTCGGCGGAGATCTACCGGCCCCAGTTGCGGTACCGGCTTGTGGACGAGGCGGCCTACCCCCGCGAGGATCTGGCGGCGCTGAACAGTCCGGTGGCTGACCTGTTCTGCATCGAGAAGAGCCGCGACTGGTTGGAGGTCCGTGCGAGCGTTCATCGGCTGCGGCAGAGCATTCCGCCAAGCGAGGCCTCCTTGCGGCAGGCCTTCGAGACCTGGCTGCAGAAGGTCATCCTGCCGCGCTTTGGACTGTCCCAGAAGGAAGCCTCCGCCACGCTGACTCTGGAGGAGCTCGAAACCATGCTGGCTGAAAGCATCGACCGTTGGAACCGTGAGATCCGCGAAGAAGGCCGCGAAGAGGGCCGCGAAGAAGGCCGCGAAGAGGGCCGCCAAGAGGGCCGCCAGGAGGGGGAAGCCCAACTGCTGCTTCATCTCCTCCGCTTGAGGTTTGGTCCTCTGGATCCTGAGATCGAGGAGCGGGTGCGCTCTGCAGACGCGGACCGTCTCCTCAAGTGGGGCGAACGTGTTTTGACTGTCACGAGTGTCCAGGACGTCTTCCGGGACTGAGTTCGGGGTCAAGTCCCCCTCTTGCTGTGGCTCGCCGAGCGGCCATGCACCTCCTCCCCGTCATAGAGACCCACTCGGTGCCGCGAAACCCTCCTCAGAGCGCGGGGAGCCTCCTCCGCGCTGGGGGACCCTCCTCAGGAGAAAGTCGTCCTTTCCAGAGGACAGGATGAGTGCGGAGCGGATCAGGAGATCTGTCAGGAAAGGCGGCCCACATAGCCCTCAAAACCCCCTTGCATGGGCTTCGCCCACCTGCTCTACTAGCGGCGAGAGGTGTAGATCATGGTGACCATCACGTTCCCCGACCGCGACACGGAGAAGCGGGCGTTGGCGTTCTTGCTGGGCCGCTTCTCCGGGCGCGTCCTCCGCACCGGCGAGCACCTGGTGCCCGAGTCGGCGTTGGAGGCGTTGGCCGACGCGAATATCCCGTTCGCTGTCAAGGGTAAGGCGACCTATGAGCAGCAACTGGCGGCGATTCGAGGTGCTGCTCCCTCTTCGGTTCAATGACGGTCGGGATGTCTCGCTACGTCTGAATGGTTAGTGGAGACGCCCCAGACCCGTACGACAACCTCCGCAGCCACGGGGCGTCTCTGGTGCGACGAAACTCTCCGCTATGATACAACCCCTTCGTCACGCGAGGCCGGGCATGACAATGACAAGTGTATAATCTTGGGTTGGCCGGATCCGACGTGTAGCATGTTCGATATGATGGAGCACCATGGCAACGAGGAATCCAGACTCATCCCTGCCGGCGAAGGTATTGCCCGCATCCCTTGAGAAGTCGATCGCAGGTTTAAGTCAGCCCGTAGCGGCCTACCTCGCGGATCTCTCGTTACCCACCGAAGACGTCCTTGCTCCTGTTGAGGAGCGACGCAAGGTTGTCAACGGGCTGGCAGACGCGCTTCACCTTCTGCCGCTCGAAGCGCGCGAGAAGGCATATTATCTCAGCAAGTTTACGGTTGCCGTCGCGGTCGGGCTTTTCGACGGTGCAGTCAACTATCTCTGGAACGAAACAGTTCGAGCCCTGCGTTCGCTGGTCGCTCGGACTGACCTGTCGTACTTCTTCCTTGTCGCGGAACAGGTTAACAACCGGAACCGCGATTTGAAAACGGAAGAGGATCTCGAAGCGGTACAGGACCACGACCTACTGGAGGTATGTCGCCGGATCGGTCTACTTTCTGACGTCAACTACCGCCGCCTCGAACATGTCAACTATATGCGCAACCACGCCAGCGCTGCGCATCCGAACGATCAAGAGGTCGACGGTCACGAACTGCTGGGTTGGGTGTCGGTCTGCCTGAAGTACGCGATCACGGCCGAGCCGGACGCATCTGTTGTTATTGTCACGCGGCTTCTTGAGAATATGCGAACGCAGATCATCCCCGCGTCCGACTTTCAAGTGATTGGACAGGAAGTGGGTTGGCTACGCCAAGAGCGCGTGGATGATCTGCTATGGGCGCTGTTCGGACTGTACATCGATCCGAGACAGGGTCCCGATGTCAAGACGAACATTAAGAACATTGCGCCATTTGTGTGGCAGTCGTCATCGGAAGATCGGCGTTACGAGATCGGTGCCCGTTACGGCCTGTTTCGGAAGAATGCCGACATTCCACGGAAGGACGCTGCCTTCGATTTTCTCGCAGCCGTCGAGGGACAGAACTATCGCGACGAAGACAGTCTCGCCGCAGAACTCCTCGATAAGCTGCAGGCCTTGAAGAGTGCGCACTTTGGCTGGGGTAATTTTTATAATGAGTATCCCCATGCTAAGTCACTTACAGAATCGCTTCCAACAAACAGAAAGGTTCCCCGTTCGGCGAGACCATTCTGGGTTAAAGTCATCGTCTTGTGTTACGTCGGCAACGGCCTTGGGTACAAGAGAGGCGTGGATGAGCGGGCACTACCGCATTACGAAAAATATGTCTCCTACTTCGGCGATAATGAAATAGCAGAATTTCTGAGGCTCTTTGCCGATCCGGAGTTCTCGTCCACCTTGGATCGACCCCTCACGGATAGGCGGTGCCGCGAGCTCGCGAATAGGTTATTGGACCAGACGGAGCGTGCGGCACTCCGAGCCGGACTACAGCTCGTCCAGGCAGCACCGGCGAAGTCACTAGTCAACATCGTAAAAACCACAGCTTTCAAGGAGGTGCTCGCGAACCTTCCCAAGTAACCGAGCGTCGGCTAACTCTGCACGTTGGTCAACTCTTGTGGGTAGGCCCGCGAGATGCTGACGCAACGCGGAGGCCGCGCTGAGTTCTCCCTCCACCACCGCCTGAGGAGTCAAACGTGCTCCCGGGCAGTTACCGTGAAACGGACCCTGCGTCGTGTCACGATGTCCGCAGTTCCCTCAGCACCTCTTCAGCGTCGACGAGACGACCGGCCTCGAGATCCTCCTGAGAAGCGACTAGGGCTCGATGAAGAGCAGCACGGTCAGCCGGATCGAGCCAGTCGCCCGGATCTAGGGGCAGGAGATCAACTTCAGTTCCCTCAGGGAGCTCCGTCGGCTCGTCCACTAGGAGTCGGCCATTATGAACGCGGGCCTTGAGAGTCACGCTGGAAGGGTACCATGAGTCTCCTTGACGCTACTGCTGCCTCTGAAGAGGCACCGCTCACCACTCCAGCAACACCAGCTCCGAGCAGAACCCCGGACCCATGGCGAGCAGCATGCCGTAGCTGCCCGGGGGAGGCCGGTGGCTCTCCAGGGTCTCGGCGAGGACCAGCAGCACCGAGGTGGAGGAGAGGTTCCCCACCTCGCGCAGGCTCCTCCAGGTCACGTCGAGAGCACCGGGAGGGAGGTCGAGCGACTCCTGCATCGCCTCCAGCACCTTGGGGCCGCCGGGGTGGCAGACCCAGGAGGAGATGTCGGAGCGCGTCAGGCCGTGCTCGGCGAGGAAGGCGTCCACGTCCGGCCGCAGCTTGTCCCGGGCCACCAGGGGGACGTCCGCCGAGAGGACGATCTTGAAACCGGACTCGGAGATGTCCCAGCCCATGACCCGCTCGGAGTCGGGATAGAAGACAGAACGGGAGGCGAGGATCCGCGGCCCCGCGGCCGGCCGGTTCTCGCCGGTCACCACCACGGCGGCGGCGCCGTCGCCAAAGAGGCCCGAGGCGATGAGGTTGGGGATCGAGAGGTCCTCGGGCTGTAAGGTCAGCGAGCAGAGCTCGACCGAGAGGAGCACGGCCACGTGGTCCGGATAGCCCCGGACGTAGTCGGCCGCCCGCGCGATCCCGGCCGCCCCGGCGACGCAGCCCAGGCCGAAGATCGGCATCCGCTTGACTCGCGGCGGCAGGCCCAGCCGGTTCATCAGGCGGGCGTCGATCGACGGCGTCGCGACGCCGGTCACCGTGACGAAGATCAGGGCGTCCACGTCCGCCGCCGAGAGGCCGGCCCGCTCCAGGGCGTCCTCGACGGCGGCGGCGCCCACCTCCTGGGCCACGCGGATCCAGGCGTCGTTCGCCTTGCCCCAGGTGGTGAGCCCGCCGTACTCCTCGATGGGCAGCGCCAGGTGCCTGCCGCCGACCAGGACGTTCTTGTGCAGCCGCTCCAGGCGGTCGAGGTTGAAGTACTGATCCGACCAGCGCTGCCGGAGGGCCGCCAGGAGCGTTTCCTGGTCGTAATAGTGAGGAGGGAGCGCTGTCCCGACGGCGGCGATCTTCAAGGCGCAGGGGGCCCGCAGTTCCTAAGGTGGCGCAAAGACTAGCACACGCTTGCCGGCCCCCCGGATCAACGCCCGTGGGGGGCTCGGCATTCCCCGGGCTTACGGCAGCAGCCCGGCGGCGGCGGCCACCGCGCCGAGCAGCAGGCCGCAGAGGGTGTAGAGCACCCACCAGGAGAAGGCCATGGACCACCAGGGGCTGGGCGGCAGGCCGGCGAGCCCCGCCACCGTCACCACCAGCAGCGGTCCGCGGAAAACCCAGGCGATCCAGCCGGTGAGCAGGCCGGCGAGCCACCGGCCGGTGCGGCCATCTCGGCCATAGATCAGCAGGAAGAGGGCCGAGAGCCCGAGGGCTTCCAGCATCCAGGTGGCGAGCATCACCGAGGCTGGAAGCCGGGACGCCCCTGCGCGCGCGAGCGCCTCCGGATCGGGAGCCACCCCTAAGGCCTCAAGCCCGAAGTGGAAGAGGGCCATGGCGAGGACGAGCAGAGGCAGGGCGAAGACCAGGAATCGTCTCAAGGCGGGGGGATCATAGCGCGGTGAACCGTCCGTTCCCAGGGAGGGTACGTATACACTAGGGAAGCTTTCGTTGGGGTACTGCTGTTGGAATCAGCCGTGAGCATCGCCGAGACGAGACCCACCATCGCCACCGCTCCCCGCGTGGAGCTGAAGAGCCTGGACACCCTCTGGTTCCAGGTGGGCGGAACGGTGTGCAACCTGGCCTGCACTCACTGCTTCGTCTCCTGCTCGCCCACCAACCACACGCACGAGATGATGACCCTCGCCGAGGTGAAGCGCTACCTGGACGAGGCGGCGCGGCTCGGGGTGCGCGAGTACTATTTCACCGGCGGCGAGCCGTTCCTGAACCCCGAGATGGAGGAGATCCTGGAGGCGACGCTCGCCGTAGGGCCGGCCACGGTGCTGACCAACGGCCTGCTCCTCGACCCGGTCCGCTGCGCCCGCCTGAAGGCGCTGGCGGAGGGCTCGGACTACTCCCTCGATTTCCGGGTCTCCATCGACGGCTACGACGCCGCGACGAACGACCCCATCCGCGGCGCCGGCACCTTCGAGCGCATCCTCGCCGGCGCGCGCAACCTCGTCCTGGCCGGCCTCAATCCCGTGATCACGGTGACCGAGGTCTGTCCGGACGCCGTCACCGATTCGGGCAAGGAGCGGTTCTTCGAGCTGCTGCGCTCGCTGGGCATCGACCGGCCCCGGCTCAAGGTCCTGCCCGTCTTCCGGATCGGCGCCGAGGCCGAGCGCGCCGGCGGCTATGAGAGCTGGCAGCGATTGCGCGAGGGGGACGTTCCGGAGGGCGGCTGGGACCACCTCCAGTGCAGCGCCTGCCGGATGGCCACCGACCAGGGCGTCTGGGTCTGCCCCATCCTGGTCAACGAGCCCTCGGCCCGGATGGGCGAGGCCCTCGCCGACACGCTGGGCTCCTTCCCGCTGGACCACTCCGCCTGCTGGACCTGCCACGTCTACGGCGTGAGCTGCCGGACCTGAGACATGTCGAACCGGACCCCCAGAGACCACGACGAGCAGGCGCGCCAGGCTCATGCGAAGCTCACCGCCCACCGCGGCATGGCGACCTGGGGCGAGAAGCTGGTGCCGCTCGCCGCCTTCCATAAGGCCGCGGCGGGGACGGGCCTGACGCTCGCCCCGGAGGAGCGGGAGGCGGTCGTGCGGTCCTATGCGGCCGGGGTGCACGATCCGACCCCGGTGGAAGGTCCATACTCCCGGATCGCCGTCTTCGGAGGCATCTATAACAATCACTTCGCGTTGGCCGAGCTGCTGGAGGACGCGGCCCGCCGCGGCGCCGAGGCAGTCTACTGCCTGGGCGACCTGGGCGGCTTCGGCCCCAGCCCGGAGAAGGTCCGGCCGCTCCTTGAGCAGGGGGGCGTGCTCGCCATCCAGGGCAACTACGAGGAGTCCCTCGCCGCCGGCCGCGAAGACTGCAACTGCGGCTACACCGATCCGCGCGACAACCACTTCGCCGAGATCTCCTACCGCTACACCGAGCGGAACTGCTCGCCCGCCTTCAAGGCCTGGATGGGCACGCTCCCCAGGCGCCGGCGCGTGCGGGTGGGGGAGCGCGAGCTGCTCCTCGTCCACGGCTCGCCCCGGCGGGTCAACGAGTTCCTCTTCCGCAGCACCTCGCCCGTGCCGTTTTTGGAGGTGCTGCTCGACCAGAACCGGTGCGACGCCATCCTCTGCACCCACACCGGCCTGCACTGGCACCGCCGCCTCCCCTCCGGCCGCGACGTGGTCAACGCCGGCGTGATCGGCCGGCCGGCCAACGACGGCGACACCCGCGTCTGGTACGCGATGCTGGAGGCTCGGGAGGAGGGCCTCGGCGTCGAGCTGGTGCCGCTCGCCTACGATCATCCGAGCCTCGCGGCCGAGATGCGGCGCGAGGGCCTGCCCGAAGAGTTCGTCGAGACTATCCTGACCGGCTGGTGGACCACCTGCCTGGAGATCCTGCCCGCCCGCGAGAGGGCGGCTTCCCGTTTCTGATCGAGGAGGTATCCGATGTCCGACGCCAAACCCCGCATCGCCATCCTGGGGGCCGGCCCCACCGGCCTCGAAGCCGCCCTCGCCGCCGCCGAGGAGGGCTTTCCGTTTACTGTCTACGAGGCGGCGCCCACCGTGGCCGGGAGCGTCCGCTCCTGGGGCCACGTCCGGCTGTTCACGCCCTGGGAGATGAACGTCTCCCCCCGCATGCGGCGCCACCTCGAAGCCGCCGGCCGGGACGTGCCCGACGGCGCCGGGTGCCCCACGGGCCGGGAGCTCGTGGAGCGGCTCTTCGAGCCCCTCGCCGCGCTGCCGGAGATCGCTCCGAACTTGCGGCTGGGCACGCGCGTGCTCTCCGTGGGCCGTCAGGGCCTGCTCAAGCACGAGGAGATCGCCACTCCCGAGCGCGGGCGCCGGCCCTTCCGCCTGCTCCTTGGCGACGAGTCCGGCCGGGAGTGGACGGAGACGGCGGACGTCGTGATCGATGCGACCGGCACCTGGGGAAATCCGAACACCCTGGGCGACGGCGGCATCCCCGCCCCTGGCGAGCGGGCCTTTGGAAGCGAGATCCGGCGCGACATCCCGGACCTCTCCCGGGAGGCCGCCGACTGGGCGGGCAGGACCGTGCTCGTCGCCGGCGCCGGCCACTCGGCGCAGACCGCCGTGCGCGAGCTCGCCCGTCTGGCGCAGGGGTCGCCGGGGACCCGGGTGATCTGGTTGCTGCGCAATCCGGAGCCCGGCTGGGGGACGCACGCCGGCGATCCGCTTCCCGAGCGGGCGGGCCTCGCCGCCGAAGCCGCGGCGCTCGCCGGGGGCTCCTCGCCGGCCGTCGAGGTCCGGCGCGGCGCCGTCGTCGAGGAGGTCTCGAAGCCCGACGGCCGGCTCGAGGTCGTGCTGCGGAACGGGTCCGATCCGGAACGGGTCGCAGTCGACCGTATCCTCTCCCTGACCGGCGCCGTCGGCGACCACAGTCTCTACCGCCAGCTCCAGGTCCACGAGTGCTACGCCACCTGCGGCCCCATCAAGCTCTCGGCGGCACTGCTCGGAGCGGGCAGCTCGGACTGCCTGGCGCAGACCTCCCACGGCGCCGAGACCCTCACCAACCCCGAGCCGAACTTCTTCATCCTGGGGAGCAAGTCCTACGGCAGGAACAACACCTTCCTGATGCGGGTCGGCTGGGAGCAGGTGGGGGAGGTGTTCGGGCTGCTCGGGTAGACTCTCCTGCATGAAGTACTTCGGCCAGCCCGACTTCCAGCACGGCGAGGTCCCCGCCGTCGGCGTCCTCCTGGCCAACCTGGGGACGCCCGACGCGCCGGACACGCCGTCGCTCCGCCGCTATCTCCGCGAGTTCCTGCTCGATCCGCGGGTCATCGAGCTGCCGCGGGCGCTCTGGTGGGTGATCCTCCACCTGTTCGTGCTCACCACCCGGCCGCCCAAGTCGGCCGCGCTCTACCGGAAGGTCTGGACGCCGGAGGGCTCCCCCCTCCTCGTCATCACCAACCGCCAGGCGGCGGCGCTCCAGCAGGTGCTGCGGCGGGAGATCGGCACGCCGGTTCACGTCGCGGTCGCCATGCGCTATGGCAACCCCTCGGTGCGGTCGGCCCTGCGCGAGCTCGCCGGCAAAGGCTGCCGGCGGATCCTGGTGGTGCCGCTCTACCCCCAGTACGCGGCGGTGACGACCGGCTCGACGTTCGATGCCGTGGCCGCCGAGCTGACGACCTGGCGGTGGGTGCCGGAGATCCGCACGGTCCACCACTACCACGACGACCCCTCCTACATCCGGGCGCTCGCGGCGAGCATCCGCGAGGTCTGGCAGCGGGAGGGTCCGCCGGAGAAGCTCCTCTTTTCCTTCCACGGCATCCCGAAGCGCTACTTCCTGGCGGGTGACCCGTACTTCTGCGAGTGCCACAAGCTTGCCCGCCTCGCCGCCGAGGAGCTGCAGCTCCCCCGCGGGCTATGGGAGGTCTCCTTCCAGTCTCTCTTCGGCAAGGAGGAGTGGTTGAAGCCTTACACCGACAAGACGATCACGGCGATGGCGAAGTCCGGCATCCGCGAGCTCGACGTCGTCTGCCCGGGCTTCTCGGCCGACTGCCTGGAGACGATCGAGGAGATCGACGAGCAGAACCGCGAGATCTTCCTGCACGCGGGCGGCGAGCGCTACCGCTACATCCCCGCCTTGAACGACCGGCCGGACCACATCCGCGTCATCGCCGACCTCGTCCACCGCAACCTCCAGGGCTGGGTGCTCTCCCCGGCGGAATGGGACGAGGAGCGGGCGCGTCAGGAGAGCGCCGCGTCGCGGGCGCGCGCCGAGGCGAAGCAGGCCGAGCCGGTCCTGGAAAACGCCGCTTACGGAAGCTGAGACCGTCTTCTTCTTGCATTGAAAGGAGGCTCCGCCATGAGAACGCATCGATTCCGCGTGGCCCTGCCGGCCGCCGTTCTGATCGCCCTTCGCCTCGCCGCGGGCGCCGCGCTCGCGCAGCAGCTCGACCTGCCCCGCCCCAGCCCCAACGCGTCCGTGTCGCAGACGGTGGGCGTCACCGAGGTGGCGATCCGCTACAGCAGCCCCGGCGTGAAAGGCCGCAAGATCTGGGGCGAGCTCGTGCCCTACGGCCAGGTCTGGCGCACGGGCGCCAACGAGAACACCACGATCAAGTTCAGCACCCCGGTCAAGATCGCGGGGCACGAGCTGCCGGCCGGCATCTACGGTCTGCAGACCATTCCCACCCAGGGGGACTGGACCGTCATCTTCAGCAAGGACGCCGACGAGTGGGGTGCCTTCAACTACAAGCAGGAGAACGACGCTCTGCGCATCCAGGTGAAGCCGGAGACGGTCGCCGATTCGCTGGAGCGCATGACCTTCACCTTCGAGAACACCACGGACACCACATCCGAGGTCGTCCTCCGCTGGGAGAAGCTCAAGGTGCCCTTCACCGTCGAGGTGGACACGCCGAAGCTCGCGATGGCCAAGATCAACGACGCCGTCCGCTGGCAAACCCCCTACCAGGCGGCCAACTACTGCATCCAGAACAACACCTGCCTCGACGAAGCCGCGCGGTGGCTCGATGCCTCGCTCGCGCTCCAGGAGACCTTCGCGAACCTCCGGGCCAAGGCCCTGCTGCTCGCCAAGAAGAACGACACCAGGGGTGCCGTGACGTACGGCGAGAAGGCCCTGGCCGCGGCGAAAACCGCCCAGCAGGCTCCGAACCCGCAGCAGGTGAAGGAGCTCGAGGGGTTGGTCGCGGACTGGAAGAAAGGTAAGTAAGGACGCGGTCTGCTGCGCCCTTACGCCGTCAAGGCGGCGGCCCGCTGCGCCAGCCACGGCGCCAGCTCGACGATCTGGTCGAGGCAGGCGAGCGGGCCGAACCGCTCCAGCTCCTCGCGGCAGTGCCCGCCGGAGCAGACCCCCACGGCTCCCATCCGCGCGCTCCTCGCCATCTCCAGATCGTAGGTCGTGTCACCGATCATCACCGCGTCCCGGGGCGCCACCCCCATCTCGTCCAGGATGTCGAGCAGCATCTGGGGGTGGGGCTTGGAGAAGGCCTCGTCAACGGTCCGGGTCGCGTGGAAGACGTCGCGGAGCCCCGTCTGGTCCAGGGCGTAGTCGAGCCCCCGGCGGCTCTTGCCGGTGGCCACCGCCAGCAGATATCCCTCTGCCGCCAGCTCCCGCAGCATCTCGTCCACGCCCGCGAACAGCAGCGGCATGTCGCAGAAGGTGGAGAGCCAATGCTTGCGGTAGCAGTCGAGGATCCGCCCGTACAGATCGTCGTCGCAGCCCGGGCTCAGGATGTCGATCGTCTCTCGGAGCCCGAGGCCGATCGTGCCCCGGATCGTCTCTTCGGGTAATCCTCCGAGCCCCAGCTCCTGGACCGCCGCCTGGGTGCAGGCCACGATCGTACCGATGGAATCCATCAGGGTCCCGTCCCAGTCGAAGACGAGAAGGCGGAAGGCGTTTGTGTCGACCGGCATTATGGGGAGGGCCCGGACCGCGCGTCCGGGATGGTGCATGATGACAGACGGGCGCCGCGGGTTCAACCTTTGGCGTCGTGTCCGAACGGCGTGTAGACCGCTCCGCCCACGACGGAGTCGTCGAGCCCCGGAGCGAAGCCGGCGAACCGAGGCATGATGATCCGCCGCTCGACCCAGGTGCCCGGGGGGACCGCGGCGCCGAAGCCGAGGATCGCCTCGCGCACCACACATCCCTTGCCGATCCGCGCTCCCGGCAGCAGGACCGACCGCTCGACCCTCGCTCCCTCGCCCACATGAGTCCCCTGCTCGACCGACGACCGGCGAACCCTCGCTCCCGTCCCCAGAACTGCGTCCTGCGAGATCCAATACCGCCGCCAGAGACGCTCCGGCCAGTCGGCATGGGCCCAGTCGAGCGCCGCCTCCAGGAAACGCTGCGGCGTTCCGAGATCGTGCCATTTCCCGGAGGAGACGAGCGCACCGATCCTCTCTCCCTCGTTCAGCATCGGCACGTAGAGATCGCGCACGATGTCCGACTTGCCGGGACCGATCCGGGAGAGGAGGTCGGGGGAGAAGACGTGCGCGCCGGCGAAGACGTGCCGCCGGGCCACCTCGCCCCGCTCCGGATCTCCCGTCCAGAACGAGAGGATCCGTCCCCGCGCGTCGACGCCCACGCCGCCGCCGAATGCCGCCGGGTCCGGCCGCGAAGTCAGCAGCAGGGTGGACCGGGCGCCGCTCGCCAGGTGTTTGCGGATCAGCCTCCGGAGCGGCCACTTGCAGAGGCTGTCGCCGTTGACGAGCAGCACGAGGTCGGCCGGCGCGAAGAAGTCCTTCAGCGGGTGGAGCGCTCCCAGCGTGCCGAGCAGCTCGGGCTCCTCCGACCAGGTGAGGGGCATGCCGGCGTGGGAGTCGCCGAAGCGCTGCCGGATCTGCTCGCCCAGGTGATGGAGGTTGACCGCCGCGGCCTCGCAGCCCATCGCGGCGAGCTGCGCCAGCGTGTGCTCCAGGATGGGCAGGCCGCGCACCGGCAGCAGCGGCTTGGGGGTGTGCTCGGTCAGCGGTCGCAGCCGCGTGCCCAGCCCGGCCGCGAGCACCAGCGCGCGGATACGCCTACCCTGCATGATCCACGGTTGGGATGGGGCCTATCGGAACACCATCTCGGGAGGCGAGTCCGGATTCTTCTTGAGATGGTCCTCGTAGAGCCGCAGGTAGGAGCGGCGCTCCGCCTTCTGGGGATCGAAGCCGCAGCGCTTCGCCACCGTCTCGGCGCCGTCTCCCTCGAACTCGGCGAAGTCGCCGATCGGCGTGTGGTCGAGAGCGATGGTCACACCGCCGAGCTGCCACTCCTCCCGCACCTTCTGGTACCGCCGGACGACGTGATAGCCCAGGTTTTCCAGGAGCGCCCGCGTCTCCTCGGCGTTCTCGACGTCGACCTCGCGCTCCTCGCGGATCTTCACGTTGCCCTCCAGGCGCATCGGCCCCTTGAAGGTCAGGCGGGCCCGGGCGCCATCGGTGCGCAGACGCAGGATGCGGCCCGAAGAGAGCAGCTCGTTGTCGCGGTCCAGGATCCAGTTGTCCTCGAAGGCGGCCGGTCCGACCCGCTCCGCCTCCAGCTCGATCAGCCGCTCCCGCAGTTGCTCGAGCTCCGCCCCCCGGAACTTGATCTCCCGCTCCAGATTGCCCTTGCTCTTCATAGATCGCCCAGGCGATCCAGCAGACGTGCCACGGATCGGATCCCATTATAGAAATGGCTGATGTTGAACTTCTCGTTCGGAGAGTGCAGGCCGTCGTCGTTCAGGCCGAAGCCCAGCAGCAGCACCGGGCACTTCAGGACCGCGGCGAAGGTCGAGACGATGGGGATCGATCCCCCCTCCCGGATACGCACCGGGCGCGCTCCCCAGACCTCCTGCATCGCGTCCAGGGCCGCGTCGACGATGGGTCCCTCGGCTTCCACGACCACCGGGTCGGCGCCGTGAAGGCTGGTGACCTCGACCGTGACGCCCTGCGGCGCGATGGAATGGACGTAGTCGGTGAACAGCTTCGCGATCTTCTTCGGGTCCTGATCGGGTACCAGGCGCATCGAGACCTTGGCGCCGCCCCAGGAGGGGAGGACCGTCTTCGCGCCCTTGCCCATGTAGCCGCCGAAGATGCCGTTGACGTCGCACGTCGGCCGCGCCCAGGCGCGCTCGCGGGTGGTGTACCCCTCCTCGCCGAACAGCTCCGGCACGCCCAGGTCCCGGCGGTACGCCTCCTCGTCGAACGGAAGCTGCGCGAACTCCTCGCGCTCCCAGGCCGCGAGCGGGCGCACGCCATCATAGAAGCCGGGGATCAGGATCCGCCCCGTCTCCGCGTCGCGCAGGCGGTCGACGATGTGGCAGAGCGCGTTGAGCGGGTTCCACACCGCGCCGCCGAAGGTGCCGGAGTGCAGGTCCCGGTTCGGGCCGGTGACCTTGATCTCCATGTAGCACAGACCCTTCAAGCCGTAGATCAGCGACGGCTGGCCGGGCGCGTAGAGCGACGTGTCGGAGATGACCACGCAGTCGGCCGCGAGCTGCCTGCCGCCGTCCCGGCGGACGTACTCGTCGATGGCCTGGCCCCCCGCCTCCTCCTCTCCCTCCACCAGGAACTTGACGTTGACCGGCAGCCGGCCCCGCTCGGCGAGCATCGCCGCCACCGCTTTGACGTGGGTGTAGGACTGACCCTTGTCGTCCGTCGCGCCGCGCGCCACCAGCCTGTCCCCTTCGACCGTGGGCTCGAAGGGTGGGTTGCGCCACAGCTCGATCGGATCGACCGGCTGCACGTCGTAGTGCCCGTAGAAGAGCACCGTCGGCTTGCCCGGCGCGCCCGTCCACTCGCCGTAGACCAGCGGGTGGCCGGCGGTGTCGATCCGCTCGGCCTTGAGGCCCGCCTCACGCATCTTGCCCACCAGGAACTCGGCCGCGCGGAGCACCTCGCCCTTGTAGTCCGGATCGGTCGAGATCGAGGGAATGCGGATGTAGTCCTTCAGCTCCTCGAGGTATCTCTCCTTCTCCGCGTCGATGCGCGTGAGCACGTCCAGCGACTCGCTTGCCATCCCGTCACATCTCCCTTTCGCTCCGGGCCTCGTCCCGCGGCAGTCTAGCAGAGTCACCCGCCCGGCTGGCGAGGCGCCGGAGGTTCACGGCGTTCACCAGACAATGGCCCACCACCGGTCCCAGGAGGTTGCCCCGCCACGCCATGATCCCCCCGAGGATCGCTCCGGCGAGGAGGGCGAACAGCGTCCACAGCCGGAAGGCCCGCCCCGGCCCGCTGTGCAGCAGGCTGAACAGAATCGTCGCCGCCGCCCAGCCCAGCGATCCCTGGAGAGCCCCCCGGAAGAACAGCTCCTCCGCGAAGCCGGAGAGCAGAGCCAGGGCGACCGCCTCCGAGATCGTGATAGCTCCGAGCAGACCCGCGAGCCGCGCCTCCAGCTCCCGGGCCAGAGGGAACATCCGCTCGGCCACCCACCAGAGGGCCAGGAGCAGCAGGCCCGCTCCCAGGCCGAGCCCGAGGTCGAGCCACCACCGGCGGCTGTCCACGAACAGCGAGAGGGGGATCCGCCCCCGCTGGACGCCGATCCAGAGGACTCCCGCCAGGGCCAGGAACAGGTACAGGCCCCAGGCGAAACGGTAGAGCCGCCCCGGCGCCGGGGCGATGGGGGACTCCGGTTCCAAGAAGGTCCTACGACTCGTCGAAGCTCTTGCCCGTCTTCTTCCAGTCGGCCAGGAAGCGGTCCAGTCCCACGTCGGTGAGCGGGTGCTTGTAGAGCTGCTCCAGCACCTTGAAGGGGACCGTGGCCACGTCCGCGCCGAGCATGGCCGACTGGACGACGTGGATCGGGTGCCGCACCGAGGCGACCAGCACCTGGGTGTCGAAGCCGTAGTTCCGGTAGATCGTCACCACCTGGTCGATCAGCTCCATGCCCTCCTCACCCACGTCGTCGAGACGACCGATGAAGGGTGAGATGTAGCCGGCTCCCGCCTTGGCGGCGAGCAGCGCCTGCGCGGCCGAGAAGCAGAGCGTTACGTTGGTGCGGATACCCTCCTTCTTGAGAGTCGCGACGGACCGCAGGCCTGCCGGCGTCAGCGGCACCTTCACCACCACGTTCTCGGCCAGCCCGGCCAGGCGGCGGCCCTGCTCGAGAATCTCGTCGTACTCCGTCGCCAGCACCTCGCCGGAGACCGGTCCCGGCACCAACCTGGCGATGGCCTGCACCGTCGGCAGGTACGGCCGCCCCGACTTCGCGATCAGCGACGGGTTGGTGGTGATGCCGTCGACCATGCCCCACTCGAGGCCGGTCTCGATCTCCTTGATTTCTGCGGTGTCGAGGAAGAACTGCATGGGGTCGGCCCTCCTTGCGGATGGTTCAGGGGGACCCCGGAGCGAGGCGCCCAGGGGAGTCCAGTCTATACCGACCTGCCTCCCCGGAGCTTTCTCTCAGTGCACGGTCTCGTCCGGACCGCCCTCCTCCTCTTCCTCCTCGAGGTCCGGCTCGGCGAGGATCAGCCCCTCCGTCTCCTCGGTCTCGGCCGCCTCCAGCTCCAGCTCGGCCGCCATGGGGCCGCCGTCGTCCTTGGCGAGCTCGATCTCGGTCTCCTCGTCCTGCTCGGCGAGCTTGGCGACCGCGACGATGCGGTCCTCGTCGTAGAGGTTCATCAGCTTGACGCCCTGCGCCGAGCGGCCGACCTCGCGCACGCCCGAGACGTTGAGCCGGATGATCATCCCCTCCTGGGTGATGAGCATGAGGCCCTCCGCCGGAGTGACGGACTTGACGCCCACGACCTCCCCTGTCTTGGCGGTCACCTTGAGGTTGATGATGCCCAGACCGCCGCGGCCCTGGCGGCGGTACTCCTCGACCGGCGTGCGCTTGCCGTAGCCCCGCGCGGCCACCGTGAGCACCTGGCACTTCGGGTCCAGCTCCTCCATGCCGACCACCCGGTCGCCCGGACGCAGCTCGATGCCCTTGACGCCATAGGTCGCCCGCCCCATCGCTCGGACCTCCTTCTCGGCGAACCGGATCGAGAGGCCCCTGGCCGTGGCGAGGAGGATGTCCTTGTTGCCGTCCGTCTCGCGCACGGCGAGCAGCCGGTCCCCCTCGTCGATGTTGATGCCGATGATGCCGCCCTCCCGCGGGTTGGCGTAGGCGGAAAGCTCCGTTTTCTTGACCGTGCCGTTCTCGGTGGCGAAGACGAGATAGCGGTCGTCCCGGAACTCGCGCACCGCCACCGTGGTAGCCAGCCGCTCGCTCGGCTCCAGGTTGAGCAGGTTGACGATGGCCTTGCCGCGCGCCGCCGGACCCGCCTCCGGGATCTCGTGGACCTTCAGCCAGTGCACGCGGCCGCTCTCGGTGAAGACCAGGACGTTGGTGTGGGCGGTGGCGACGTAGAGGTGCTCGACGAAGTCGTCCTCCTTGGTCACCATACCGGTCCGGCCCTTGCCGCCCCGCGCCTGGGCCCGATAGAGCGACAGCGGTGAGCGCTTGATGTAGCCAGCCTGCGTGACGGTGATCACCATCGGCTCGTCCGCGATCATGTCCTCGATCGAGATGTCATGCGTCTCGGGGATGATCTCGGTGCGACGCTCGTCGCCGTAGGCCTCCTTGAGCTCGGCAAGCTCGCGCCGGATCTCCTCCAGCACCAGCCGGTCCGAGCCGAGGAGGGCCCGCAGCCGCTCGATTGTCACCATCAGCTCCTTGTACTCCTCGACGACCTTCTCGCGCTCGAGGCCGGTCAGGCGCTGGAGGCGCATGTCGAGGATGGCCTGCGCCTGCGGCTCCGAGAGCGAGAAGCGCGATATCAGGTTCTCCCGCGCCTCGGCCGGGGTCTGGCTGGCGCGGATGGTCGCGATCACCTCGTCCAGATGATCGAGCGCCTTGAGGATGCCCTCCAGGATGTGGGCCCGCTCCTCGGCCTTGCGCAGGTCGTAACGGGTGCGACGGATGACAACCGTCTTGCGATGATTGAGGAAGTGTTGGAGCAGCTCCCTGAGCGTCATCACCTTCGGCTGGTTGTCCACGATGGCCAGCAGGATGATGCCGAAGGTGGTCTGCATCTGGGTCATCTTGTACAGCGAGTTCAGGATGATCTCCGGGATCGCGTCCTTCTTCACGTCGACCACGATGCGGATGCCGTGGCGGTCCGACTCGTCGCGCAGGTCCGAGACCCCATCGATCTTCTTCTCGCGCACCAGCTCGGCGATGCGCTCGAGCAGCTTCTTTTTGTTGATCTGATAGGGAATCTCGGTAATGACGATCGATTGCCGCTCCGTCTTCGCGTGCGTCTCGACCTCGGTCCGCGCCCGGAGCTGGATGATGCCGCGACCCGTGGTGTAGGCCGAGCGGATGCCGTCCAGCCCGTGGATGAAGCCCGCGGTGGGGAAGTCCGGCCCGGGGAGCGCGGTCATCAGCTCCTTGATCATGACCTCGGGCCTTTCGATCAGCATCAGCAGCGCGTCCACCACCTCGCCCAAGTTGTGCGGCGGGATGTTGGTCGCCATGCCGACCGCGATGCCGGCGGCGCCGTTGACCAAGAGGTTGGGGACGCGCGCCGGCAAGACGAGCGGCTCAGCCTCCGAGCCGTCGTAGTTCGGGGCCCAGTCCACGGTTTCTTTGTCGATGTCATCGCGGATCATCTCCTCGGCGAGCTTCGTCAGCCGCACCTCGGTGTACCGCATCGCCGCCGGATTGTCGCCGTCGAGCGAGCCGAAGTTGCCCTGGCCGTCGACCAAGGGATAGCGCATGGCGAAGTCCTGGGCCATGCGCACCACGGTGTCGTAGATCGCGGTGTCGCCGTGCGGGTGATATTTACCCATGACGTCGCCGACGATGCGCGCCGACTTCTTGAAGGGCTTGGTCGAGTCGTAACCGCCCTCCTTCATGGCGAAGAGGATGCGCCGGTGCACCG
>DASWME010000253.1:0-14397 GCA_036399915.1 Thermoanaerobaculia bacterium
CCTGCGGGAGGACGAGATCCTGGCCGTCATCAGCTCCAACGGCAAGAAGTAGTCCGTCCGGCTCGCCGCCCCAACGTAGACCGAAATCCGTCAGGAATCCCGATAGGAATCAGGAGGAAGAGAAGACATGGCCAAGCAGATCACCTACTCCGGCGACGCCCGTGCGGCGATCCTCCGGGGAGTCAACAAGCTCGCCGACGCGGTCAAGGTGACCCTCGGCCCGAAGGGTCGCAACGTCGTCATCGAGAAGAAGTTCGGCTCGCCGACCATCACCAAGGACGGCGTGACCGTGGCCAAGGAGATCGAGCTCTCCGACCCGCTCGAGAACATGGGCGCGCAGATGGTGCGCGAGGTCGCCTCGAAGACCTCGGACGTGGCCGGCGACGGCACCACCACCGCGACCGTCCTCGCCCAAGCGATCTACCGCGAGGGCTCCAAGAACGTCACCGCCGGCGCCAACCCGATGGAGATCAAGCGCGGCATCGAGCTGGCTGTCAAGGCCGCCGTCGAGGCCATCGACAAGCTGGCCAAGCCGGTCGAGGGCAAGGACATCGCCCACGTCGGCACCATCTCGGCCAACAACGACGAGGAGATCGGCCGCATCATCTCCGAGGCCATGGAGAAGGTCGGCAAGGACGGCGTGATCACCGTCGAGGAGGCCCGTGGCCTCGAGACCACCCTCGAGGTCGTCGAGGGCATGCAGTTCGACCGCGGCTACCTGTCCCCCTACTTCGTCACCGACGCCGAGCGCATGGAGACGGTGCTCGAGAACGCCAAGATCCTGCTGCATGAGAAGAAGATCAGCTCGATGAAGGACCTCCTGCCGATCTTGGAGCAGGTCGCCAAGCAGGGCCGGCCGCTGCTCATCATCGCCGAGGACGTCGAGGGCGAGGCGCTGGCCACCCTGGTGGTCAACAAGCTGCGCGGCACGCTGCACGTGGCCGCGGCCAAGGCGCCGGGCTTCGGCGACCGCCGCAAGGCCATGCTGGAGGACATCGCGACGCTGACCGGCGGCCGGGTCATCACCGAGGACCTCGGCATCAAGCTCGAGAACGTCCGCTGGGAGGACCTGGGCGAGGCCAAGAAGGTCGTCTTGACCAAGGACGAGACCACCATCGTCACCGACTCCGACGACGCCAAGCGGCGCGAGGCCATCGCCGGCCGCGTCAAGCAGATCCGCAACCAGATCGAGGAGACGACCTCCGACTACGACCGCGAGAAGCTCCAGGAGCGCCTGGCCAAGCTCGTCGGCGGCGTCGCGGTGATCAAGGTGGGGGCTGCCACCGAGACCGAGATGAAGGAGAAGAAGGCCCGCGTCGAGGACGCCATGCACGCCACCAAGGCGGCCGTCGAGGAGGGCATCGTGCCCGGCGGCGGCGTCGCCCTGCTGCGCGCCATCCAGCCCGTCGAGGCCGTCCAGGCCGACGGCGACGTCCGGGTGGGCGTCAATATCGTCCGCCGCGCCCTCGAGGAGCCGGCCCGCCAGATCGCGGCCAACGCCGGCGAGGAGGGCTCGGTCGTCGTCAAGCAGCTCCTGTCGGGCAACGGCAACAGCGGCTACAACGCGGCCACCGGCCAGTTCGAGGACCTGGTGTCGGCCGGCGTCATCGATCCGGCCAAGGTCACCAAGACCGCGCTCTTGAACGCCGCCTCCATCGCCGGACTCATGCTCACCACCGAGGCCCTGGTCTCCGAGATCAAGGAGAAGGACGAGGGCAAGGCCGGCGGCGGCATGCCGGGCGGCGGCATGGGCGGCATGTACTAGGCCACGTCCGCCGGCGTCGCCACGCCGGCGTTCGAGATGAGGACGGCCGGTCCGGGTTCCCCTCCGGGCCGGCCGTTGGCTTGGAAGCGCAGGACCTTGCGGCTGGTCTTGGCGGAGTACATGGCCGCGTCCGCCGCCTGCAGCAGTCCCCGGAACGTCCAGGCCTGGTCCGGGAAGACCGCCGCTCCGAGGCTCGCCCCGATCCGGATCTCCCGGCCCGCCAGGGGGATCGGCCGCCGCAGCGCCGATTCGAGGCGCTCCATGACCTCCTTCGCCTCTTGCAGCCCGGTTCCCGGCAGGAGGATCACGAACTCGTCTCCCCCTACACGGGCCACGAGGTCGTCCTTCCGACAGGCCGAGAGGAGCCGCGCCGCCACCTCTTTGAGGATCTGGTCGCCCGCGGCGTGCCCGTAGGTGTCGTTGACCGGCTTGAACTCGTCGAGATCCAGGGCGAGCACGGCCACCGGGCTCCCGGTCCGCCGCGCCGCGGACAGAAGCTGGAGCGCCTGCTTGTCCGCCAGCCGCCGGTTCGCCAGCCCGGTCAGAGGGTCCTGATGAGCTTGGCGGAGGATCTCCTCCTCGCGCAGCTTGCGATCCGTGATGTTGACGTGCGTGATGACCGCTCCGCCGGGGCTCTCCGTCAGCGGCGTGGCGTTCATGACGAACCAGCGCTGTTCCCGGGCTGAATGGCAGGGGTACTCCCACTGGAAGTGCGGGAGCCTTCCCGCCAGCACGGCCTGGAGTCCCCCGAGGACGATTCGCGCCTGCCGCCCGCCCTCCCCGGGATCCCGGGCCGACCGCCGGCAGACGTTCAGGTAGTTGGCCCCCTCCCACTGGGCATCCGGGCTCCCGTTGCCGCAGGCGAACCGGCGCCAGGCCTGGTTGACCATGACGATCCGTCCCTCGGAGTCGATGACGGCGATGTGCTCCGTCATGGCGTCCAGGATCTGCTGGAACCAGCGCCCGTCGAAAAGACCGCTTCCCATAATGCCGGTTGCGGGTGGAGCAAGGCGGGTGCCATGCGCAGGGCCTTCTAGCGGACCGTCTCTGGAGGGTGTGGTCCGTCCGCCGTCTGGACGATCCGTCCAGTTCCTGGAGAGCGGGACCCTGCGCCGGGGCGCCCGTCCAGCCGGAGCCTGCCGCTCCTCCGGTGGTCCGTACTTTGCTCTTGGCCGTCCGCGTCGAATCTCGAAAGGAGGAGCCATGGCCATCCTGGAATCTCAAGACGACCCCCGGGAGTTCCCGCGCCTCGCCGCCGGCATCCGCGTCCTCTACCGCGGCATCGCGCTGCGCAAGCCCGAGCGGGACTACCTCTGGGGGGTTGCCGAAAACGTGAGCCTCGGCGGCATGTACATCGCCACGCCGCATCCCCCGCGGGAGGGGCACCTGGTCTGGCTCGAGTTCCACGTCCCCGGGGACGAGGGGGCGCGGCCGGTGCGGGCCCGGGCCCTGGTCTGCTGGCGCCGCCGCTGGCGCCAGCCCCGGGGGATGGGCGTCCGCTTCGTGGAATTCGAGAACCTCGGGTGGCAGCGGCTGGAGAGCTGGATGTCGGCTGCCCTCACCCGCGGAGAGCGGTCGAAGGCGACTCCAGAAACCGGATCGGTCATCCAGACGCCGGACGAGCCGCAGCGGTTCCGGATCTCCTCGCTTCAGCCACAAGTATACGGAAATGAATGACTTACAACCATTGAACCTCCCTGGCCCGCACCTTGCTCCTGGCTCTCGCCGAGCACCAAAACCAGGACAAGGAGGGAAAGCCATGCGATCGATTACCGTTCTCATGATTGCGCTCACGCTGCTGACCGGTTGTGCCACCGCGAGCTCGCGATGGGAAACGGCGGCGGTGGGGGCCGCCCTGGCGGACATCGCCAGCACCGGGGGAGCCCTTTCCAAGGGTGAACAGTTCCAGGAAGGCAATCCGGTCTACGGCAAGAGCCCTTCGTCGGGCAAGATGCTGGCGCTGAACGCCGGCGCCTACGCTGGCGTCTGGGCACTGACGCGCGAGATCGCTCCCATCGAGCGGCAGAAGGTCTGGCGCGCGGTGACCATCCTGCGGCTGCTCGTGGCCGGCTGGAACCTGAGCAAGAGCGGCTTTTCGCTCAACTTCCGGTTCTGAGGACGCTGCGGCGTCCCCGGCACGGCGGAGCCGTCGCCGGCCGTTTTCCTCTCGTCTGAGCCGCCGGAGAGGCCGCAAGGCCTCTCTTGGTTTGTCTGGATTCTGGACGTGCATCCAGACCCCAGACGGGTTAAGATACAAAAAACGCCTGAAATGCTGGGGTGGGGAGGAGCGCCGGCAATGGAACGGGGGTTGCACTCTCCACCGTCCAGGTTTACGACGAGGATCGATATGCAGGAGCACAGGGGCAGTCTGATGGCGCCTGAGCGGAGTCTCGCCAGGCGGGTGCCGGTTCCGAAAGGGGGCTGGGAGCATCTCGTCTTGAGCAACGCCCAGGACCTGATCTCGGTCCACGGAGCGGATTCCTTCTTCCTGTTCGCCTCCGGTGTCTGCCGGCGCCTTCTCGGCTACGAGCCGGAGGAGCTGGTGGGTCGACCGCTGTTCGACTTCCTGCACCTGGAGGACCGCAGACCGGCCGAGGACGCCTACCGTGCGCTGTGCGAGGGCGTGGACGACGCGAGCGTGACCTGCCGCCTCCAGCGCCGGGACGGCAGCTATCTGTGGACGGAGATCCGCGTCCGCGCCGTCCGCCGGCCGGGTGGCGATACCGGCTACCGGGTGGCCCTGGTCCGCGACGTGACGGCGCACCGGGAGGCGGCGGAACAGCAGACACAGCTCCGGCACGCCCTCGAGAGGGCGGCGTTCGAGTGGCGCTCGACGTTCGACGCCATCGAGACGCCCATCCTGCTCCTCGGCCTGGACGGCCGGGTCCAGCGGGTCAACCGGGCCGCCAAGCAGCTTCTGGGAGAGGAGTACCGGAACATCCTCGGCTGCCCGGTGGGCGAGGTCGGCAGCGGCCAGCCCTGGGAGGCGGTCGCGGCCCTGGCCGGCCGGATCCTGGAGAGCTTCTCGCCGGAGGTCTGCGAGGCCACCGACGAGAAGCGGGCCCAGACCTGGGAGGTGGAAGCCGCCGTCTCGGCGACCGCCGAGGAGGGGGACGCGAAGATCATCCTCCAGGTGCGGGACATCACCAAGACCGCCCGCCTGCAGGAGTCGCTCCGGCGCTCGGAGACCATGGCGGCCCTCGGGGCCGTGGTCGGCGGGGTCGCGCACGAGGTCCGCAACCCGCTGTTCGGCATGTCCGCCGTGCTCGACGCGTTCGAGAGCCGCTTCGGCGATCGGGCGGAGCACCAGCCCTATCTGCCGCTGCTGCGCGCCGAGCTGCACCGGATGGCGGAATTGATGCAGGCCCTCCTGGACTACGGCAAGCCGGCCCGGTTCGAGATGGCGCCGGGAGATCTGGCCGTTCCCCTGGAGAGGGCCCTGGCTTTCTGCCGGCCGCTGGCCGAGCGCCAGGGCGTCCGGCTGACGGTGGAGCCCTGGCCGCCGGCGGCTCCCCGCGTGCTCCACGACGCCGAGCGCCTCGCCCAGGCGTTCAAGAACGTGGTCGAGAACGCCGTCCAGCACACGCCGCGCGGCGGCGAGGTGCTGATCCGGCTCTCGGAGGTTTCCGTCGGGGGCTCCCCGTGGGTCCGCCTCTCCGTCCGCGACCGGGGGACTGGATTCGCCGCCGCCGACCTCCCCCGGGTCCTGGAGCCGTTCTTCTCGCGCCGCGCCGGAGGGACCGGCCTGGGGCTCTCCATCGTCTCCCGGGTGGTCGAAGGGCACGCGGGCAACGTCCGCGTCGGCAATCATCCAGAGGGAGGGGCGGTGGTCGACCTCGAGTTCCCCTGCACCCGTGCCATGGAGGTCCGCAGCCGTGCTGAAGGACAGGATCCTGATCGTTGAAGACGAGCCCATCGTGCGTTTCGGCATCCGGGACTTCCTGGAGTCCCAGGGCTTCGCCGTGGAGGAGGCCGGCAGCCTCGAGCAGGCCCGCATCACCTGCCAGCGGGCGAGGCCCGACGCCATCGTCCTCGACTACCTGCTGCCCGACGGTAACGCCCTCGACCTGCTCCCCGAGCTGCAGGGGGCCGATCCCCAGCTCCCGGTGGTGCTGCTGACCGGCCACGGGACGATCGACCTGGCCGTGCGGGCCATGAAGCAGGGGGCCGAGAACTTCCTCACCAAGCCGGTGGAGCTCCCGGCCCTGTCGGTCATCCTCGACCGGGCGCTCGAGAACCAGCGGAACCGCCGCCGGCAGGCGGCCCGGGCGCGATCGGACCGGGAGGGACTGGACCCGTTCCTGGGGACGAGCGAAGCCATCCGCGCCCTGGCGCGCGAGGCGGCGGTCGCCCTGCGCTCGGAAGGGCCGGTGCTGATCCAGGGCGAGACCGGCAGCGGCAAGGGTGTGCTGGCGAGGTGGCTGCACGAGCACGGTTCACGATGCGACGAGCCGTTCGTGGACCTCAACTGCGCCGGGCTGTCCCGGGAATTCCTCGAGAGCGAGCTGTTCGGCCACGCCCGCGGCGCCTTCACCGGCGCGGTGGCGGAGAAGAAAGGGCTTTTCGAGGTCGCCCACCGGGGCACCCTGTTTCTCGACGAGATCGGGGATTTCGACCCGGCGCTCCAGCCGAAAGTGCTGAAGGTCCTGGAGGACAAGCGCTTCCGCCGGATGGCCGAGGTCGCGGACCGGCAGGTGGACGTCTTCCTGATCGCGGCGACCAACCACGACCTGCTACGCCTGGTGCGGGAAGGGAAGTTCCGCAGCGACCTCTACTTCCGCATCAGCACCATTCCCCTCGTGGTACCGCCCCTGCGGGAGCGGCGCGAGGACATCCCGTTGCTCGCCACCCACACGCTCGGGCAGCTCGGCCGCGACCTGGGCCGGTCCGACGTCCGGCTGTCGCGCGGGGCGCTGGAGGCGCTGCGGTCGTACGGCTGGCCGGGCAACCTGCGCGAGCTGCGGAACATGCTCGAGCGGGCGGTCCTGCGCGCCGAGGGGCCGGAGATCCAGAGCTCCGACCTGCGCTTCACCGTGGACCTGGCCGCGGGGCCCGAGCCGGGCGCGGGGTCCACCCTGTCCGAGCTCGAGCGCCGCCAGATCGAGAGGGTCCTGCAGGAGGAACGGGGACGGGTCGTCAACGCCGCCCGCCGGCTCGGCATCCCGAGGAGCACGCTCTACCAGAAGATCAAGGAGTACGCGGTCGACCTTGCGAGCTTCCAGGGATGAGCTCCGGCGGGGACCCATCGGAGCCGAGGAGACGCGCCATGAAGGACAAGCCTGCCGCTGCACACCGTCTGCTCGTGGTCGACGACGAGGAGGCGATCTCGTTCGCCCTGTGGGACTACCTCGGCCGGTCCGGCTATGAGGTGGACCGCGCCCGCACCCGTCAGGAGGCCGAGAGACTGCTCGCGGAGCGCCACCCGTACGCCCTGGTCATCGCCGACCTGCGCCTGTCGTCCCACGACCCGCGCGGCGGCCTCAATCTGCTGCGGCGCGTCCGCGAGCGCTGTCCCGAGAGCCGGATCATCCTGCTGACGGCCTACGGCAGCGGCGAGGTCGAGGCCGAGCTGTCGTCCATCGGCGGCGCCGTCCTGCTGTCGAAGCCCCAGTCCCTGATCCGCCTCGGGGAAGAGGTGGCCCGGCTCCTGGCCGGGAGCCCGGGTCAGCCGCTGCCGCATCCGGCCGGAGAATGATGGTCATGGACCGGAAGACCGTGCGCGTCCTTCTGATCGAAGACAGCCCGACCGATGCCCGGCTCGTCTGCAGGGTGCTGGACGACGGGAAGGGCCACCCGTTCGAGGTGGAGCAGGCCGTCTGCCTCGCCGAGGGGCTCCAGCGCCTCTCCCAGGGCGGCATCGACGTCCTGCTGCTCGACCTGACGCTGCCGGACAGCCAGGGTTTCGCGACCTTCGAGACGGCGTTCGCGGCGGCGGGCGAGGTCCCGATCCTGGTCCTCACGGGGGTGGACGACGAGGACCTCGCGGCCCGCGCCGTGCGCGCGGGGGCCCAGGACTACCTCCCGAAGGACGCCCTCGGCAACGGCCTCCTGGTGCGGGCCCTGCGGCACGCCATCGAGCGCAAGGAGGTCGAGCGCGAGCTCCGGCAGGCGATCAAGGTCCAGGAGCGCCTCACCGCCGTCCTCGAGGCCGCGACCGACTTCATCGGCATGGCCACCCCCGAGGGCAAGGTGCTCTACATGAACCGGGCCGGGCGGTCGATGGTCGGGCGGAGACCGGAGGAGAATCTGCTCGGCACCGACATCGACCGGTACTCGCCCGAGTGGGCGACCCGCGCCTTCTACGAGGAGTGCTTCCCTGTCGCCGCCCGCGACGGCGTCTGGGCCGGCCGGTCGGCCTTCCTCGGGGCCGATGGCCGCGAGATCCCGGTCTGGCAGGTGATCGTGGCCCACAAGAACGCCGACGGCCTGATCGAGTACTTCTCGACGATCGCCCGAGACATCACGGAGCGGCTGCAGGCCGAGGAAGCCTTGCGGGAGAGCGCCACGCGCCTGCGGGTCCTGATCGAGCAGATGCCGGCGGTGCTGTGGACGACCGACGCGCGCCTGCGCTTTGCTTCCCTCCAGGGCGCGGGGCTCGCCGCCATGGGCCTGCGGGCGGCAGAGGTGGAGGGCAAGCGCCTCCTGGATGTCTATCCCGAGAGTTCCGGAGGACAGGCCCTGCAGGCCCACGAGCGCGCCCTGCGGGGGGAGTCGGTCCGCTATGAGCAGCGCTGGCACGGCCGGGTGTTCGAGTCGCATGTGGAGCCCCTGCGCGACACGGGCGACCGGATCGTGGGCTGTATCGGCATCGCCCTCGACGTCACCGACCGCAAGCAGGCGGAAGAGGGGATGCGGACTCTCACCCAGACCCTCGAGGCGCTGGTCGAGGCCTCTCCGCTCGCCATCGTGACCTTCGACGCGGAGAGCCGTGTGACGCTGTGGAGCCCCGCCGCCGAGCGCACCTTCGGCTGGAAGGCCGACGAGGTGATGGGTAGACCCCTGCCCTTCCTTCCCGAAGACAAACTGGACGAGCATGTCTCGCTGCGCGACAGCGTCCTCGCGGGCCGGCGGTTCACGGGCATCGAGACCCACCGGTGCGACAGCACCGGGGCCCCTCTCGACCTGCGCATCTCGGCGGCGCCGCTGCGCGACGGCCAGGGGCGGATCTGCGGGATCGCCGAGTTCCTGGAGGACATCAACGACCGCAAGCGGGCGGAGCGGGCCATCCGGCGGCTGGCGTCCATGCCCGAGCAGAGCCCCGATCCGCTGGTCGAGCTGGATCTCGCGGGCAACGCCCTCTACGTCAATCAGGCGGCCCGCTCCCGCTTCCCCGACCTGCAGGCCCTCGGGAGCTGGCACCCCGTGCTGGGGAACCTCTCCTCCATCCTCCCGCGCTTCCGCCACGGCGAGCGGAAGTCGTTCTCCTTCGAGGTCAGCCACGATCAGCGGACCTATCACCAGATGGTCTACTACATCCCCGAGGGCGCCCTCGTGCGCGTCTTCCTGACCGACGTCACGGAGCAGCGGCACGCCCGGGACATCCTCGAGCGCGAGTCGCTTCACGACCGGCTCACCGGCCTGCCCAACCGCACCCTTCTCCTGCGCCGGGTCGAGGAGCAGATCGGCAGCTCGCAGGAGGAGGGGACCTCCCGGTTCGCGCTGCTCTCGCTCGACCTCGATCGCTTCAAGGTGGTCAACGACAGCCTGGGGCAGGCGGCCGGCGACCAGCTCCTGGTGGGCGTCGCGCAGCGGCTCTCCGCCTGCCTTGCCCCGGACGACATCGCGGCGCGCCTGGGCGGCGACGAGTTCGCCGTGCTGCTGCAGCACACCCAGGGCCTGAGCGAGACGCTCGCGGTCGCCGGGCGGATCCAGGAGGCGATCGGTCTGCCGTTCGAGATCTCGCGCCAGGAGGTCTTTCCCAGCGCCAGCATCGGCGTCGTCTCCGGCGGGGGCTATGACGACGGCGAGGCGCTCCTGCGCGACGCCCACGTCGCCATGCACCGGGCCAAGGCCCTGGGCGGCGGGCGCTGCGAGGTCTTCGACAGCGCCAGGGACGGCCGCTCGCTCGAGCGGCTGCGGCTGGAGAACGGGTTGCGCCGCGCCGTCGAGCGCAACGAGCTGAGGATGTTCTATCAGCCCATCGTCCGGCTGAGCGACGGCGCCATCATGGGCTTCGAGGCCCTGATGCGCTGGCCGCAGCCGGACCAGGGGATGATCCCTCCCTCGGAGTTCATCCCGATCGCGGAGGAAGCCGGCCTGATCTGCCAGCTCACCTATTGGGCCCTCGCCGAGGTCTGCGAGCGTCTCCGCGAGTGGACCGCGCCGGCGCCGGTGATCCACCTCAACCTGTCCGGCCGCGTGTTCTCCGACCCGCAGCTGGCCAACCGCGTCAGGGCCGCCCTGGCCGGGAGCCGGGTGCCGGGCGAGCGCCTGGTCCTGGAGATCACCGAGAGCGTGCTGATGGGGAACCCCGAGCATGCCGCGGAGACCCTCGACCGCATCAAGGCGCTCAAGGTGGGGGTGGCCATCGACGACTTCGGCACCGGCTACTCATCCCTGTCCTACCTCCAGCAGTTCTCGATCGACAGCCTGAAGATCGACCGCTCGTTCGTGGCCAAGATCGGCGGCAGCGGCGAGAGCCCCGAGATCCTTCACGCCATCCTGACGCTGGCGCGGCGGCTGGGCATCGAGGTGATCGCGGAGGGGGTGGAAACCGAGGTCCAGCTCGCGCAACTGGCGCAGATGGGGTGCGACCTGGCCCAGGGCTATCTCTTCTCCCGCGCCGTGGACCACGAGACGGCGCGCGCCCTGCTCGAGCGGACGCCCGCATGGGCCGGTCTGTACCCGAGGCCCGATCCGCTCGCAACGTCCGCCTGGCCCGAGCGCGCCAAGCTGAAGATCGTGAAGGAGGCTTCCTCGTGAGCGCTCCGGCCGTCCCGCGGGGTCCCGGCGGCCGGCAAGATCCCGATCTACGAACCATCAACACTTGAGCTATTTTTGAAATTGGGCTATCCTGCTCCCGCAGCTCTTGACAAACATCCGCGAAGGCGCGGTCCTTTGAGCCCGGCGCCCCCAAGGGAGCCCTATGGTCCATCGGGGAGATGGAATGCCCATGAAGCCTATGAACCGCCCCATCGAGATCCCACGCGTTGAGGACGATCCGGCTGACGCGCGACAGCGGATCGACGCGATCCGAGGTGTCCGGGAGACGCGGCTCTCCGGGCAGACCCGGAGGTGGGAGTCCGACCTCGACGCGCTCTTCGAGCTGCTGCGGAAAGCCGAGCGGGACAACTCCGCCACGGCTGCCGAGCTCCTGGCGAGGATCCGCCAGTTGCGGGAGACGGTCGACGATCTGCCGGACCCCGCGCTGCGGTCACTGATGCGGCGGCTGCTCGACGAGATCTGGGAGGCAGCGCGCGCCGCCGTCTATGGCGACCTCGAGCTGGTCAGGGAGCGCACGGCGCGCGCCTACGCGTTGGCCCAGCGCGTCCGGGAGCTGCTCGCGCGCCTCGACTCTGAAGCCTCTGCAGACCTCACGACACGACCCTTACGATCGATTCGCGATGCAGGTAGAGCGCGGCGTTCGGCGCCAGGAAGAGGAGGAACCTCTCGTTCGAGAAATTGAGCAGGTCCGAGAGCCGCGACCGGGCGGAAGGCTGGATGTAGAGGAAGTCTCCGACCAGCGTGTAGCCGCTCTGCATCGTCACCCTCGCCGGCTGGCGGATGGCCCCGAGCTGCTCCTTCAGCTCGGCTTCGGGGAGCGGCCCGAAGACGCGGATGTGGGAGATCTTCGACAGGTTCAGGAGCTCGACCCGCTCGTCGATCTTGCAGGGCAGGAACTTCGTCGCCGGATCGTTCAGACGCTCCTCCAGCGTCTCGCGCCCTGACGGTCCCCCCGTGAGGCGGAGATAGAACGACGCCGCGAACGTCTTCGAGTTCCAGAGGGTGATCTGGGCGCAGATCCCGGAGACTCCGACCTTGTAGCTGTCGAGCCTGGTCTGCGCGGCCTTCTCTTCGAGCCCGGGCATTCTCATGACTCTCTCGGACGAGGATGTAGATGCAAGCCTCGCGCTGCGAGGAATGTTCGTTCAGTCGTGAGGAGGAGGTTGCAAAGGAGATACCCGCCATAACCCCTGCTTTTCGCGGTCGGCGGCGGGCGGACTCATCCAGGGTCTGGATTTCGTCCAGACGCTGGATGCCCGCACGAGGGAAGAGGGGATCAGCGGGCGATCCGGCGGACCGCCGCGACCTTGGACTCGACGGGGACGAGCCCTAAGACCTCGGCCTTGACCTCCTCCCGCTGCAGGCGGGCCAGGCGGCGGGCTTCCATGGCCATGCCCATCTGCCGCATGGCGAGGACGACCGAGAACTCCAGGGCCACGAGCCACGCTCCGAGGGTGCTCTCGCCGGTGGCGGCGACCACCAGGGCCAGGGTACAGAAGGAGAGGACGACGGCGTAGATCACGGTGACGATGCGCGACCGCCTGCCGCCGAAGTGGGCGAGGAGGTGGTGGAGATGCTTGCGGTCGGCGTGGAACATGCGCAGGAAGCGGTCCGCGAGAGCGCTCTTGGGCCGGTCCAGGAAGCGCACGCCCATCACCAGCAGGGTGTCCATCACGGGCACGCCCAGGGCCAGGACGGGCACCAGGATCGCCACCGCCGCGGGAGCTTTGAGCGAGGAGTGGACGGTGATGGCGGCGAGCAGGAACCCCAGGGTCAGCGAGCCGGAGTCGCCCATGAAGATGCGCGCCGGCTCCCAGTTGTGGCGCAGGAACCCGACGCACGCCCCGGCGACCGCCGCCATCAGGATCACGGTGCCGGCGTTGCCCTGGATGACGGAGTAGCCGAGGAAGCTCACGGAGATGATGGTGACCACGCCGCCGGCCAGGCCATCGAGTCCGTCGATCAGGTTGATGGCGTTGGTGACGCCGGCGATCCAGAGCAGCGAGACCGGCCCGGCGAGGACGCCGAGGTGGATCTCCCCGGCGAGAGGGAGCCGCAGCACCTCGAAGGACCAGCCGACGGCCACCAGGGGCCAGGCAGCCGCGAGCTGGAAGAGGAACTTCCGGCTGCAGGAGACCCCCACCAGGTCGTCGACGACGCCGACGAGGAAGACCACGCCGACGCCGAACGCCAGGGCCAGCAGCTCGTTGCGGCTGACGGCGGTCCCCACCCGGCCCCACAGCGAGACTGCCGCGGCGCCGCCCCCCAGGGTCAGGCCCAGGGCGATGGCGACGCCGCCGAGGCGCGGCACGGCCCCGCTCTGGAGCTTGCGCTCCCCGGGATGGTCGAGGGCGCGGAGGAAGACCGCCAGCCGGGTGACCGGCGGCACCATCAGGTCGGTGGTGAGCGCCGCCACGAAGGCTGCGCCAAGGGCATACAGGAGTATCCCGTCCATAGCTGGAGCTTCTCCGAGCGATCGGCGCGGTGCGCTGCGCCCGAAACCCTACTTATTAACGACTAGTTATGGGTGTATTTTAACGCAGATTTCCGAATTGTCCACCCCCGCGGCCGCGGCAATCTCCTCCAGGGCCCGGGCGACGCCCTCCGGGTCGCCCGCCTCGGCGCGGTGGTAGCGCTCCGGCGGCAGGCCGCGCGAGCAGAGGAGGTGGACGTCCGAGCGGTCGCTGCCGACGTAGAGGACGCTCCGGCCGGACCGGACGCAGCCGTGGACCTTGGAGGGGAGGACGTAGCCCACGAAGGCGTCCCGCAGGGTGATCAGGTGGGCGTCCGGGGTGACGAGCAGGCGGGGCAGCAGCTCCAGGGGGACGGGCCGGCTGCGGTGGACGGGCAGGCCCTCGCGGCGCAGGGCTTCCTCCACCCGGTCCGCCCTGGCGCCCGTGGCGTTGAGCCACAGGGCCACCCGGCCGGAGCCCTCGCGATGGTGGCGGCGGTAGCCCGCGAGGAAGGTCTCGTGGTCGTGGGCCACGCCGAAGTTGCCGGAGTAGAGCAGGATCGTCCGCCCCCGCAGCTCCTCCGGCGGCGCGAGCGGCCGGGTGCCCGGCGGGATCTCGACCGGCGAGGGGTCGCGCTTGAGGACGATCCGCCCGGGCGGGATGCCCATCGCGAGGAGCCGCTCCCGCTGGTCCTCCCCCAGGGCCTCGAAGCCGTGCACCCGGCGCCTGAGGGCCACTGTCCAGCGGTGGAAGAGCCGCAGCGCCGCCGGCGCCCGGCCCATCTCGGCCATCAGGCACTCGGGGTGGAAGTCGGTGATGCGGTAGGTGAGGCGCTTGCCCAGCAGGAGGTTCAGGGGGACGAGGAGGTGGATCAGGAACGGCGGGCTGCCGGTGAAGAGGACCTCGTCGGCCCGGGAGAGCTCCCGCCGCAGCCGCCACAGGAGCCGGACGTTGGTCCGCGCCGTCCACAGCGCCCGCGTCCGGAAGTCCGCGCGGTCATAGCTGCGGGCCTGGATGCGGATGATGCGCAGCCGTCCGGCCCCGGGCCGCTCCTCCGCCACCGAGCCGGCGGTCGAGGAGAGGCCGGCGAGCACCACGTCCTCGCCGGCGGCGGCGCGCTCGCGGGCGAAGAGCAGGCTGTACTGGCCGACGGCGCCGAAGTCCGGCGGCAGCCAGTCGCAGAGGTAGAGGAGACGCGACCTCACCCCCGGCCCCTCTCCTAAAGGAGAGGGGAGA
>DASWME010000254.1:0-65354 GCA_036399915.1 Thermoanaerobaculia bacterium
CGGACCTCCCGGGGACCGAAGCTGACGAGCTTGACCGCGGCCCGCCCGGCCATGGCCCGCGCCAGCTCCTCGGCGAACCGCTCGCCGCCGCCCAGCGCCGACTCGGGGGCGAAGTAGGTGGGGGACACGTGGACGACCTTCACTGCCAGTGCACCCACCGCGGCCGGGTGAACCCGACCGCGACGATGGCGAGCTGCCCGGCCAGGGCCGCGGCGCCGCCAAGGAGGTTGAAGGTGAGCACGCCGGCCGTGGTCGAGAGGGGGAGCAGGGCCACCAGCCCGGCCTGGACGGCCACCAGGCCCGCCACCGCCAGTCCCTGCCAGCGGGTCCACGAGCGGGCGAGGTTGACGCTGACGAGGTAGCCGTCCAGGAGGGAGACGCCGGCCCCGGCTACCACCAGGAGCAGCTCGCGGTCGAGGCCGGCGTAGTTTTTCCCCAGCAGCAGGAGGAAGAGCCCCGGCGCAGCCGCGGCGGCGGCGAGCATCGCCAGGGCGGCCACGGCCAGCGCGGCGCCGAACTGCAGGCTGCGCCGCCGGTAGAGCCGCTCGTCCGTGATGCGGGCCAGGCGCGGCAGGAAGACCACGCCGGTGAGGCTCGAGAAGAGGCCCACCAGCAGCCCCAGCCGCCCGAGCGCCCCCACCTCGGCGATGTTGCGCGTGGCGCCGAAGGTGGCCGCGAGCCAGACGGTGAGGGGGCCCTGGACCGCGAAGTAGACAGCGCTCGGCAGCGTCGGCAGCAAGTAGCGCAGGACCTTGCGCCGGTAGGGCCGGAGGTCGACCGGCGCCGCCGCCGTCCTCAAGGCCGGCCGGGCCAGGAGGGCCACGGCCGCGGAGCCGGCCGCCGCGGCGAGCACGCCCAGCCAGGACCTCAGCAGGGCCGAGGCGACGAGGGCCGCGGCGAGCAGCAGGCGGGTGAGTGCGCCGGCCAGCTCCGCCCGGTAGGACGCGCCGTAGCGGTCCGCGAGCCGCAGGGCCAGCACGCGCAGGGCTTGGGCGATCTGGAACCAGACACAGAGGACGATGCCGCCGGTGACAAGCAGCGCCTCGCCGACCCCGTAGCCCTTGGCCGCCGCCAGGCGCGGGAACGCGACCAGCACCGCGGCCGCGCCGATCAGGAACGCTCCGCGGCGGAGCGACCGGACGGCGTCGTACCAGGGCTGGAAATCCTCCCCATCCTTCAAGGACCGTTGAAAGAAATAGAGCAGCGAGGTGGTGCTCCCCAGGTCGGTGACGAAGGTGAAGAAGGCGATCACCGAGAAGGCCAGGGTGTAGAGCGCGAACTCCCGCACCGGCATGAAGTTGACGAACAGCAGCCCGGCCGCGATCCCGGCGAGCTGGACGAGGGTCTGGGTGGAGAAGTAGGCGGAGAGGATCCTGGCCCAGGAGGCGAGGCGGGAGCGGAGGGAGGCGCCCTCGGCAGCGAGAGGCAGAACGCTCATCGCAGGCTCACCCCGAACTCCTCCAGGACCCGCCGCGCCAGCGCCCGCGACCGCTCGCCGTGGCCGCGCGCCGCCAGCTCCGGATGCATCCACTCGGCGACCGGGACGTAGAACCCCGACTTCGGCCGCGTCCACAGCGCCTCCGGCAGCTCCGGCGCGGCCTGGCGGACCAGCGCGGCCTTGCCCTGGCTGCGGGCGGGCTCGAAGCCGGAGGCGGCCAGGCGCTGGCGCAGCCAGGCGTCCACCAGCGGCACCCGCAGCTCGACGGACCAGGCCATCGAGGCCCAGTCCGAATCGCGCAGGAGCTGGTTGCGCAGGTAGCGGGCGGTCTCCATCTGGTGCACGGCCGCCCAGGCGTCGGAGACGTGGCCGTTGCCGGCAACGAGAGCGCGCGCCGCGTCCGCCACCGGGTCGTAGCGCCGCAGCCCTTCCGCGGCGAGGTCGCGGCCGAGCAGGCCGGGCAGCTCCTCCGGCAGGAAGAGGCCGCGCCGCAGGAAGTAGGCGCCGGGGAGCGTCCGGCCGTGGCGGAGCAGCCCCGCGAGCTTGGGCTGGTCCGGAGAGAGCCGCTTCGCGAGGCCGGGCCAGGCCGCGGCGAGGCCGGGCACTTTGGACCCCCGGCGCGCCGCCCTCTCCAGCCGCGGCACGTCGGCGAAGGAGGGATAGCTCCCGAAGACCTCGTCGCCGCCGAGGCCGGAGAGCACCACCTTGAGGCCCGCCTCGTGGGCCGCCCGGCTCACCGCCCAGGTGTTGAACCCGTCGATGCTCGGCTGGTCCATGGCCGCGATGGCGCCTTCCCAGAGGCCGGCCAGCTCGGTCCGACCCAGCCGGCGCTCCACGTGCCGGGTGCCGAGCCGGCGCGCCACCTCGGCGGCGAGCGGCGCCTCGTCCTCGGGTGTCCCCTCCAGCGCGTCGAAGCGGAGCGTGAAGGTCATGGGCGGCTCGGAGAGGTGCCGGCAGACCATGGCCGCGATCAGGCCGGAGTCGAGGCCCGCCGAGAGGAAGACCGCGACCGGCACGTCCGAGACCAGGTGAGCCCGCACCGAGTCGTCCACCGCCGCGGCCGGCTCCATGGGCTCGATCCGCGCCAGGCCGTGGGGCTCGGGCTCGCCGATCCGGCCGTCCCGCACGATCAGGTGGTGCCCGGCCGGCAGGGCCTGGACCGACCGCCGAATCGTGAACGGCTCGGGCACGGACCCCCAGAGGAGGAAGCCCGTGAGCCCGGCGGGATCGGCGTCCCGCGAGATCGCGCCGCCCCGCTCCAGCGCCTTCACCTGCGAGGCGAAACGGAGGCATCCCCCCTCGGCCGAGACGTAGAGCGGCTTGATGCCCAGCGGATCGCGGGCGAGGAGCAGGGTCTTCTCGCGGTCGTCCCACACCGCCAGGCCGTACATCCCCCGCAGCCGCGCCAGCATGGCCGCGCCCTCGCGGGCATAGAGGGCGAGGACGACCTCCGTGTCGCTCTGCGAGCGGGAGCGGACGCCCTCGGAGGCCAGCTCCCGGCGCAGCTCGGCGAAGTTGTAGATCTCGCCGTTGAGGACGATCCGGAACCGCCCGTCGTCCGAGGCCATGGGCTGGGCGCCCGCCTCCGAGAGGTCGAGGATGGCCAGCCGCCGGCTGGCGAGCGCCACCCGGCCGTCATCCGAGACCCATGCCCCGGCGCCGTCCGGACCGCGGGAGGCCATGGCCTCGCGGGTGCGCAGCAGCTCGTCCCGGTCGATGGGGGGAGCGGATTCGGAGAGCCTCAGGATGCCGTTGATGCCGCACATGGAAGGTCAGCCCACGGAAGCCTCACCCCCTGGCCCCCTCTCCCTGACGGGAGAGGGGGGACGCCTGCGAGGGCGGTTTTGCCGTCCTGTTCTGCCTGGGCCGGTATGGAATCGTTCCCCCTCTCCCGTCAGGGAGAGGGGGCCAGGGGGTGAGGCCTTCACGGGCATGCCATCAACCTCTCCAGCATCGGCTCCAGCCGCGCCCGGAACCGCTCCACCCCGAACTCCCTTTTCCACCGCTCGTAGCCGGCCTCGCCCATCCGGCGGGCCTCGCCGGGGTAGCCGAGCAACTGGGAGAGGGCCGCCCTCAGCTCTTCCCGGTCGTCGGGATCGACCAGAAGGCCGGTCGCGCCGTCCACCACGATCTCGGCGGCGGCGCTCCCCCGGGCGGCGAGGACCGGCTTGCCGGCCCGCATCGCCTCCAGGTAGACGAGGCCGAAGCCCTCGCCCCGGCTGGGCATGACGAAGGCCGCGCAGCGCCGGTACAGCTCCGCGAGCGTCGCCTCGCTCACGAACCCGGTGAACGCGACCCGGCCGCCGATCCCCAGGGCCGCGGCCTTTTCTTCCAGCCGGCGCCGGTCGTCGCCATCCCCGGCGGCCACGAGCCGGGCGTCGGGGAGGGCGGTGAGAGCCTCCAGCAGCTGGTCGTGCCCCTTGTAGCGCTCGCGGGCGTCCATACGGCCCGCGATGAGGAGGAATCCGCGGTCGAGCCGGGCGAGGAGGGGAGCGTCCACGGCGCCCGCGGGCTTGCGCTCCTCCAGCGCCAGCGGCAGGACGGCGGCGCCCCCGATCTGCGGACAGAACGGCCGGGCGCGCTCGATCGTATGGGAGGAGACGGCGCAGGTCACGGTGGCATTGGCGAGGGCCCGGCTGCGATCCCATTCCAAGGGGCGCCACACTTCGAGCCCGTGCAGTTGGATGAGGTACGGAGCCCGTAGCGGACTGGGAAGGTAGGCCTGCACCCGCGCCGGTCCCAGGAGGTCGAAGACGTAGGCCGTCCGGCGCTCCACGATCTGGCTTCGCCAGACGGCGAGCGCCAGCGCCCGCTGGTCCCCGCCGAAGGTGCGGTCGGGAAGCCTGCCGCCGGGGAGGCCGCCGCCTTCCAGGGTGAAGAGGCAGAAGCCGATCCCCCGCTGGCGTGCGAACGCGGCGCACCCGGCGGCCAGGAGGCGTCCGGCCAGGGCCCGGCCGCCGCCGTCCAGCCCCAGGCCGGCGGAGACGAAGACGAGGTTGCGCTCGCGGCGTCCATTGAGTGTCATTGAGGTGCCCGGGCAGGCTCCGCCCCCTTCGGTGTACATCGGCGATGACACCGAGGGGCAGGGCGCGGCGCCGCGCCCGGTCTCGCGGCAGCCCTAGCCGGCCGCCGCCATCCGCGCGGTCCGGTGCGCGCGCAGGGGGGCCAGGACCTCCCGGTCCAGCTCCGCCGCCACGGACTGCCGCAGGAAGCTGACGGAGACGACCAGCCGGAGCTGGCCCTTCTCGCGCAGCACCGTGCCGGTCCAGCCCCGCAACGGGCCGTCCACGATCTCCACCTCGTCCCCGACCTCCAGATAAGGGTGGGGCACGAGCGGCGCTCCCGCCCGCTGGAGCCGCCAGAGGCTCTCCAGCTCGGCGTGGAGCCGCTCCTGGTCGCGCACGCCCAGGACCTCGACAACGAGGTCGCTCTGGAGGGCGGTCCTGCGCGCCTCGGCCGTGCCGCGGAAGAAGAGATAGCCCGGAAACAGCGGCAGGCTGGAGACGAACGTCCGGCCCGCGCGCCGCGTCCGCTTCTCGGTCTGGGGAAGATAGAACCCCACCCCCTGCCCGGCCAGGTGGCGCGCCAGCCCCTTCTCCTGCCGGCTCCGCACGTAGGCCACCCACCAGGGGTGCTCGCTCTGAGACAGCTCGAACAGACGGGGAGGGTAGAGGTCGGCTTCGCGCTTCAGGATCGGCACGTCGGCTTACGGCTCAACATCGAGGTCAAACGGCTTGTTCGTCGAGGACGCTGCCCCGAATTGTTGCAGAAAGAAGAGTTTGAAGCAAGGTTTTGGGGGCGCCCGCGCTACCGCTTCCGGCCATTCCCCGCCGCCCGCCGGGCTCGCAGCAGCTCCGGCAGGTGCTCGCCGATCCAGCGCTCAGCGCGGCCCAGGTTGCGGTACAGGCGCTCCCGGCGGCGGAACTCGGGCGTGTGGAAGAGCCTGCGGCCGTTGCGCACCTCGGGAGGCATGTCGGCGTGGAGCATCTCGTGGTAGACCACGGCTTCCACGACGTAGCGCGGGACGCCGGGGTCGTCCAGCACGCGGTGGACGCGGACCAGGCGGTCCTCGTAGGAGTAGCTGCCGAGTTGGAGGCTGGAGGTCCGGGAGCGCCGGCAGCGGTGGGGAGGGGCGGCGTTGGACTTCCCCCAGGTGACGTCCACCGCCAGCCGCCCCTCGAAGTAGCGCTGGTTCAGGTCTGCAAAGACCTCGCGCAGGTCGAGGGCCACCCCCTGCGGCCGTAGGGCCAGCCGCCGGGTGCGGGCCTTGGAGCGGTGGGTGGAGAAGTGCTCCCGGATCACCACCAGCGCCTCGCGGGCGCGGTCGCTCCCCCGCCGGCTCTCGACGAACGCCGCGACGGCGCGCAGCACCTCCTCGGGGGCGTGGGTGAAGGAGTGATGGATGCGCAGCTCCAGCGGCGCCCGGTTCCCCAGGCGGCCGGAGCGGACGCTCAGGATGGTGCGGCGGTTGTCCGTGAGCTCCAGCGAGCGCAGCCGGCCGCCCGTCAGCCGGTTCAGGCGGCGCAGGAGATGGAACCGCAGGGTGTGGGGGTCCGCCACGCCCGGCCCCGGCAAGGGGAGTGGGACGGGCCGGGGGCCGAACAGCTCGAGCTGGACGGGCCGGCGCGGATCGGAAGCCGCGGGTCGTCTCCGGTCGCCGCGGCGCGGCAAGGCGCGGCGGGAGTCTCGTGGAAGTTCCTGCGCCGACGATCTCATCGTGCCCTCTTCCTCCAGCGACGGCTCAAATACCCGGCACCGCAACGGGTAGGCGAACTGTATCAGGGGGTGGCCCGCCCGGAAAAGCCCGGTGGGCCGGTCATTTTGATCTGCCAGCGCTCGCCCACCGCCAGGGTGTGGACCTGCTCCCGGTCCGCGCCCTCCTGCTCCAGGATCTCGGCGAGCACCCTGGGGGCGAGGTCCACCGGCTCGTTCGTCAGGTCGAAGCACCCCCAGTGCATGGGGATCATCGTCCGGGCGCCGAGGTCGAGAAAGGCCCGCCACGCCTCTTCGGGATTGACGTGCTGGTAGCGCATGAACCAGCGGGGCTCGTAGGCGCCGATGGGGAGGAAGGCCAGGTCGATGGGAGCGAACCGCCGCCCGAACTCGGCAAAGCCGTGGAAGTAGCCGGAATCGCCGGCGAAGTAGTACCGCCGCTCCCCGGAGTCGAGAAGCCAGGAGCACCAGAGGGTGGCGTTGCGGCCCATGCCGATCCGGTTCGACCAGTGCTGGGCGGGCAGGCAGGTCACGGTCCACCGGCCGTGGCGGGCGCTCTGCCACCAGTCCAGCTCCACGACCCGTTGCCGCCCGCGGCGGCGGAACCAGCCCCCGAGCCCCAGGGGGACGAACCACTGGATCGCCTCTGGCAGGCGCCGGACCGTCCAGTCGTCCAGGTGGTCGTAATGGTTGTGGGAGAGCACGGCGAAGGCGTCCGCCGGGACGGCTCCCGGGGGGATCCCCGGAGGGGTGAGGCGAGGAGGGATCAGGGCGCGCGGCCCGAAGTGGGGGTCGGTGAGGAAGACCTCTCCGCCGTCCTGGACGGCGAACGATGCGTGGCCGATCCAGGTCACCGAATCGGGCTGACCCCCATCTTTCAGATACGCGCCGTCGTTGGCGACCACCGGCACCTGGGGCGGGGCGCTCTTGTCGTACTCGTTCCTGCCCAGCTTCCAGCGGAGGAGGTCGGTGAGCCGGTTGGTGAACGGCGCCCAGGGATTGAAGAACCGGCCGGGCTCGCCGTGGGGGGCGTAGAGGGATTCGGGAGAGGCGTCGGCCGGATTCATGTCCCGCAAGAGGATATCCCGCCGCCGGAATCTCTCCCGTCGATCACGGCACCCCGGTCCCAGGTGGCATTTCCGCCGCCTCAGCCCCCGGCGGCCAGGAAGGCCGCCCGGATCTCCTTCATCCGCTTGCGGTTGACCCCGAAGTCTCCCCGGCCGACGCGGGAGGCGGAGCGGAAGTGGATCTCCTTGGTGGCGTCGTCGAGGACGAACTCGACGTCGTCCACGAAACGGAAGATCCGGGAGCGGCACTCCGCCTTGAGGTAGTCGGGCTCCTCGCGCACGATCCGGGTCCGCGGGTGGTGGCGCAGGACCGCGAGCAGCCTCTCCCGCGCCTCGTCCAGGGTGCCGGTGTAGGGGATGGGCTTCATCCGCTGCGGCCCGGGAGGCGCCTGGGTCGAGACGCAGTTCGGGGTGCCCGGGCAGGGGGCCAAACGGCTCGCGGCAGGCGTCCCGGTCATGGCCGCATTGTAGCGGACCCTTCCGGACTGTCCTGCTCTATGATCGTGCGCTCCATGGGCTCGCTCCACGACCTCCCGACCCCGGCGCTGCTGCTGGACCTCGACATCCTGGAGCGCAACTTGCGCCGCATGTCCGACAAGGCCGCTACCCTGGGGGTGGCGCTGCGCCCGCACGTCAAGACCCACAAGTGCCTCGAGGTGGCTGGGCTCCAGAGGACCCTGGGGATCTGCGGCATCACGGTCTCGACCCTGTACGAGGCGCGAGTCTTCGCCGAGCACGGCTTCGAGGACCTGACCTGGGCCTTCCCCGTGATCCTCACCCGGCTGGAGGAGGTCCGGGAGCTGGCGGACCGGGTCACGCTCCGGCTGGTGGTGGACTCGGCCGAAGCGGTGGCGGCGCTCGCGGGGCTCGGCCGTCCCTTCCATGTCTGGCTCAAGGTCGACTGCGGCTATCACCGCGCCGGGGTCGATCCCGGATCGCCGCAGGCCGTGGAGCTGGCCCGCAGGCTGGCGGACTCGCCCACGCTGAGCTTCGACGGCATCCTCACCCACTCGGGGCACGCCTACCACGGGGAGAGCCGGGAGGAGATCGCCGCCATCGCCGAGCAGGAGCGCGCCGTCATGGCGGGCTTCGCCGAGCGGCTCCGAGGCGAGGGGATCGAGGTGCCGGCCGTGAGCGTGGGATCGACCCCGGCCATGTCGGTCGTGGCGAGGCTGGACGGGGTCACGGAGGCGCGGCCGGGCAACTACTGCTTCTACGACTTCATGCAGGTGACCCTCGGCTCGTGCGGCGTGCGCGACTGCGCGGTCACCGTGCTGGCGAGCGTGGTCTCCTGCCGGCCGGGCGGCGGCCGCTCGGTCGTGGACGCGGGAGCGCTGGCGCTGTCCAAGGACCCTGGACTGGACCGCCCGGAGCGGCCGTCCATGGGGGAGGTCTTCACGGACTACCGGGCGGGGGTTCTCGACGAAGAGGCGCGGCTCGTCTCGCTGTCGCAGGAGCACGGCATCCTGAGCGTTCCGCGGCCAGTGGGGTCGCGGGTACGCGTGCTGCCGAACCATTCCTGTCTGACGGTGGCGCATTTCGACGAGTACGCGGTGGTTCGCGGCGACGAGGTGGTGGACCGCTGGAAGGTCTGGCGCGGGCGGTAGGGGAGCGCCCCTGCATGGTATGCTCTATCCTTCCGGAGCTGTCCCGCATTCGGCGTTCCCGGCACTTAAGTCTAGGAACGGCGGAGACCTCGACGAAGGAGACGACTCGATGAGCTGGGAAGACAGGGAAGACACCACCATCTACAAGGTCGTGGTGAACCACGAAGAGCAGTACTCGATCTGGCCGGCGCACCGCGAGAACCCTCTGGGATGGAACGACGTCGGCAAGAGTGGGCTCAAGCAGGAGTGTCTGGACTACATCAAGGAAGTCTGGACCGACATGCGCCCCCTCTCCCTGCGCAAGAAAATGGAGGAGATGGAGCGCCAGCGGCAGGCGGGCCAGGAAACCAACTAGTTGCTCCCATCGTGAGGCCTGGCGGCAATCCTTCGGCGCGGTGGCTGGCCTACCGCGAGGTGAATCCGCGTGCGCGGATGCGTATGTTCTGCTTTCCCTACGCGGGGGGCGGCGCCTCGGTCTTCCGGGGCTGGGCGGCCTCGCTGCCCGCCGACATCGAGGTCTGCCCGGTGCAGCTCCCTGGGCGGGAGAGCCGGCTGCGGGACCAGCCGTTCACCCGGGCCGAGCCCATGGTGAAGGCCGCCGCCGACGCTCTGCAGCCCTATTTCGATCTCCCCTTCCTGTTCTTCGGACACAGCATGGGCGCGGCGGTCGCCTTCGAGCTGGCGCGGGAGCTGCGCCGGCGCGGCCAGGCCCAGCCCCTGCACCTCTTCGTCTCCGGACGCCGGGCGCCGCACCTGCCGGCCCGCGAGGAGCCCATCTACGGCTTGCCTGAGCCGGAGTTCCTCGTCAAGCTGCGGGAGCTCAACGGCACGCCGGAGGAGGTGCTCCAGCACGAGGAGCTGATGCGCCTGCTCATCCCCATCCTGCGGGCTGACTTCGAGCTCAACGAGACCTACGCCTACACCGCGGGGGACCCTCTGGAGGCGGGGATCTCCGCCTATGGGGGCTTAGGCGACGAGGACGTCACCCGCGAGGACGTGGAAGCCTGGAAGGAGCACACGCAGGGCCGCTTCCGGATGCGGATGCTGCCAGGGGACCACTTCTTCATTCATAGCGCCAAGGACCTCGTCCTCGAATCCGTTGCCCGCGACCTGGCGGAGATCACGGCCGCGGCGCTGCCCCGCTCCTGGTGACCGGCTTCCCGCCACGCTCCCCGGCGTCCGGTCTGGCGCTGGCGCCGGGGGAGGTCCATGTCTGGTCCGTCCGGCTCGATCCGCCCGCCGGGGAGGTCGAGCGGCTGGGCCGCTCCCTCTCCGAAGACGAGTGGGCGCGGGCGAACCGCTTCCGCTTCGAGAAGCACCGGCGGCAGTACGTGGTCGGACGGGGGGCCCTGCGCGAGCTGCTCGCGGCCTATCTGGGCGTCCGCCCGGAGCTGGTCCGGTTCTCGTATGGCCCTCGGGGCAAGCCCTTCCTCGCGCCGCCCCTGGACGCCCGGGGCCTGCAGTTCAACCTCTCCAACTCCGACGAGCTGGCCCTGGTGGGCTTCGTGCTCGGGCCCGAGATCGGCGTGGATATCGAGTACCTGCGGCAGATGTCCGACTGCGAGCAGATCGCCGAGCGCTTCTTCTCGCAGAGCGAGCGGCAGGTGCTCCGGGGCATTCCGTTCCCCGCCAAGCAGGAGGCCTTCTTCAACTGCTGGACCCGCAAGGAAGCCTACCTCAAGGCGGTGGGGGAGGGGCTCGCGGCGCCGCTCGACTCCTTCGACGTGACTCTCGCCCTGGGCGATCCTCCCCGCATGCTCACCCTCGAAGGCGATGCCGGGAGGGCGGCCCGCTGGTTCTTCCACCATCTCCGCCCGGCCCCGGATTACATCGGCGCGGTGGCCATCGAAGGGGGGGGCTGGACGGTGAGGACGTGGAGGTTCGAGTAGGGGGCTATACTCTGCGCCCATGTGCGAGCCGGCCGCCGAGGTCAACGCCTCGCTCGAGCGGGACGCCCCGGCCCTGTTCCGGGCCCTCTCGCCGCTCGGGCGCCGGATCTCCTTCCCCGTTGTCCAGGTGGCGGACGGCAGGGGCGGCGTGGTCCGGCCGCCGGGTCTGGTTGCGGCCTTCGGCGGCCTTTCCGAGCAGGACCTGAACCAGGCGCTCCTCGACTCTCCCATCGAGGGATTGCCGGAAGTCCGGCGGCGGTGGCGGGAGTGGCAGCGCCGATCGGTTCCGGCCGGGGCCCCCTCCAGCCTGCCCCTGGTGACCTCCGGCTTGAGCCACGGCCTCTCGCTGCTGGCGGACCTCTTCGGCGGCGAGGGCAGGGCGGTGGCCATTCCGCAGCCCTTCTGGGGCAACTACCGGCAGGCTTTCGCCACGCGCACCGGAGCGAAGGTGCTGACCGCCCCCGCCTACGTGGACGGGTGGTACAACCCCCGCGCCATCTCCGACGCTCTCGCCGGAGTGCCGGCGGGCGAGCCCGCGGTCGCGCTGCTCAACCTCCCCTCGAACCCCGGCGGCTACACGCCGGACCGCGAGGAGCGCCGGGCCACCGTCCAGGCTCTGCTGGAGGAGGCGGAGCGCCGGCCCCTGGTCGTGGTCTGCGACGACGCCTACGCCGGCCTGGTCTACGAGCCGGACATACCCCGCGAGTCCCTGTTCTGGGATCTGGCGGGGGCCCACCCGAACCTGGTGGCTGTCAAGGTGGACGGCGCCACCAAGGAGTTCTCCTTCTTCGGCGGCCGGGTGGGCTTCCTCACTTTCGCCGTGGAGCCGGACTCGGAGGCGGCGCGGTCGCTGGAGAGCAAGGTGAAGATGCTGGTGCGCTCCACCGTCGGCTCGCCGGTGGCCGCGAGCCAGGTGATCCTGCTCCAGGCCCTCCGGCAGGAGGGGATCGAGCGCGAGGTCGAGGCGGTGCGGCTCCTCCTGGAAGGCCGGTACCGCGCCCTCAAGGGCGCCCTGGCCGGGGTGGATCCCGGGCTGGTGACGGCGCTCCCTTTCAACTCCGGCTGTTTCGCCCTGGTGGAGCTGCCCGAGGGGCTCGGCCTGGATTCAGAGACCGTTCGCAAGCACCTGCTGGCCCACCACGACACCGGGCTGATCTCCATCGCCCCGCGCTATCTGCGCATCGCCCACTGCTCCGTGGACGCGGGGGCGCTGCCCGAGCTGGTGAGGAGGCTGGAGAGCGGAATCGCGGAGCTGGCGGGGAGCTACAACCCGCGCCAGTATCCCCCGTCCACCGCGATCGCCTGACCCGTCACGTACGAGGCGGCCGGAGAGCAGAGGAAGGCCACGACCTCGCCGATCTCCTCGGGCTCGGCCATGCGGCCCATCGGGGTGTCGCCGATCCAGCCGGCGACGACCTCCTCCCTGGGCCTGCCGGTGCGGGCGGACGCGGCGGCGGCCAGCTCCTCCTGGCGCTCCGTCCGCGTATAGCCGGGCAGCACGGCGTTGACCGTGACGCCCTCCGCGGCGACTTCCTGGGAAAGGGTCTTCAGGTAGCCCAGCACGGCGGGGCGCAGCGCGTTCGAGAGGGCAAGGCCCGGGATGGGCTGGCGGGACGAGATCGAGTTGACGGCCACGATCCGCCCCCAGCGGCGCTCGCGCATGCCGGGCAGGACGAGCCGGCACAGGCGCGGCACGAAGAGCAGGGCGAGGGGGATGGCGGCCTGCCAGTCCTCCTCCGTGACCTCGGCCGCGGGCTTGGCAGGGGGGCCGCCGCCGTTGGCGACCAGGACATCCACGGATCCGAGCCGCCGCTCCATCTCCTCGACGAGCCGGGCGAGGGATGCGGCGTCACGTACGTCGGCGGCCGCCGCCACAACCTCGGTCCCCTCGTCAGCAAGGCGCTCGCGGGCCGCCTCCAGCTTCTCGCCGCCCCGGCTGGCGATGGCGAGGCGGGCTCCCCGGCGGGCGAGGGCCCGGGCCGCGGCAAACCCGAGGCCGCTGCTGGCGCCGGTCACCAGGGCGACGCGGCCCGCGAGGTCCCCGGCCGTCATCGAATTCTCTCCCCGTTCTCGTCGTAGGTGTAGACGCCCCTGCCCACCTTGCGGCCGAGCCGGCCGGCGCGGACGTGCTGGACGAGGATCTGGTTGGGCCGGTAGGCCTCGCCCAGGGTGCGGTGGAGGAACTCCAGGATCGACAGGCGGACGTCGAGCCCCACGAGGTCCACCATCTCGAAGGGTCCCATGGGGTGGTTGAGGCCGAGCTTCAGGGCCTTGTCGATGTCCTCGGCGCTGGCCACCCCCTCCTGCAGCATGCGGAAGGCCTCGTTGCCGATCAGGGCGTTGATGCGGCTGGTGACGAACCCGGGGGCCTCGTTGACCGTGACGATCTCCTTGCCCATGCGCTCGCCCACCCGGCGGAGGGCGTCCAGGGTCTCCCTGGAGGTCTCCAGGCCCCGGACCAGCTCGATGAGCTTCATCACGTGCACCGGATTGAAGAAGTGCATGCCCGCGAAGCGGTCCGGCCGGCCGGTGGCGGCGGCCATCTCGGTGATGGACAGGGCCGAGGTGTTCGACGCCAGGAGGGCGTTCTCCGGGCAGCTCCGGACGACCTCCTCAAAGGTGCGGATCTTGAGGCCCATGTCCTCGGGCACGGCCTCGATGATGAGGCCGGCCTCGCGGACGGCGCCGGCGAGGTCGTCGTGAAGGTGGAGACCGGCCCTGGCACGCTCCGCCGTCTCGGGGTCGACCTTCTTCAGCTCGACCCCCTTGGCGAGGTTGCGGTGGATGGTGGACTCGGCCTTCTGCAGGGCCTCGGGGAACGGGTCGTACAGGTGCGTGGCAATGCCGGCGAGGGCTGAGACGTGGGCGATGCCACGCCCCATCGTGCCGGCGCCGAGCACGGCGATCGTGGAGATCTGGGGTTCCATGGTCCTCTTTTAGGAGACGGGGATGTTGTGGACGCCGGTGGTCTTGGCGGCCAGGTTGCGCAGCTCGTCGGCGATGGCCAGCGTGTTGCGCACGGCGGAGCCGGCGAGCTCCTGGAGCTCGGGCGTCGTGGCGTACTTCTCCAGGATCTCGCGGCCGAGGTGGTGATGGTGGGCCTCCTCGGGCTGGATGGTCTCGTCGTACAGCCGCGCCGTGCCGAGGTCGCCCACCGAGCGGCAGAAGTTCACGAACTGGGCGTTGCGCACCTGGGCGATGGCCTCGCTGGCGAAGGGGCCCGCGGCGATGCGCTCGACCGTGGTGCGCAGGCCGCGCAGGTACTGGTAGAGGGGGCTGTGGCCCTCGGCCAGCGGGTCGAAGTCCGTCAGGTCCTCCCCCAGCTCGGCCAGGCGTTGGCTGATCAGACCGTAGTGCTTCATCTCGTCGCCGCACTGGAGGGCGAGGGCCATCTTGGCGTCCACCTCGGGGGTGGTGGGCATCCAGAAGCCGGCGAGCTCGCTCGCTTCGAGCTCGCTCTTGAGGGCCAGGCGCAGCAGGGTGACCACGTCCACCTTGCCGTCGGCTTCGGACTCCAGGGTCTCCGTCTCTCCCAGGCGCGCGAAGAGCCGGTCCATCTCCTCGACCAGTTGCGCGACGAATTCCTTGCTGTTCACGGGAGCCCCTCCTCTCGATTCCGCTGCGGCGGGGCCGCGGCGGTTGGATTCCATCTTCCGGCTATTCTATCCCGTAACTTCAGGCCTCGAGGCTCCTCAACACCGCCCGCACCGGCGAGGCGTCGAGCCCCGCCATCCGCAGCGGCAGGGCGATCAGCTCGTAGACCCCCTCCGGCACGCCGTCGAGCACCAGCCCCTCGAGGATGGCGATGCCGGCCCGGAACAGGGTGTGGTGGGCGTCCAGCGTCTTGCTGTCGAAAGGATCGACGGAGGGGGTGTCCATCCCCACCAGGAGAGCGCCCTTCTCGGCGAGCAGGAGGGCCAGCTCGGGCGACAGGGCGGTGAACCGCTCGGGAAAGGTGCGGCGGTCGCGGACGCTCTCGCTCTTGAACAGCAGCCGGCCCGGGTTGGCGAGGTCGAGCCCCTCCACGTGCCGCGGCTCGATCAGCGGCTGCGGCGGCACCCGCACCACCCGGCAGGGCCCGAGATAAGGGTCGAGCGGCATGTCGGCCATCCCCTCGCCGCGAGGCTCGGTGTGGAACGGGGCGTCAGCGTGCGAGCCGAGGTGGGGGGTCGTGGTGATCGCAGAGAGGTTGACGCTGGCTCCCTCGGCAATGGACCACGTCAGCCGGGACTGGAACGGGGTATCGCCCGGCCAGACGGGGATCTCCGGGCGGATGACGGGCGAGAGGTCGTAGAGCATGAGCGCCCCTCCTTGCCCACCGGATCATAGCGGGACAGGCTTCGCCGGACCAGCGCAGGTGGGACGCGCAGGGACGCGGGCATGCTGCGCCCCTGCGGGACCGGCCTGGACGCGAAGGGAAAATCAGCCCGGCTCGGAGATCTTCTCCAGGACCCGGCTGAAGTCCTTGCGGCCCACGGCCTCCAGCTCGCGGGCGAGGTCCGCCTGGGCGACGATGCCGACGACGCGGTCGCGGTCGTCGACCACGGGGACCCGCCGCACCTGCTGGCTGGACATGACGTGCTCGACCGCGTCCAAGTCGTCGTCCACCTTCACCGAGGAGACGTTGCGGGTCATCGCCTCCCGGATCGGCGTGTTGCCGTCCTGGCCGCGGGCCAGGATCCGGATGGCGAGGTCGCGGTCGGTCACCATCCCGACCAGCCTCATCGAGTCGCGGCTCTCGACCACGGGAAGGCTCCCGCAGTCATTGTCCTGCATCAGCCGGGCGGCGTCCTGAGCGCTGGTCTCCGGAGTGCACACCGCGGGGTTCTCGGTCATGATGTCTCGGGCGTTCTTCGATGCCATAACAATTTCCTCCTTGTTGAAGGAACCTTCAGGGGAGGTGCCTCCGGCGAGGCACCGGATACCGGACCCCGTTGCAAGAACGCTACCGTCTCCGCCCTGTTGTAGGATAGAAGGCCGCTTCGCGGAGAGCGGGAGAGCGCCATGAGCAAAGAGCCGGAAGTCATCGTCCCCGACCACGTGCCGCCGATCGCCCTGACGGAGCTGGACGACGAGGAGCAGCGCAAGCTCGCCACCATCTCCCACCACGTGCGGGGAATCCTCACGGCCCTGGGGTTGGACCTCAAGGACCCGAACCTCGCCGAGACCGATCTGCGGGTCGCCAAGATGTACCTGGAGATGTTCCACGGCCTCTCGGAGGGGGCGGAGCCCAAGGTGACGACCTTCCCCAACGAGGAGGGCTACAGCCACATGGTGATGGAGAAGCAGATTCCCTTCTATTCCATGTGCGCCCACCACCTGGTGCCCTTCTACGGGCACGCCCATATCGCCTACATTCCGCGCGACAACATCCTGGGGCTGTCGAAGTTCTCCCGCATCCTGGAGTTCTACGCCAAGCGGCCGCAGCTCCAGGAGCGGCTGACCGAGCAGGTGGTGACATTCTTCGAGGAGAAGCTCCATCCCCTGGGGGCCATGGTGGTCATCGAGGCGCGGCACCTCTGCGTCGAGATGCGTGGGGTCAAGAAACCGGGAGCGCTCACGGTGACCTCGGCGATCCGCGGGATCTTCCATCAGAAGCAGGTCCGGGAGGAGTTCCTCGATCTGCTCCGCCGCAATGGCTAAACCCGGCCCGGTCCTCCTGCTGCTGGCGCTCCTCGCCGCGGGCTGCGGCGGCGGAGCGGTCTCCGCTCCCCGCTCCCTCGCGGAGCTGACGAACCCCTTCCTCGGGCCCGAGTACACCGCCTGGCTCGTGGGCGCGGTCTCGCGCATCGCGACCCCCCAGGAGGTCCAGGAATACCTGGCGCTGAAGGACGACCCGCAGGCCGCCGCGTTCGTCCAGGCCTTCTGGGACCGCCGCGATCCGGCGCCCGACAGGCCCGGGAACCCGATCCGCGAGGCGTTCGACCAGCGCTCGACCGATGCTGACCGCCTCTACAGCGAGGCCGGCTTCCAGGGCCGCCGTACCGACCGCGGCGTGCTCTACGTCCTCTACGGACCCCCGGAGAAGGTGGACTTCGAGGTGTCGCCCGTGCCGAACGGGCCGCCCGTCGAGGTCTGGACGTACGGCTCCAGCTCCCCTTCCGGGCTCGACGGCAAGCGCCCGGCCGGCGTCTACCGCTTCATCAAGCAGGGCGAGCTTACGGTGTTCTATGTGCCTGGCCAGCGGTCCCTCGATCCCCTGCTCCGGCCGCAGCCCCAGGAGCCGCCCTTGTAGTCTTTCCCTTGGAGGATTTCGCGTCATGATCGAGGCTCGCGCCGTGCTTGCGGGAACCGGCATCTGCGTACCGCCGCTTGAGGTCGACAACTTCATGCTGACCCGCATCATCGAGACCAGTGACGAGTGGATCCGGGAGCGCAGCGGCGTCTTGACCCGTTACTATGTCGAGCCGGGCGTGGGCTCCTCCGATCTCGGAGCCGAGGCGGCGCGGGCGGCCCTCGACGACGCGGGGATCGGGGTGGACGAGGTGGACTACCTGGTCTGCGCCACCATGACGCCGGACCACTACTTTCCGGGCACGGGAACCCTGATCCAGCAGAAGCTTGGGCTGCGGGCCCTGCCGGCGCTCGACCTCCGCCAGCAGTGCGCAGGCTTCGCCTACGGCCTCCAGGTGGTGGACGCGCTGATCCGGAGCGGGGCCGCCCGCACGGTCCTGCTGGTCGGCGCCGACGTCCACACCGCTCTGATGCCCTTCAGCGCGCGGACCTTCGAGGTGTTGCACGGGCGTGACCCCGGCCCCTTGTCGGAGGAGGAGTTCCAATGGAACTCCCAGTTCCGGCACCTGCTGGTGCTGTTCGGGGACGGCGCCGGTGCCATGGTCTTCCGGGCGGAGGCGGCCGACGGCCGCGGCATCCTCGCTTCGGCGCTCTACGGCGACGGCAACCACAAGGACATCCTCTACGTCCCCGGCGGCGGCTCGGCGCGCCGGCCCTTCGTGAGCTGCGAGATGATCCGGACCGCCGAAACGGTGCCGGTGATGGACGGCAAGGCGGTCTTCAAGCTGGCCGTCACCCGCATGCCGGAAGCCACCCAGGAAGTGCTCCAGCGCTGCGGCTACAGCACCGCGGACCTGGACCTGGTCATCATGCACCAGGCCAATCTGCGCATCAACGAGAAGGCGCAGCAGATCCTCGGCCTGCCGGACGAGAAGGTCCACAACAACATCCAGAAGTACGGCAACACCACCTCCGCCACGCTGCCCCTCGCCTTCCACGAGGCGCGCCAGGCCGGCAAGGCTCCGGAAGGCTCGCTCGTGGTTTTTACCGCCCTGGGCGCTGGGCTCCACTGGGGGGCGGTGCTGATGCGGGTCTGAATGGCCCTTGCCGCTCCCGATCCCGCCGAGGTCGCCGAGGCCCTCTCCCGCCGCATCCTGGGCCAGGAGGAGGCCGTGCGCGAGATGGCGGTGGCTCTCTCCAAGCAGCTCGCGGGCTTGCGGGTGGGCAACATCCTGATGATCGGCTCCTCGGGCACGGGCAAGACCACGCTGATGCAGGCCGTCGAGGCCTACCTCGCCTCGGACCCGGTGCTGGCGGCCCGCTCGGCGGTGGTGCGCGTCCACGCCAACGTCCTCGGCGAGGAGGCGGAGCGTGGCCGGCCGGGCGAGGCGGTGCTGGGTCGCCTCCTGGAGCGGGCCCGCGAGCAGCTCGGGCCCGGCGCTCCCCTCGACATGCTGCTCCGGCGGGCCGCCTCGGGGCTGGTGTTCGTGGACGAGGTGGACAAGATCCGCTCCCACGTGGGAGGCCAGCCGAACGTCTCCGGCATCCGCGCCCAGGAGGCGCTGCTGACGCTGATCGAGAACGAGGCCGTACCCCTGGCCCTTCCGGCCTGGGCCGGCGGCGGCACGGTGACGGTCGACTCCTCCGAGATCCTCTTCGTCTGCGCCGGCGCCTTCGAGGGGCTCTACGACGCCGTCTACGACCGCGTCACCATCGGCAAGGACCGCGGATCGCTGCAGCCGGTCACCGTGGTCGAAGGCGGCAAGGTGATGGAGAAGATCGTCTTCCACCTCCGCGACTGGCTGCGCAACGAGGACCTCTTCGACTACGGGATGAGCCCGCAGTTCCTCTCCCGCTTCGACGCCGTCGTGCTGCTCCAGGACCTGGGGCAGGACGAGCTCGTCCGCATCTTCCTGGAGACCCCGGAGTCCGCGTTCCACCAGAGCCGTGCCTACTTCGAGAGCCGTGGCATCCACCTGGCGATCTCGCCCGCCGCCGTCCGCCGCATCGCCCTCGAGGCCGGACGCCAGCCCCGGCTCGGAGCCCGGGCCCTGAAAGAGGCCTTCCGCCGGGTGATCCGCGACTACGAGTTCGATCCCGTGAAGTCCGTCACGGGCGGGGCGCTGCTGATCGACGTGCCTGAGGTCGAGGCGGCGCTGGGGAAGGCCTGATCTACGACTGCCGGGCCTGCCGTCTCTCGCAGAGCTCCCGGTACCGCTCCCGCCGCTTGCGCATCGTCCAGACCTGCGGGATGACGGTGAGCAGCAGCAGCAGCAGCGAAGCCACGGCGAACTGCACGTAGATACCGGAGCGGTCGCCGCTCGCCGCCTTCGTCAGCAGGGAGGCGAAGTAGGTGAAGACCGCTACGCCAGGGATGAGGCCGATGGCGGTCGTAATCAGGAACAGCGCCGGGCGAACCCCGGCGAGAGCGGCGGTGTAGTTGACGAGAGGATAGGGGACCGGCAGAAAACGCAGGCCCACCAGTCCCCAGAAACCCCGGCGGGCGATGGTCCGTTCCACCCGCTTCAGGCGGTTGCCCACCAGATGGAGGACGAACCCGCGCCCCAATCCCCGGCCCAGGAAGTAGGTCGCCCCCCCGCCCAGAAAGGTGCCCACGATGTTATAGACCGAGCCCATCACCGGGCCGAAGACCATGCCGCCGGCGACCATCATGGGAGTCGCCGGGACTCCGAGAGGGCAGAGGACGATGTAGGAGGCGATCAGCGCCACCGGCGCCCACCAGGCGTCCCGCAGCCGGTCGAGCAGGGCCGAGACCTTCTCGACGGTGAGCCAATCCGCGAGCGGTGTCCAGCGCAGGACCGCGAAGCCGGTCCCAACGATCGCTACGAGGACGAGGAAGCGAAGGAGGAGGTGGCGCGGCACTCTCAACGGCCGCGCCCTATCCGGATTCCGGCCTGGGTTCCTCGGCAGCGCCGGGGAACAGGAACTCCCGCATGTGGCGGTTGAGGACCTCCTGGGAGGCGGGGTCCATGAAGTTGAGCCGCAGCTCGTTGATGACCATCACCTCGACCCGCTGCCACTCGGCCCAGCAGTCGGCGCAGACGCGCTCGCGGATCTCGGCCCCGAGCTTGCCGGGAAGGGGAGGCCTCGCCAGGGCCGGCGCCTCGGGCCGCCCGCAGCGGGCGCAGTGGACGGTGGCAGCCATCAGCGGACCTCGCCGGGGAGCACGATCCGGCTCTCGGAGCGCTCCAGGATCTCTTTCGGCACCCGCACCAGCAGCACCAGGTCGCGGTCGTCCCGTCCGCCCTTCAGACTCTTGACGATCTCGTCGGGCACGGCGAGCGTCACATAGGCAGGGCGCTTCGGATTCTGGCGGGCGCTGTCGGTGACGAGCTGCTCGATGGGCACCATCTCCACCCGCTCCGGGTATTTTTCGAGAGCATAGCTCAGGGCCTTCTGTGGGTTCTGCATGAGCGGATTCTATACTCGTAGTGCGCCCTGCTCGGTCAGCACCGACCGGAAGTACTCGACGGTGCTCCCGATCCCCCGGGCCAGGGGGACCCTGGGCTCCCAGCCGAGGCGCTCGCGGGCGAGGGTGATGTCCGGCTGCCGCGTCTGCGGGTCATCGACCGGCAGCGGCTTGAAGACGATGGGGCTCGAGCTGCCGATGGCGGCCCTGATGGTCTCGGCGAACTCCAGGATCGTCATCTCGTGGGGGTTGCCGATGTTGCACGGCTCCACGAGATCGCTCATCAGCAGCCGCCAGATCCCCTCGATCAGGTCGTCCACGTAGCAGAAGGAGCGGGTCTGCTGCCCCGAGCCGAAGACGGTCATGGGTTCGCCGGTCAGGGCCTGCTGGATGAAGGCCGGCACCACGCGGCCGTCGCGCAGGCGCATGCGCGGCCCGTAGGTGTTGAAGATCCGCACGATGCGCACGTCGAGGCCGTGATAGCGGTGGTAGGCCATGGTCATGGCCTCGGCGAAGCGCTTGGCCTCGTCGTAGACGCCCCGCGGGCCCACCGGATTGACGTTGCCCCAGTAGGTCTCCTTCTGTGGGTGCTCCTTGGGGTCGCCGTAGACCTCGGAGGTGGAGGCGAGCAGGTAGCGGGCGCCCTTGGCCTTGGCGAGGCCCAGGCTGTTGTGGGTGCCGAGCGAGCCCACCTTGAGGGTCTGGATGGGCAGCTCCAGATAGTCGATGGGCGACGCCGGCGAGGCGAAGTGGAGGACGAAGTCCACCCGCCCTTCAACGGTGAACGGCTTCGACACGTCGTGCTCCAGGAACTCGAAGCCGCCCCGGTGCAGGAGGTGCTTGACGTTCTCCGTCCGCCCGGTCACCAGGTTGTCGACGCAGACGACCTCGTGCCCCTCGGCGAGCAGGCGGTCGCAGAGGTGGGAGCCGAGGAAGCCGGCGCCGCCGGTGACGACCGCTCGGCTCACGAGCGCGCCCCCGCGGAACGGGCCGCCTTGGGCACGGCCTGGGGCCGCGCGTCGGGCACCCCCTCGGTGCGGCCGATGGAGACGTAGCGGAAGCCGGCCGCCGCCATCTTCTCCGGCTCGTAGAGGTTGCGCAGGTCGATGACCAGCGGCTGGCGCAGGAGTTGCTGCAGGCGATCCAGCTCCAGCTTGCGGAACTGGTTCCACTCGGTGACGATGACCAGGGCGTCCGCCCCCTCTGCCGCCTCGTAGGCGTTGTCGCAGAAGGTGACGGCCGGGAAGAGCGGCCGGCACCCCTCCATGGCTTCCGGATCGAAGGCCCGCACGGTCGCCCCGCGGTCGAGCAGCCCCTGCACAATGGGCAGGGCGGGAGACTCGCGGATGTCGTCCGTGTTGGGTTTGAAGGAGAGGCCGAGCACGGCGACGGTCTTGCCGGCAACGCTGCCCAGCGCCCGCTCGATCTTCTCGGTCATCCGCTTCTGAGTGGCCTCGTTGACCTCGAGCACGGCCTCGATGATGCGGAAGCGCAGCCCTTGGTCGCGGGCGATCTGGGCCGCGGCCCGGGTGTCCTTGGGGAAGCAGGAGCCGCCGAAGCCGGGGCCGGCGGAGAGGAACTTCGGGCCGATGCGGCTGTCGAGCCCCATGCCCTTGGCCACCACCTCGACGTTGGCGCCCCAGGCCTCGCAGATCTGCGCTACCTCGTTGATGAAGGAGATCTTGGTGGCGAGAAAGCCGTTGGAGGCGTACTTGATGAGCTCGGCCGTCTCGACGTCGGTGACGATGAACGGCACGCCGGCCGAGGCGAGCGGAGAGTAGACATCCCTCATCAGCTCGGCGGCCCGCTCGTCGCGGGTGCCGATGACCACCCGGTCGGGGTTCATGAAATCCTCGATGGCCGAGCCCTCGCGCAGGAACTCGGGGTTGCTCACCACGGCGAAGCGATGCTTGCTGCCGGCCCCTTCGCGCACCATGGCCTCGATCATCTTGCCCGTGCCGATGGGCACCGTGCTCTTGGTGACGATGATCTTGTAGCCGTTGAGGTGCTGGGCGATGGAGGAGGCGACCTCACGAATGAACGTGAGATCGGCCGAGCCGTCGGACTTCGGCGGCGTGCCCACGGCGATGAAGACCGCCTGCGCCTCCTCGATGGCGGGCGCAAGGTCGGTGGAGAAGCGCAGCCGTCCCTCCGCCATGTTCTTCTGGACCAGGGTCTCAAGGCCGGGCTCGTAGATCGGCACCTTGCCCGCAGAGAGGGTCCGCACCTTGGCCTCATCGATGTCGACCCCGACCACATGCATGCCGAAGTCCGCCAGGCAGGCCCCCGTCACCAGGCCGACGTAACCGCTACCCACGACGCAGATGTTCATGGTTGTCGAGGCTCGCTTGGAAAGGGTTCAGGGTTTTGCACGTTCGGCACGCTCGCGATACCAGGAGACGAAACGGCGCAGGCCCTCCCGGATGGGGACCCTGGGGGAATACCCCAGGAGCCGCGCCGCCTTGGAAACGTCGGCGTAGGTGATCGGAACGTCCCCGGGTTGGGCGGGAAGATATTCGATCCGCGGCTCGACGGCAAGCTCCTCGGCGATCCAGTGGACGAGGTCGCGCAGCGAGGTCGTGTCCGCTCCGCCCAGGTTGAGGATCTCGAAGCCGGGGGCGAGGTCGAGCGTCGCCACCAGCCCGTCGACGATGTCGTCCACGTAGGTGTAGTCGCGCCGGCTGCTGCCGTCGCCGTACATGGGCACGGCCTTGCCGCGCCAGAGCAGGTCGGTGAACTTGTGGATCGCCATCTCCGGCCGCTGCGCCGGGCCGTAGACGGTGAAGAAGCGCAGGCAGGCGACCCGGAAGCCGTAGAGATGGTGGTAGTTGTAGCAGAGCAGCTCGCCCGTGCGCTTGGTGGTGGCGTACGGGCTGATCGGCTGGTTGACCTCGTCGTCCTCCGCGAAGGGGACCTTCTCGTTGATGCCATAGACGGACGAGGAGGAGCCAAAGAGGAAGACCCTGGGCCCGTGCCGGCGCGCGGCCTCGAGCAGCCGCAGGGTGCCGATGCAGTTGACGTCTTCGTAGAGGATCGGCTCGCTGAGGCTCGGCCGCACCCCGGCCCGCGCCGCGAGGTGCACCACGGCGTCGAACCGCCCTTCGGCGAACAGGCGGTCCACCCGGGCCTCGTCGCGGATGTCCCCTTCGACCAGGCGGTAGTCGTCCCGGCCGAGGAGCGGACCGACGTTCTCCCGCTTGCGCGCGGGATCGTAGAAGTCGTTGAAGTCGTCCAGCACCGTCACCCGGTCTCCCCGGGCGAGCAGGCGCCGCGTTAAGTGCGAGCCGATGAAGCCCGCCCCTCCGGTCACCAGGACATGAGATGGCATGAGTGGTTCCAGATCCTCTCGGTCATGGGGCCGCGCCCGGAGGCGGCGGCTCGGCCGTCGTGGGAGGCTCCGCCGGACTGGCGGGCGGCGGTGGCCCCGCCGGCGGCGGGACCGCTGAAGGGGCCAGAGGCGCCGCGCTCGGCTCTTTCGTCTCCTCGGCCTGCGGCTCCGTCACGTCTGGACCCCGGTCCAGGGGCTCCGGCGTCCCTTCCTGCGCCTCGATGGCCCTCTTGGTCTCCTCGTAGCGCGTCTCGATCCCCTTTTTCTGCCGGTTGCGGATCAGCCAGCGCAGGATCCGGGACTCGTTGACGCCGATGATGATGTCGTTGACGGCCTCGTAGATCTGGGGGTCATTGATCAGCTTCGCCGCCGAGCCCTGCCCCTCCGAGACCTTGTAGGAGATCTCGTTGAGGCGCTGCACGAATTGGCGAACCTGCTCGGCGACCTGACGGCCGTATTCCTCGTCCTTGACTAGGCGCGGGAGCAGGGCGTCGCTCGTCTCCAGATCGGCCGTGAACCCCTGCAGGTCCCGCGCCACCTGGTTGAGAGAGGCCAGCGTGTCGTTGAACCGGGTCCGGGTCGAGGGGTCGTTGAGCAGCCCCGGGAGGAGCCCCGGCCCGTCCTGGGCCTGGGCGAGCAAGCTCTCGAAGCGGTCGAGGGAGCGGGCGAGCTGGTCGGCCAGGGCCCGGTCGTTGAGCATGCGCGGCAGGGGTCCCTGGCCGTGCTCGATCGTGAGGGCGATCCGCTGTAGGCTCTCGGAGGTCCCCACCAGCGACTCCTGGAGCCGCTGGCCCTCTGGCGTGTTCTTGGTGAGCTGGCCGAGGATGCCCTCGCCCCGCTCCATGCGCGCGAGGACGGTGTTGAGCGAGTGGGAGATCTCGACGACGTTGTCCATCACGTCCTCGCCCGAGGCGATCAGGGCGTCCACGTTGGTGGGCTGCGCCGCCGGGATCGGCCCGCCGGAAGGGATCACCGGATAGCGGGGCGAGCCCGAGATGATCTCGATGAACTTGTCGCCCAGCAGGCCCAGGGTCTTGATGCGGGCCACCGAGCCGGGTTGCCCCTCCACGGCTCCGGTGGCGCCGACCGGCCCACGGATACGGCTGGCGTAGCGGCTCTCCACCTGCAGCCAGACCCGGATCTGCCGCTTCTGGGGGTCCTCCGGCAGGTCGACCTGCTTGATGGTGCCCACGTCCACGCCGTTGAGCTGCACGGGGCTGCCTGGCTTCAAGCCGCTGACCGAGTTGAAGTCCACGTAGTACAGGTTCTTGCGCGAGAACAGGTTGTTCTTGTCGCCGATCAGGAAGATCCCGGCCGCCAGGACGGTGACGGCGACCAGGATGACCAGGCCGACACGGAAGGCGCGGGTGCTAGGCGACATTCTCTTCCTCCTCCTCCCGGCCGGCCAGGAAGCTGGCGAGGTTCGGATCGTTGCTGCGCTCGGCCTCCTTCCAGTCGCCGATGAAGCAGAACTTGCCATCGGCCAGCAGGGCGATTCGGTCCCCGACGCGGCGGGCCAGAGGGATGTCGTGAGTGACGACCACGGAGGTGACGTCCGTCCCCTCCTGGATCGAGTTGATGAGCTTGCCGATCGTGGCCGAAGTGATGGGGTCGAGGCCGGTGGTGGGCTCGTCGAAGAGCAGCACCTCCGGGTCCAGGGCGAGGGAGCGCGCCAGAGCCGCGCGCTTTCTCATGCCGCCGGAGAGGTCGGCGGGCATCTTGGTCTCCACGTCCTTGAGCCCCACCAGGGAGAGCTTGTGCCGGACCCTCTCCCGGACCTCCTTCTCCGGGAGCCGGGGCCGGATGTGCTCGCGCAAGGGGAAGGCGACGTTCTCCAGCACGTTCATGGAGTCGAACAGGGCGCCGCCCTGGAACAGCATGGCGATCCGGCGGCGGATGGGGAACAGCTCGCGCTCCTCCAGCCCGGTCAGGTCGGTGCCGTCGAAGACGACGCTGCCGGCCTCCGGCTTCTCCAGCCCGTTGAGCTGCCGCAACGTCACGCTCTTGCCCGTTCCCGACCGGCCGAGGATCACCAGGCACTCGCCCTTGTAGACGTCGAAGTCGAGCTGGTCGAGCACCCGGCGCTTGCCGTATCGCTTGGTCAGACCGCGGATCTCGTAGAGCGCTTCGGGCACGGCGGCTCCTTCAGGCGAGGATGTAGAACAGCTTGGTGAGGAAGAAGTCGGAGACCAGGACGAGGATGGCGGCCAGCACCACCGTGTTGGTCGTCGCCCGGCCCACGCCGTCGGCGCCGCCCGTGGTGTTGAGGCCATTGTAGCAGCCGACGATGGCGATGAAGTACGCGAAGAAAAAGGACTTGGCGATGCCGCTGCCGACATCGCCAAGGGTGAGCGACTCGAAGACGTCGTTGAGATAGAGGCCCGGCGTCAGGTTGAGCGTGAAGGTGGCGACGATCAGGCCGCCCAGAATGCCCAGGCCATCGCCGATCACCGTCAGCGACGGCAGCATGACCAGAGTCGCGACGAGCTTGGGCACCACCAGTTGCTTGACCGGATCGGTGGCCATGGAGCGCAGGGCGTCGATCTGCTCGGTCACCTTCATGGTGCCGATCTCGGCGGTCATGCCGGATCCGATCCTCCCCCCCACGATGAGGGCGGTCAGCACCGGCCCCAGCTCGCGCACCAGCGACTTGGCCACCACCGAGCCGATGTAGTACTTGATCCCCAGCGAGGGCAGCGAGAGGGCCGTCTGCAGCGCCAGCACCATGCCGGTGAAGATGGTGGTGATACCGGCCACCCCGAGGGAGCGGACGCCAATCTGCTCCATCTGGCGGATCCAGAGGCCGACCTTGTAGGGGGGGCGGACCATGGCGAGGAACGCCCGCCCGGTCAGGAACCCCAGCCCGCCCGTCTGCTCCGCGATCTGCCGGGGTTTCACGAGCGGATGGGCCACCAGGAGGCGGCGTGCGCGACGCTGAAGGCGAGGTCCGCCGCCGCCAGGGGGATGAGCCCGCCGAGGTCCGGGCCGCGCAGGGCGCCGGCCGCGAAGACGGCCGCCCCCAGCGCCCGGCCGGCGATCGCCACCGCGATGATGGCGCTGTACCGGCGCGGGTCGTGGGCCGCCGCCAGGTAGAGCACGGCGAGCATGGTCAGCAACGTGGCGAGGATCCAGAGGTAGAAGGCCCCCTGGGGGAGCGGCGGGAGCGGCAGGTCGAACGCCCGCGCCGGCACCTGCGGGGCCGACACCATCAGGACGGCGAAGCCGAAGTCGTAGACGGCCCCGGCGACCAGGCTGGCCCGCAGCAGGGCGAGCAGACGGAAGCGGCGGACGTACGGGCTGGTCACGGCCATGGGACGGGGGGATTGTAGCAGTTTGCGTGCCAGGGACCGGGCTGGACGAGGACCGACCCCCGATAGACAATAAGCACCCACCCCATGGAACCGACCGCACCGCGCCGCCCGCCCCTCTGGCTGACCGCCCTCGCCACGTTCACGGGGAACCTATTCCTGATGATCGGCTCCGCCATCCTGGCGGCCGTCGCCGTCGCCGTCGCGTGGATCCCGCCGCAGGGGAGCTGGACCTTCGGCATCATGCGGATCTGGTCGAACGCCCTCTTAGCCGCGAGCCTGGTCCGCGCTGAGGTGTGCTACGCGCCCGAGCTGGAGCCCGGGACGAGCTACGTCTTCCTCTGCAACCACCAGAGCCTGTTCGACATCCCGGTGCTGATCGCCACCGCGCCCGGGCAGGTCCGCATGGTGGCCAAGCGGAGCCTCTTCCTTATCCCTCTCTTCGGCTGGGCCCTCAAGGCAGGCCGTTTCATCCCCGTGGACCGGGCGGACCGCAGCACGGCTGGCCGCACCTTCGCCGCGGCGGCGGCCCGGCTGCGGGAGGGCACCTCCATCCTGATGTTCCCCGAGGGGACCCGCTCGCTGACCGACACCCTCCTCCCCTTCCAGCGCGGCGGGTTCCTGCTGGCCCTCAAGAGCAGCCTGCCCATCGTGCCGGTGGGCATCCGCGGGACCCGGGCCATCCAGCCCAAGGGGAACTGGGCCATCCGGCCCGGCACCGCGGTCGTCTCCTACGGCGCGCCGATCGACCCCGCGACGTATGGATTGCGGCGCAAGCGGGAGCTGATCGGCGAGGTCCGCGCCCGCATCGCCGAGCTCGCCGGGCTGAAATTGTCCGCAGAAGACGACTCCACCGTCCCCGTGCCGTAGAAGCCGTCGCTCCTGCTCAGATCGCCGGACTTTCCGGATGGATCGCCCTCTCCGACCTGCTGGAAATCGCAGCAAGCGCCGTGGAAACGGGACAGAACATGGGCGAAACAGGACACGACCCATGCAGAGCAGGACCGCGCCTTCTGTTCATGGCGGCCCGATCCAGAGGAAACCGGACCGGACTCAGTAAGGTCGAGACAAGAGCTGCTCGGAATCGGACCGGCTCTCGACCGTTGCGGACAGAACCCATTGCGCTGCGCGCCGCGACTCCGTAAGGTCAGGACAGTTTTCAGTAAGACGAGACACGATTCACTAAGGTGCGGACAGGGTCCACAGCGTTGCTTAGGGCAAGCTGTCTCGATTCGGACAGCGAACCTACGCGCCGCGGCGGGCGCGGCGGACCGGCTGGTCCGAGGAAACCGTACCCGTGTGGTACGCTTTCCTGGATCGGCTCAGGGTCGATCGAAAGGAACCTCTGGGTATGGCAGCAGATCTCGAATCCAAGGTGTGGGACGCCCTGAAGACGGTGAAGTTCCCCGGCATGAGCCGGGACATCGTCTCCTTCGGCTTCGTGCACCAGGTCAGGGCTTCCGCCGGCAGCGTGTCCGTGGACCTGCAGATGTCCACGCACAACCCGGCCGCGGGCGAGAAGGTGAAGGGCGAGGTCGAGCGGGTGCTCGGGGCTCTTCCCGAGGTCCAGGACGTGCGGGTGAATCTCAATGTCGTCAAGCCGCCCGCCCGCGAGGAGTCGGCCCAGCGGGCGGTCTCCCAGGACGCCGCGCTGATCCCCGAGGTCAAGCACGTGGTGGCGGTCGCCTCCGGCAAGGGCGGCGTGGGCAAGTCCACGGTAGCGGCCAACCTGGCGGTCGCCCTTGCCCAGCTCGGCTACCGGGTGGGCCTGCTCGACGCGGACATCTACGGCCCTTCGGTGCCCACCATGTTCGGCATCGCCGAGAAGCCCCGGGTGGTGGGCAATCGCATCCACCCCTTCTTCAAGCATGGCGTCACGGTGATGTCGCTCGGCTTCATCCTGGAGACGGACACGCCGGTCATCTGGCGCGGCCCCATGGTCATGCGCGCCATCGAGCAGATGCTGGGCGACGTGGAGTGGGGGGCGCTCGACTACCTGGTGCTCGACCTGCCGCCGGGCACGGGCGACGCGCAGCTCACGGTGACGCAGCGCATCCCCCTCTCGGGCGCGGTGATCGTGACCACGCCGCAGGACGTGGCCCTGATCGACGCCAGGAAGGGGCTCGCCATGTTCCGCAAGGTGAACGTGCCGGTGATCGGCATCATCGAGAACATGTCCACCTTCGTCTGCCCCCACTGCGGCCGCGAGACCGACGTCTTCAAGCGGGGCGGCGGCGAGCGGACGGCCGATTTTCTGGGCACGGCCTTCCTGGGCTCGATCCCCCTCGATCCCAAGATCGTCCTCGGCGGCGACGCCGGCGTGCCCATCACGGTGGCCGAGCCCCGGGGGCCGCACGCCGATGCTTTCCGCAAGGTCGCCGAGGCGGTGGTCGAGGAGGTCGCCCGGCAGGAAGAGCTGCGGCCGAAGCTCTCCATCGTCTAGTCGATGTCCGTCGCCCTGATCGCGGATGCTCACCTGGGTGGGCCGGGCGGCCCGGCCGGCCCGCTCGTCTCGCAGCTCGCGGCTCTGCCCGCCCAGGGGTGCCGCCGCCTGGTGGTGATGGGAGACCTCTTCCAGGCCTGGGTGGGGTTCTCCCGCTTCGAGACCGCGGAGGTCGCCGCCGTGGTCGCTGCCCTGCGGAGGCTCCGCGAGCGGGGGACCGAGGTCGATTACATCGAGGGCAATCGCGACTTCTTCCTCGCCGGCAGCCCCTACGCCGACGCCTTCGACCGGATCGGCCTGGAGATGGCCTTCGAGGTTGGCGGTGTCCGCTATCTGGCCGTGCACGGCGACGGGCTGAACGACCGGGACTGGAAATACCGCTTCTGGCGGTGGCTGTCGAAGAGCGCTGCCGTCCGCTTCCTGGTCCGCAACACCCCCCGCGGGCTCGCCCATCGCATGGTCCACTCCACGGAGCGGCGGCTCTCGCAGACCAACTTCAGGCACCGGGCCGCTCTCCCCGAGGAGGCGATCCGCCGCTACGCCGAGCGGCGGCTGGCCGAAGGGCACGACGTGCTCCTCCTGGGCCATTTCCACGAGCCCCGCGTCTGGAAGGTCCGGGGCGGCGAGGTCCGTCTGCTCGATGCCTGGTTCAGGACCCGCGCCGTGGAGTGGCTGCGGTAAACTCCCCCTCCCATGTCTCTGCGCGTGACGATGCTGGGCAGCGGGACCTCGACGGGGGTCCCGGTGATCGGCTGCACGTGCCAGGTCTGCCGGTCCGGGAACCCGCGCAACAAGCGGTGGCGCCCGGGGCTGAAGCTGGAGCTGGAGGAGAGAGTCGTGCTCGTGGACACGCCCACCGACCTGCGCGAGCAGGCGTTGCGCTTCGGGCTCCCGCGCGTGGACGCCATCATCTTCACGCATTCCCACGCCGACCATATCTTCGGGCTCGACGACGTGCGGATCTTCAACTTCCGGCAGCGCGCCGCCATCCCCTGCTACGGCTCGGAGGAGACCCTGCGCAGCATCCGACGGGCGTTCGCCTACGTCTTCGAGCCAGGGCAGGCGGGGGGTGGCAAACCGCAGCTCGATCTCATCCCGATCCGCGAGCCCTTCGAGTTGCTGGGGCGGACGTTCGTACCCGTCCCCGTCTGGCACGGCGAGATGGAGGTCTTCGGCTACCGGATCGGCGGCTTCGCCTACGTGACGGACTGCAACCGGATCCCCGACGCAAGCTTCGAGCTGCTCGCGGGCGTCGAAGTGCTGATCCTGGACGCCTTGCGCCACCGCTCCCACTCGACGCACTTCTCGGTGGAGGAGGCGGTCGAGGTGGCACGGCGGATCGGCGCCCGCCGCACGATCTTCACCCACATGACCCACGAGGTGGATCAGGACGATCCCCTCCCACCGGGCGTGGAGTTCGGCTATGACGGCCTCGTCTTCGACGCCAAGTGAGCCGTTCGCGGTGCCCAGCGGCCGGCGGGCGCGGGGGCGGCTGCGGGTGCCCTCGTCCAAGAGCCTGACCCACCGCTACTTCAACCTGGCGCTGCTCTCGGGCTCGCCGCTGGTCATCGAGCGCCCCCTGTTCGCGGAAGACACGCGCCTCTTCCTCGCTGCCCTGGGCCGCTGCGGCTTCCAGGTAGAGGAGGAGGGAGACGAGGTGCGCCTCACGCCGGGGGAGCGTCCTGCGGGCGAGGTCGAGATCTTCTGCGGCAACGCCGGCACGATGCTCCGCTTCCTGGTCGCCTCCCTGACGGTGGTTCCGGGCCGCTGGCGGCTCGACGGCGTGCCGCGCCTGCGCGAGCGGCCGGTGGGCCCCCTGGTGGACGCCCTCCGCCGGCTGGGCGCCCGCGTCGAGTACCTGGAAGCCGAGGGCCGCGTGCCGTTGGCGGTCGCGGGCGGCAGCCTGCGCGGCGGCGCCACCACGCTCGACGCCGGCGAATCGAGCCAGTACCTCTCGGCGATCCTGATGGCGGCCCTGCGGGCGCCGTCGGAGGTGGTGGTGGAGGTCCCCTCGCTCACGTCGCGTCCCTACGTGGACGTGACCCTCGCCGCGGCGGCGGCCTTCGACGGCCACATCGAGCGGGTGGGGCCGCGGGCCTACCGCGTCCGCCCCTCGGCGCTGCGGGGAGGCCGCGCGCGGGTGGAGGGGGACTACTCGGCCGCCTGCTACCCGGCGGCTGCGGCGGCCCTGACGGGCGGCGACGTGGTGCTCGCGGGGCTCTCTCCCGACTCCCGGCAGGGAGACCGCGAGTTCATCGACCTGCTGGCCGAGATGGGCGCGGAGATCGGCTGGAAGGGAGGCGACCTCAAGGTCCGCGGCGGCGACCTGCGCGGGGTCAGGGCCGACCTCTCCAACATGCCCGACCAGGTCCCGACGCTGGCCGCGCTCGCCCCCTTCGCCCGCGGCGAGACGCTGATCCACAACGTGGCCCACCTGCGGATCAAGGAGAGCGACCGCCTGGAGGCGATGGCCACGGAGCTGAAGAAGCTGGGGGCGGACGTGCGCGAGGGGCGCGACAGCCTCTGGATTCCCGGCCTGTGGAGCGGCGCCGAGCCCCCCGCTGAGACGGTCCACGTCGATCCCTGGGGCGACCACCGCATCGCCATGAGCCTCGCCCTGGTGGGCTTGCGCCGCCCGGGGGTGCTGATCGACTACCCGGAGGTGGTGGCGAAGTCGTATCCGGGGTTCTGGCGGGACCTGCGGAAGATCACGTAGATCCGCTACAATACTCCTCAATGCCTTCTCTTCCGGACACCCGCCGGGCGGCCGGTGTCGTCCATGCGTGCCTGGAGTCTCAACGGGGCGCGGTCCCGCTGGGCGACGCCCGGCTCACGGACCGGCGCAGGACCGCGGTGCTGCTCCAGGCGGCGGCTCTGCTGTCGCTCCTCGACCGGGCCGGCTGGCATCTCGCCGCCGGCTGGGACGGAGCGCGGATCGCCGCGGACGGCCGGCTCGTCGTGGGGGAGGACGGCGTCGCGCCCGGCCGGTCGTCGCGCACGGCGCAAGGGCTGCTGCTCGACCTGACCGCCCGGCTCTTCGGCGAAGGGCCGGTCGCTGGCCGCGGGGTGGCCCGGCGCGCCGTTCGCGCCCTGCTCGATTCCTGGCAGCAATCCCTGGTGCCCCTGCCGCCGGACGAGGCGGTGACTGGCCTTCTCGAAGAGGCCCGCTTCCTCTGGGAACCGGAGCACGCCGCGGACCGTGGAACCCTGGCCGGCGCCATAGACCGTGACGGCGGCTCCCGCCTCTGGGTGGCGGGCCCACGGCGCCTGCGCGAGCGGCTCCTCGCCCGGTGCCGCTCGGCCGCGGAGCTGCGCGACCTGCTCGCGGGGCCGGAGGCGCGCGACCTGTGGAACGGCGAGGAGGAGGGCGACCCCGTGGAGCTGGCCGCCGCCGGACGATGGCGTGCGGCGGTGGCGGTCTGGGAGCGCCGGCCGCCGGCTTCGGAGGAGGAGCGGATCGGGCTCGCCTCGGCCCAGGCGGCGCTGGGCCGCTTCGAGTCCGCCCTGGAGACGCTCGCCGGCCTGCGCTCGCCTGAGGCCCAGGCCCTCGCTGCCCGCTGCCAGCTCGACCTCAGCCAGTTCGGGGCGGCCCGGGCGTCCCTGCGCGAGCTGGAGGACGTGCCTCTACCGCCGCGCCGGATCGCCGAGCTGGCGGAGATCGCCTCTCGCATCCACGCCAACCACGGCAAGCCTGGCCGGGCCGACTTCTGGATCCGCCGGGCGCTCGACGAGACCGCCGGAGACCCATGGGCGATGCTCCAGGTCCGCCTGACCGCCGCCGGCGCGGCCTGGGACCGCGGTGACCTCGCCGCCATGGACCGCTTCCTAGAGGCTGCCCGCCCAGCCCTCGACGAGCCGGACCTCGCCTGGCGCTGGCACCACGCCCGCGCCCTGCGGGCCATGCGAGAAGAGGATGGCGGCCGGGAGGTCGTGGCGAGCGCCGCTCGCGCCCTGCGGCTGGGCCGCCGCGGACTGACGCGTCGCCAGGCCGCGGGGCTGTGGAACGACCTCGGGTTTGGACGGGCCCGGTCCGGTGACCTGCGGGGCGCCGAGCGCGCCTTCCTCCACGCCTTGCGCCTCGAGACCGGCTGCGACGGACCCCGCAAGACCACCCTCGTCCTCTCCAACCTCGCCGAGGTCCGGCTGCGCCAGGGGCGGCTCGCCGGGGTCCGGGAGATCCTGGCCCGCTCGGAGGAGGGGAACCGGCGCGCGGGCAACCTGCGCGGCCTGATGTACGACACCGCCCTGTGGGCCCGCTTCGAGCTGACGCTGGGGCGGCCCACCGCAGCCCTGGCGCTGTGCCGGGACGCTCTGGCGGAGCTGGACCGCCAGAAGCTCGATGGGCATCGAGACGATCTGCGCCTGCTCGCTGCCCGCGCCCTCGGTTGGCTCGGCCGGCCGGAGGATGCCGCCGCCGAGCTGGCTCTCGTGCCGCCCGGCACTTCGTCTGAGCTCGAGCCCGAGGAGCGGCCTGCCCTGCGGGCGCTGGCTGGGGACCGCGAGGGGGCCCTCCGCGAGGCGGCGGGAACCCCCTTCCTGCCGCTCTGGAAGGCGCTGCTCGCGGGCGAGGTCCCGCCGGCCCGCGACTGGGAGGCGCTGGGCGAGCTGGAACCCTACCGGAGGGCGCGGCTGGTCTTCGACTGCGAGCTCCTGGTCCTCGGCTCGGCGCCCGCGCCGTGGCGGCGGGAAGCGATCGCCGTGTTGCGGACGCTCGGCGCCGTCGCCGCCGCCGAGCGGCTGGAGGCGCGGGACGGCGGGCCCTGGGCCGTCGTCGCCCTGATGCTCCGCGGGCTCGTGCGCGACGATCCGCCGGCCGAGGCCCTGCCGCCGCCCGCGCCCGAGCGGCGAGCGGAGGACCTTGTGGGGGAGAGCCCGGCCCTCCTCGCGGCGCTCGACCGCATCGCACGCCTCGCTCCCGGCGACCTGCCGGTGCTGATCCTGGGCGAGAGCGGCACGGGCAAGGAACTGGCGGCGCGGCGGCTCCATCGCCTGAGCAGGAGGACAGGCCGGGCCTTCGTGGCCGTCAACTGCGCCGCCCTCTCCGAGACGCTGCTCCTCTCTGATCTCTTCGGCCACGCCCGGGGCGCCTTCACCGGTGCGGACCGCGACCGCAAGGGGGTGTTCGAGACCGCCCACGGCGGCACGGTGTTCCTCGACGAGATCGGCGACCTCCCGCTCTCGGCGCAGGGCCTGCTGTTGCGCGTGCTGCAGGAGGGGGAGATCCGCCGCCTGGGCGAGAGCGAGCCGCGGCGGGTTGATGTGCGAGTGCTCGCGGCCACCCACCGCGACCTCGCCCGCATGGTGGAGGAGGGATCCTTCCGGCGCGATCTCTACTACCGTCTGCGTGTGGGCTGCATCGAGCTGCCGCCCCTGCGCGACCGCGGCGACGACGTGCTCCGCATCGCCGATCACTTTCTGCCGTGCTCGCCGGGCGGTTCCGCGGCGCGGCTCTCCCGGGAAGCCCGCGCCCGTCTGCTTGCCCATCGTTGGCCTGGCAATGTGCGGGAGCTTCAGAACGTGCTTTCGGTGGCCACGGCCCTGGCCGGCGACGGACCGATCGAACCCGGGCACTTGGAGCTGCCGGCCCCGGGCGATGCCCCAGAATCCTCCTATCATCAGCAGGTGGACGCGCTACGCCGGCGGCTCGTGTTGCAGGCGATGACCGAGTGCGGCGGCAACCGCGCCGAGGCCGCCCGGCGGCTCGGCATCTCGCGCCAGGCGCTCTCGTATTTCGTCAAGCAGCTCGGGATCGATCCGGTCCGCGGCCGTCAGGCGCCCGGCGCTTTGTAAAACGCCGCGCCGCCTCCGCCGAGGCAGGAGCGCAACCGATCGGCGATCCGTTCCAGGCCTTCGCGGTCGGTCGCGTCGAAAGCTGAGGGTTGGTGCGAATCGACGTCCAGCACCGCCACCAGCTCGCCGCCCGGGTCGTAGATCGGAATCACGACCTCCGATCGCGCTCCTTCGTCGCAGGCAATATGGCCCGGGAACGCGTGCACGTCGGGCACCACCTGCGCCGCGCGCTCGCGGGCGGCGGCGCCGCAGACGCCGCGATCGAACGGAATTTCCAGGCATCCGAGCGGCCCTTGATAAGGGCCGACGCGCAGCAGCCGCGGAGCCACCACGCGATAGAAACCGGTCCAGCTTGCGTAGGGGAGCCGTGCGTGAAGCACGCAGGCGCAGGTCGCCATCGCGGTGATCGGATCTTCCACCCCCGCCAGCACCGCGTCCAACTCGCGCCAAGCCTCACGGTAGATCGCTTCTTTGTCGGCAGGGTCGCTCATGGTGCGCATTCTACGTGAGAAACGTCCGCCAGAGCTTTCGCTCAAGCAACCGTCGTAGAGCGAACCCGATTCCGGTTGCTGCGAAGCCCTGCGTTGAGTCTCCGGCGGGAACTTTTCGCGGAAACCGTTGACATTTGGGGTTTTCTTTTTGATAATGAGCCCGGTTTATCATGAGCATCTGATCCGGGTTCACTTTTCATTTACCCCGAGGAGGCAAAGGAAACCTCATGGCCGAACCTGAAACGCGCCGGAACGAGCCGGAAGGCGGCAAGCTCTACACCCTCTCCCAGATTTCGCAGAAGACCGGTATTTCGATGCCAACTCTCCAGAGATACAAGAAGACGTACCAGGGACGCATCCCTTCGGTGGGACAGGGACGCAAGCAGCGCTATCCCGAGAACGCGCTCCCGGTCTTCGACGAGATCAAGAATGAAAACGCGGGCCGGCGGGGCCGGCCGCGTAAGGATCCCAACGCTCCCCGGCCGGCGAGGTCCACGGCGAGCAAGCGCCGCGGCCGCCCTGGCCGTCCAGCCAAGTCTACCGCCGCCAAGCGCGCGGGCGGGCGCAAGGCCGCTGCGAAGCGCGTCGGCGCCACCGGTGCTCGCCGTGGGCGTCCCCCCGGGAGCGCCAAGAAGGCCCGCGGCGGGGGTGCGCGCAAGTCCGGCAATCTGCTGACGCTCACTGAGATCAGCAAGACGACCGGCATCTCCTATCCCACGCTGGTGCGCTACGTCCGGCTGCATTCGAATCGCTTGCCCCACGAGGGCAGGGGGCGCGCGCGTCGATTCTATCCCCAGGCGGTGGACGTGTTCCGTCAGCTTCGCAGCGAGAGCGGACGCGGCGGTCGCAAGAAAGGATCCGGCGCCGGCCGTCCTGGCCGCCGCCCTGGCCGTCCCGCCGGCACCGGGCGTAGACGCGCTGCGGGCGAGGGGAGCGGCGTGCTCGCGCAGCGCCTGAAAGCGATCGAGAAGACGCAGCAGAACCTCGAGAAGAAGCTCAAGGGGCTCGTCAAGAACCTGCAGAACCTCTTCCGTTGATCGTTCCCGTGCCCCGCCCACTGCATCGAAAAACCCCGGCGTACGCCGGGGTTTTTTCACGGTGCGAGATGATCCCAGCCGATCTCGGGAAGCGGTCGACGTGCACCGTCCTGGATCAGTAGCACGTCGCGGCGGGTGATCGTTCCGATACGCCGACAGCCGAATTCGGCGGGCGGCGCAAGGCCCGCGGGCAGGGTGAACAGCAGGACGTAATCCTCGCCGCCGCCTAAGGCCAGCGCGAGCGGATCGGCATCGATCGCTTCGCAAAGGGCCAGGAAGCGATTGGAGAAAGGCAAAGCTTCCGCTTCGATCACCGCGCCGGTGCCGCTCTCGCGGCAGAGCCGGTGAAGATCGCGGGCGACGCCGTCGGAGACGTCCATGGCGGCGCCTTGCTGCTGCGTTGCGAGCCAGCGGCCTAGCGCGAGCTGCGGGCGTGGCTGCAGGTGCCGCCGGACCGCCCGCCGCGCAATATCGCGCAACGAGGAAAATGCTTTGAAAGCGGGCGGCAGCTCGACGCGCGAGCCGTGCAGCCGGGCGCCGCGTTCGATCAGCAAGCGCCCGGCGGCGGATTCGCCCACCGCTCCTCCCAGCCAGAGGTCGTGTCCCGGCAGGGCGCCGTTGCGCGGCAGCCAGCGCGAGCCCTCGTCTTTCGTTCCAATCAACGTGAGGCTGGCGACGGTCCGCTCCGGGCTCTTCGCGAGGTCGCCTCCGGCGAGCCGCACTCCGTAGCGGCGGCAGGCCGCGAGCAGCGCGGTGAAGAAACGTTCGTGATCGAAACCGGACGGCGCGGCGAGGGCGAGGAAGGCATAGGCTGGAGAGGCTCCCATGGCCGCGAGGTCCGAAAGGTTCACGGCGAGCAGGCGGCGCGCGATCGCGACCGGGTCAAGGTCGGGAGGGAAGTGGACGCCCGCGATCTGGTGATCGACGGTGACGGCGAGCGGACCGTCCGGCGGCAGCACCGCCGCGTCGTCTCCGATCAGCGGGCCGTCGAGCCGCCGTCGCAGCCAAGCGATCAGACGGTCTTCGCCAGCGAGCGGGTTCACACCGTGGCGGGCTGCGGCTGCTCGCTCGCGATCTCGGCGGGCGCGCCCGCGGGCGTCACGTCGGGCTGCCGCTCGTCGGGACCGAGCAGCGCGAGTTTGAGTACCTCGTCCATGTGATCGACGAAGTGAAAGGTCAGTCCGTCGGTGATCGTCGCCGGGATCTCGGCGAGGTCGCGCCGGTTGAGCTTCGGCACGATCAACGAGTGGATGCCGGCGAGCTTGGCGGCCAGCACTTTTTCTTTCAATCCGCCGATGGGCATCACGTCGCCGCGCAGGGTGATCTCCCCCGTCATCGCCACCCGGCGGTTGACCGGATGGCCCGTGAGGACGGAGAGGATCGCCGTGCCGATGGTGATGCCGGCCGAGGGGCCGTCCTTGGGGATCGAGCCCGCCGGCACGTGCACGTGGAGGTCGTGCTTCGAGAAGTAGTCGTCGGCGAGCCCGTGGGTGGCGGCGTAGGCGCGGGCATAGGAGAGCGCCGCCTGCGCCGACTCCTTCATCACGTCGCCGAGCTGACCGGTGAGCAGGAGCTGCCCCTTGCCCGGCACCGCCACCACCTCGATGAACAGCAGGTCGCCGCCCACGGCGGTCCAGGCGAGGCCGGTGGCGACGCCCACGCGGTCGCGGTTGAGCAGCTCCTCGGCGAAGTGCTTGCGGGGCCCGAGGAACTCCTCGACCTTCGGGGGGTCGACCTCGACCCGGGCTTCCTCGCCTCGCGCCACCTTGACCGCTACCTTGCGGCAGATGGCCGCGATCTCCCGCTCCAGGTTGCGCAGGCCCGCCTCCTTGGTGTAGCCGGAGATGACCGACCGGATCCCCTCCTCGGTGAAGGAGACCTGCTCCCCGTCGAGGCCGTTCTCCCGCGTCTGCTTCGGGATCAGGTGGAGCCGCGCGATGCGCACCTTCTCCTCCTGGGTATAGCCAGTAAGGCGGATGACCTCCATGCGGTCGAGGAACGCCGGCTGAATCGGCTCGAGCATGTTCGCCGTGGCGATGAACATGACCCTGGAGAGGTCGTACGACAGGCCGAGATAGTGGTCGACGAAGCTGAAGTTCTGCTCCGGGTCGAGCACCTCCAGCAGGGCCGACGAGGGGTCGCCCCGGAAGTCGGCGCCGATCTTGTCGATCTCATCGAGCACGAAGACCGGATTGCTCGTCCCGGCCTGGCGGATGCCCTGGACGATACGGCCGGGCAGCGCGCCCACGTAGGTACGACGGTGACCGCGGATCTCCGCCTCGTCACGCACGCCGCCGAGCGAGATGCGCACGAACTTGCGCCCCAGCGAGCGGGCGATGGAACGGCCGAGCGAGGTCTTGCCCACGCCGGGCGGACCCACGAAGCAGAGGATAGGGCCGCGGGTGTCCGGCTTGAGCTTGCGCACGGCGAGGTACTCGAGGATGCGCTCCTTGACCCGCTCCAGGTCGTAGTGGTCCTCATCGAGCACCTTCTGGGCATTCTCGAGGTCGAGGTTGTCCTCGGAGGTTGTATCCCACGGGAGGGCCGTCAGCCAGTCGAGGTAGGTGCGGATAATCTGCGTCTCGGCGCTCTCGGGGTGGCTGCGCTCCAAGCGCCGGATCTGCCGCTCCAGCTCCCCGCGCGCCTCCTCGGGGACCTTCTTCTCGTCGGCCAGGCGCCGGTAGTTGGCGATCTCCTCGGCCAGCTCTTCGCCCTCGCCCAACTCCTGCTGGATGGCCTTGAGCTGCTGGCGCAGGAAGTACTCGCGCTGGCTGCGGTCGATCTCGCCACGCGCTTGCGAGGAGATCTCCTGCTGCATGGTGAGCACCTGGATCTCGCGCGCCAGCAGGTCGCTGACCCGGCGCAGGCGGGCGATCGGATCGATCGTCTCCAGCACCGCCTGCGCCTCAGTCAGCTTCAGCTCGAGGTTGCTCGCCGCCAGGTCGGCCAGCCGCCCCGGATCCTCCAGGTTGGCGGCGATGACCATCACCTCGGCCGAGATCCCCTTGCCGAGAGTCACGGCGCGATCCATGCTGTCCTTGACGCTGCGCACCAGGGCCTCGACCTCCAGGGCGCTCGCCTGGGCCGGCGGCTCGTCGATGCGCTCGATCTTGGCCTGGAGGTAGGGCTCGACCTGGCTGATATGGTTCACGCGGGCGCGCGAGAGGCCCTGCACCAGGATGCGGATGCGGCCGTCGGGCAGCTTCAGCATCCGCATGATGACGGCCGCCGTCCCCACCTCGAAGAGGTCCGCCTCGCCCGGGTTGTCGATGGCGGCGTCGCGCTGCGCCACCAGCATGATGACGCGGCTCTCCGAGAGCGCCCGGTCCACGGCCAGGACGCTCTTGTCGCGTCCCACCGAGAGCGGCAGGATGATGTAGGGGAAGATCACGGTATCCTTGAGCGGCAGGACGGGGAGGACGTCAGGGATCTTGATCGCCTCGTCCTGCGGCTCGCCTGGCGGTCTAGTCATTCGCTGGTCCCTCAAACTCCTCAATATGCAATACCCGAGCCTCTTGCCGCTTGTCTTCGATCTTGGGGAACTCCAGGGTCAGCAGACCGTCGGCCAGCCGTGCCGTCCCCTGGTGGGTGTTCACCGACGAGAAGACGTGGATCTCGCGGCTGAACCGCCCGTGCCCGCGCTCGAGGCAGTGGAACTTGAGCCGCTGGGCGTCCGGCAGGGTGGTGGTGGACTTGGTGCCGGCGATCAGGACGCGGGTGCCCCGCACCTCGATGCGCAGGTCGGCGGCGGAGAAGCCGGGCAACTCGGCCAGGATCAGGATCGAGGCCGGCGTCTCGACCACATCGATCGCGGGCTGCCACTCGCCCAGCGGCAGGTCGCCCTCGCCGATCTGCAGGGCCTCCTGGAAGAGGCGGTCGAGCTCGGCCTGGAAGCGGGAGATGAGGAAGAGGGATTCGAACCGGGCAGCCATGATCGTCTTACGCCTCCTTGGCTTCCTTGCCGGGCTGCAGCAGCGATTTGACCACGTCCATGAAGGCGTCGATGTCCTCGAACCGGCGGTAGACCGAGGCGAAGCGGACATAGGCGACCTGATCCAGCTCCTTGAGCCGCTCCATGACGAAGGCGCCGATCTCCTGGGTCGAGATCTCCCGGTCCTCGCGCTCGTTCAGCATCGATTCCGCCTCGTCGACGATGGCCTCCAGCTTCCGCAGGGGGATCGGCCGCTTTTCGCACGCCTTGAGCAGACCTCCGAGGAGCTTCTTGCGGCTGAACTCCTCGCGGGTGCCGTCGTGCTTGACGACCATGTAGGGGATGTCCTCGATCTGCTCGTAGGAGGTGAAGCGCCGGCCGCAGCTCAGGCACTCGCGGCGGCGGCGGATGGTGGCGCCGTCGCGGCTCTCCCGCGAGTCGACCACCCGGTCGCGGTTCTCGGAGCAGAAGGGGCAGCGCATGGTTCGGGGGGACGCTGGCTCCGGGAGGCGTCCCTCTACTCCTTGGCGTTCAGGGCGATGTCGAGGCGCAGGAGGAGCTTTTCCAAGCCGGCGGCGTCCTTGATCTCGACCTGGAGGTCGCGCACCGCGTCCATGACCCGGTGCTGGTCGTCCTCCACCTGGAAGCTGACCAGGAAGCGGCGGGCGCGCTGGAAGTCGGCACGCCGCAGCGTCATCTCGATGGTCCGGGACAGCTCCCCCCGGCCGTTGGTGGCGGCGGGAGGGGTGGCGGCCGGTCTCGCAGCGGGAGAGGCCGCAGCCGCCGACGGCGGCTGCATGGCTTCGCGCCGCAGCTTCTCGAGTTCGGAGAGCACGTCCACCGCGCGGGGCTTGCCGATAGGCGGCGCCTTCGGGGGCGCCGGCGCCGCGGGCGCCGGCCTGGCGGTGGCGGGGCGCACGGGCGCGGACTCGCTACGGCCCAGCCGCTTCTTAAGCGAGAGCAGCGTGTGCTTGGAAATCCCCTTGAGGGTCTCGAACACCCCTGCTCCAGTCACCGCCGAGGCCTCGAACCAGGGCCATTCCCCCCGGTTGAGGGCCGCGTTCAGCTCCTCGATCGAACAGATGTCGGCGAGGTCGCGCTTGTTGTACTGGAGGACGATGGGCAGGGTGTCCAGCGTCAGCCCCATCTCCGCCAGGTTCTCCTCGAGGTTGCGGAAGGAGTCGAGATTGGCCTGCAGCATCGGCCGCTGCGAGTCGGCCACGAAGACCACCCCGTCCACCCCCTTGAGCACCAGCTTGCGGGTGGTGTTGTAGAAAACCTGGCCGGGCACGGTGTAGAGCTGGATGCGGGTGTTGAAGCCGGCGATGGAGCCCACGTCGATGGGCAGCAGGTCGAAGAAGAGGGTGCGGTCCGTCTCGGTCTCGAGCGACACCATCTCCCCCCGCGACTCGCCGGCAGTGTGCTGGTAGATGTAGTGGAGGTTGGTTGTCTTGCCGCACAGCCCCGGGCCGTAGTAGACGACCTTGGCCGCCATCTGCATCGTGCTGTAATTGAAGAACACCATGGGGATGTACGCGGGTTGAATCGGGGCCTCAAATGGGATTCCGGAGCATAGCACCCGCCCCCGGGGTTGCGTCAATCCGACCGCCCGGTCTGGCGCAGGGTCTCGAGGGTGAGGAACAAGGCCAGGGGGAGCTTGCCGGGATCGAGGTGCCGCAGGGCTTCCAGGTGGCGGACAAGGGTGGCACGGTCCTCCCGCGCCGCCGGGCCCGTAATGACGGATGACAGGGGCCGGCCGGCGTCCAGGGTCTCCCGGGCGGCGGCCACGGCGCCCCGGGCCAGCTCCAGATAGCCCCGCGTCACCTCCTCCGGCAGGGCGAGCCGCCCCGCGATCTCCGCCGCCGCGGCGAGCAGGGTGACCACACCCCCGGCCGCCAGGGTCGCCGCAAAGTGGTAGAGCGGGCGGGCCGCGGCCGGCACCTCGGCGGCTACGCCCTCCCAGGCGGCCGCCAGCCGGCGGGCCAGCTCCTGGGCCGCCGGATCGCCGTCCACGGCGAAGAACACTCCCCGCGCCTCCGCCCAATCGGGCAGCGGCCGGGGGAAGGCCTTCAAGGGGTGCAGCGAGCCTACGGCCGAGCCCGCCGCCTGCAGCTCGCCCAGGGCGGAGGCGTCCAGGATTCCCGAGGTGTGGAGGGCCACCCGGGCCTGCGGGCGCCGGGCGAGCTCCCGGGCCGCCTCGTGGAGGTTCCCGTCGCTCACCGCCACCAGGAGGAGATCCTGCCCCGCCGTATCGAGGTCCCGCAGGTTTCCGCAGGGCGGTCCGCCCGGCCAAGCGGCCTTCCGGGGGCGCCGTCCGGCGACCCCGGCCAGCTCTGCCCCGGCCGCGATGGCCCAGCGTGCGAGGCTCGAACCGACCTTGCCAGGACCAGCCACGGAGAAGCGGAGACCCACCAGGGGAGCTGTCATGATGCAACGATAGCAGAATTGCGCCTCAAGTCACTTGTCTTCAGTAGTTTGGCTCGCGCGCGTCTTGACACGGAGGCCCTGGAAGGCTACCATGACTTAGCACTCTCATGGTGAGAGTGCTAGCCCTTTCGGGACGAGAGCATGCCGGACCATGGAAAGCTGACCGCCCGGGATCGGGAGATCCTGAAGGACGTCATCCTGACCTATATCCTGGGCGCGGAGCCGGTCAGCTCGCGCTCGGTGGCCAAGCACGGCAAGCTCGGCCTCTCGGCCGCCACCATCCGCAACGTGATGGCCGACCTCGAGGAATGGGGATACCTGATGCAGCCGCACACCTCGGCGGGGCGGGTCCCCACCGCGGCGGCCTATCACCTCTTCATCGGCTCTATGATGGAGGCGCGCTCGGTGCCGGCCCGGGAGCGGCGCTATATCCAGGAGAACCTCAAGGGCGGGTCGGCCGACGCCGACCAGCTCATGGGCACGGCGTCCCACCTCCTCTCGGAGCTGTCGAGCCAGGTGGGCATCGTGGTCACCCCGGCCATGGGGGAGACGGTGCTCAAGGCCGTGGACTTCATCCCGGTCTCGGGCCGTAAGGTCCTATGCGTCGTGGTGTCCTCCACCGGCTTCATCGACAACAAGGTGATCGAGACGGAAGAGGAGGTCCCCCGCGAAGAGCTGGTGCGGATCTCGAGCTACCTGACCGAGAGCTTCGCAGGCCACACCCTGCGGGAGATCCGCGAGCGGCTGCTGCGGATGATGGGCGAGGAGCGGGCGCAGATGGATCGGGTCCTGGCGCGCACCATCGAGCTGGCGCGGAACGGTTTCTCCGTGGGCGAAACCCCGGGCGTGGTGGTGGACGGCACCTCCATGCTCCTCTCCAAGCCCGAGCTGTCCGACGTGCAGCGGGTGCGGCGGATGTTCGAGGCGTTCGCGGACAAGGCGCGCTTGGTGAAGATCCTCAACCAGTGCATCCAGGGGGGTGGCGTGCGGGTGCTGATCGGCGAGGACAGCGAGCTGACCTCGGAGCTGGACTTCAGCGTCGTGGCGACGCCTTACGGCTTGGGGGACCGGGCCCTCGGCACCCTGGGGATCGTCGGCCCCTCCCGGATGGACTATGAGAAGGTCATTCCCCTGGTGAATTTCCTGGGAGAGACCCTGAGCCGGGCCCTGGCCGAGACCTTCTCCGGGGAGCCCGAGCGGCGATAGGAACGAAAGATCAAGCTTATATCTATACAGAGGACGGAGACGAGCAGACGAGCGAGGACGGTATGGCAGACGACGTGAAAAACGCGGGGGACGCCCCCGAGGTGGCCCTTGACCTGGATGAGCAGAACACCGACCTGGAGACCGCGATGCGTGAGGCCGTGGCGGCGGTGGAGGAGGTCGAGACGGGGTCCCGGCCGGACGCCTCCGCCGGCGACACCGACGCCGAGGAGGTGGCCAGGCTGCGGCAGGAGATCGCCGACCTGCGCGACCGCTCCATGCGCACCCTGGCCGATTTCGACAACTTCCGCAAACGCAGCGAGCGCGAGCGTCAGGATCTGAAGCGCTACGCCCTGCTCGAGCCGATGCGCGAGTTCCTCACCGTGGCCGACAACCTCGGGCTGGCGCTGTCGGCCGAGGGGTCCGCCGAGGACCTCAAGCGCGGCGTCGAGATGATTCACCGCCAGATGACTGAGCTGCTGCGTCGATTCGGCGTCACCGAGGTGCCGGCCGTGGGCCAGGCGTTCGATCCCACGGTGCACGAGGCGGTCTCCCGCGAGGAGAGCGCGGAGGTGAAGGCGCCCACCGTGACCGCCGAGCTGCGGCGCGGCTACCGGATGCACGACCGATTGCTGCGCCCGGCCATGGTCAAGGTCGCGGTGCCGGCCGAGACGGTGCCCGCCACGGCGGCCGGCAGCAGCGAGGAGGGCCCCGCCCTCTGATTCGGCTCCCCCGCCCATGAGCCCTCGCCTCACCGGGCCCTCCTCTCCAAGAAGGAGAGGAGGGAGGGCTGCGCGTACAATAGGCGGAACTTCGGACCCGGCCACGGCCACGACTTTGGGCGAGCATCCGCGATGAGCAAGATCCTCGGCATCGACCTCGGCACCACCAACAGTTGCGCCGCCATCGTGGAAGCCACGGCGCCGGTCGTGCTACCGAACCGCGAGGGGAGCCGCACGACCGCCTCCATCGTCGCCTTCTCCGAGGAGGGGGACCGCCTGGTGGGGCAGATCGCCAAGCGCCAGGCGATCACCAATCCCCAGAACACGGTCTTTGCCGTCAAGCGCCTGATCGGCCGCAAGTTCCGGGACTCCCAGGTCGAGCGGGCGCGCCAGATCCTCCCCTACAGCCTGGTCGAGGCGGTCAACGGCGACGTCAAGATCGAGATCCGCGACCGCCAGTACAGCCCGGAGGAGATCTCGGCCCTGATCCTGCGCGAGGTCAGGGACTTCGTGGAGGAGCACCTGGGCGAGGAGGTGCGGGAGGCGGTCATCACCGTCCCCGCCTATTTCAACGACTCGCAACGCCAGGCCACCAAGGACGCCGGCAAGATCGCCGGTCTCGACGTCGTGCGCATCCTCAACGAGCCCACCGCCGCGGCCCTGGCCTACGGCCTCGACCACCAGGAGGGCACCAATACCATCGCCGTCTACGACCTGGGGGGCGGCACCTTCGACATCTCCATCCTCCAGCTCTCGCAGGGAATCTTCGAGGTGCGCTCCACGGCGGGCGACACCTATCTCGGCGGCGAGGACTTCGACCAGCGCATCATGGACTGGCTGATCGAGGACTTCCGGGCCGAGACCGGCCTCGACCTGCGGGACGACCGCATGGCCCTCCAGCGCCTAAAGGAGGCGGCGGAGCGCGCCAAGTGCGAGCTGTCGACCGCCGAGGAGACCGCGATCAACCTGCCGTTCATCTCGGCCGATCGCACCGGCCCGCGCCACCTCGCCCGCACCTTGAGCCGCAACCATTTCGAGGAGCTGGTGCGCGACCTGGTGGAGCGCACCGAGGATCCCTGCCGCGACGCCTTGAAGCAGGCCGGCCTGCGGGCCGACCAGATCGACGAGGTGCTGCTCGTGGGGGGGCAGACCCGCACCCCTCTGGTGGCCCGTACCGTGGAGCGGATCTTCGGCCGCAGGCCCAACCGCGAGATCAACCCCGACGAGGTGGTGGCCGTGGGCGCGGCCATCCAGGGCGGCATCCTGCGCGGCGACATCAAGGACCTCGTCCTCCTCGACGTGACCCCGCTGTCGCTCGGCGTCGAGACCCAGGGGGGGCTCTTCACCCGGCTGATCGAGCGCAACTCCACGATCCCGACCAAGAACACCCAGATCTTCACCACGGTGGTGGACAACCAGAGCACGGTGGAGGTCCACGTCCTGCAGGGGGAGCGCCAGATCGCCGCCGAGAACAAGTCGCTCGGCCGCTTCGAGCTGGTGGGCATACCGTCGGCCCCCCGCGGTGTTCCCCAGATCGAGGTGACGTTCGCCATCGACTCCAACGGCATCGTCAACGTCTCGGCCCGCGACGTGGCGACGAACCTCTCGCAGAGCATTCAGATCAACCCCGCGGGGGGCCTCTCCGAGGAGGAGGTCCAGCGCCTGGTCTCGGAGGCGGACAGGAACTCCCAGGCCGACGTGGAACGCAGCGCGATCCGCCAGCTCAAGAACCGTCTGGAGGGGCTGATCTACAGCAACGACCGGGTCTTCGGGCAGTTCCGGGACATGCTCCAGGAGGCCGACGCGAAGAAGATCAACGAATCACTGCTGCAGGCACGCATGGCGCTGAACAACGAGCAGCGCGCCGAGCTGGAGGCCGCGATCTACGACCTGAACACCGTCTCCCGCACGCTCTCCGACGTGATGCTCACCCGCGCGGGCGGCCCCGGCCAGGCGAAAGGTTAGACGAGGAATGGCGAAACGCGACTACTACGAGGTGCTGGGGATCGGCCGCAGCGCCACCCAGCAGGAGATCAAGTCGGCCTACCGCAAGATCGCGGTGCGCGACCATCCGGACAGGAACCCCGGCGACAAGGACGCCGAGGAGCGCTTCAAGGAAGCCGCCGAGGCCTACGCCGTGCTCTCCGACTCCGAGAAGCGGGCACGCTACGACCGCTTCGGCCACCAGGGGGTGTCCGGCCCGGGCGCCGGCGGGTTCGACCCGACGATCTTCGCCGATTTCTCCGACATTCTGGGCGATATCTTCGGCTTCGGCGGCTTTGGAGGGCGACGGGGGGGCGGCGGCTCGGGGCTGACCCGGGGCGCCGACCTGCGCTACGACCTGACGTTGACCTTCGAGGAGGCGGCGTTCGGCACCGAGACGACGCTGCGCATCCCGCGGCTGGAGACCTGCCCGAAGTGCTCCGGCTCGGGCAGCGTCAAGGACGCGCCCCCGGCCGTCTGCTCCGCCTGTGGCGGCCGCGGCCAGGTGCGGTTCACCCAGGGGTTCTTCACTGTGGCCCGCACCTGCCCGCAGTGCCAGGGCGAGGGGCGGGTGATCTCCGATCCCTGCGAGGAGTGCCGCGGCGAAGGAAGGGTGGAGCGCGAGCGCTCGATCACGGTCAAGATCCCCGCCGGGGTGGACACCGGCGCCCGCCTGCGCCTCTCCGGAGAGGGGGAGCACGGCCGGCGCGGCGGCCCGCCGGGCGACCTCTACGTCGTCCTCCAAGTCCGGCCCCACAAGCACTTCCGCCGCGACGGCTCCACCGTGCTCTCGCGCATGACCATCCACTACGCCCAGGCGGTGCTGGGGACCACGGCCGAGGTGGACACGCTGCATGGCAAGACGCCGCTCGACGTCCCGGCAGGCACGCCGCACGGCCGCGACTTCCGCCTGCGCGGCCAGGGGATCGACCGCCTCGACGGCAGCGGCCGGGGCGACCACGTCGTCACCGTCGAGGTCGAGGTGCCCAACCCCCGCGACCTCTCTGCCGAGGAGGTCCAGCTCCTCCGCCGGCTGGCCGAGATCGGTGGCTACCCTGTCAAGGAGGAGAAGACCGTCCTCGACCGGGTGAAGAACCTGTTCGGATAAGTGCCTTACCGCCGTCTCCTCTACCGGCTGCCACCCGATCTCGAGGACGTTCTCGTCGCCGAGTTGTGGCTCGCCGGCACGCAGGGCGTCCAATCCTCCGCCGATACGGACGGCCGCCTGTGCGTCGAGGCGTATTTCCCGTCGGAGTCGCGGCCATCCGGATTGGATTTGCCAGCAGGGATTGATCTGGAGGTCGACGAGATCCTGCCCGACGCCGACTGGTTCGCCGCGTACCGCGAGCGGGCCCTGCCCTTCCCCGTGGGCCGAACGCTGTTCGTGGATCCCCGCGAGCCCGGCGAGACGCCAACCGAAATGCCCGCAGGGCGGCGGCTGCTCCGTCTGCCCGCCCGCGCCGCCTTCGGCACCGGCAGCCATGAGTCCACCTCCCTCGCCCTGGAGCTGCTGGAGGACGCGGACGTCCGGGACCGGCGGGTGCTCGACGTGGGGACCGGCACCGGCGTCCTCGGCTTTGCCGCACTCCTCTTCGGAGCCCGCTCTGTGGTGGGGTTCGACGCAGACCCGGCCGCGCCGTTCCACGCCCGGGACAACAGCGGCCTGAACGGCCTCGGTCCGCTCCTCTTCGCCGGGCGCTTGGCGGCGCTCCGGGAGCGACCCCTCTTCGACCTCGCCCTGGTCAACGTGGTGCCGGAAGAGATCCTCCCCGAGATGCCCGATCTGGTCCGGCTCCTGCGGCCTTACAGCCAGATCATCCTCTCGGGCATCCTTGCCGAGCGAGGCCAGGAGGTGCTGGACCGGCTATGGGGCTTTGGGTTTGTGGAGCGGGACCGGCGGGAAGCGGGGGAGTGGGTGGCGTTCCGGGTAGGAATGGAGGCGCATGCCTCATCCTTATAGACAAAAATGATCACTCTCCTCGTCACCCCCGATGCCTTTGATGCTCCCGAAATGCGGGTGGAGGGGGACGCCTACCGCCACCTTTTCCGGGCGCGGCGGGTGGAGGCCGGCGCGGAGCTGCGGGTGGTGGACGGGCAGGGACGGGCGCGATGGGGAAAGGTGGCGCGGGTGGACCGCACCTCCGCCGCTGTGACGCTCGGGGAGCCGGCTCCGGACCGGGAGCCGGTGTTTCGTCTTGACCTGCTGGTCCCCACCTGCCGGCCCGAGCGGGCCTCCTGGCTGGTGGAGAAGGCGACCGAGGTGGGGGTCTTCGCGGTCCGCTTCCTCAACATGACCCATGCGCCGCGGGAGTTCGGCTCCAGCACTTTGGACCGTCTGCGCAGGGTGGCCGCTGCGGCGGTCGAGCAGTGCCACCGCTCCCGGCGCCCTGAGCTCTCCGGCCCCCACGCCTGGAGCGAGGTCGGCCGGCTCGCGGGTCCGGGCTCCCGCTGGTTCCTGGATACTGAACCAGCAGGTAAGGATTGGCGAGAGATCCAGGGGGATTCCGGTGCCCTCCTGGTGGGCCCCGAAGGCGGCCTCGCGCCTGAAGAACGCCGCGATCTCCTGGAATCGGGCTGGCTCCCCGTGGGCCTGGGGGAGCGCATCCTGCGCTTGGAGACCGCCGCCGTCGTGGGCGCCGCCCTCTTCCTTCTCTCTGCTTCCGGAATTCGAAGTCCGCAATCCGAAGTCCAAATTGACCCCGCGGCGGGTTCGGGCTAGCATCTCAAGATCCTCGCAGTCCGCTGAAAAGGAGGTCGCCTTTGTCCAATCCCTTCGCCGGTGTCCGCTGGATCTGGAAGAACGGCCAGCTCATCGACTTCGAGAAGGCCACCGTCCACGTGTTGAGCCATGCTCTGCACTATGGCTCGGGAGTATTCGAAGGGATCCGCTGTTATAAGACGAAACAGGGACCGGCGGTCTTTCGCCTGATCGAGCACATCCGCCGCTTGGAGAACTCGGCGAGGGTGTACCGCATGCCGATCGCCTTCTCCGCCGAGGAGCTGGCCGAGGCATGCTGCGAGACGATCCGGGCCAACGAGATGGAAGCCTGCTACATCCGTCCGATCGTCTTCCGCGGTTTCGGCACTCTGGGCGTCAACCCTCTGCGCTCGCCTGTGGAGGTGTTCATCGCGGTGTGGGCCTGGGGCAAGTACCTGGGCGAGGAGGCGGAGCAGGGGGTCGACGTCTGCGTCTCCTCCTGGCGCCGGGTCTCTCCGGACTCGATGCCGGCGGTTTCCAAGGCGACCGGCAACTACCTCAACGCCCAGCTCATCAAGATGGAGGCGATCTCCAACGGCTACGTCGAGGGGATCGGCCTGGACGCCCGCGGGTTCGTGAGCGAGGGCTCGGGCGAGAACGTCTTCCTGGTGCAGGACGGGACGCTGATCACGCCGCCGGTGGCGTCCTCGATCCTGTCGGGCATCACGCGCGACACCGTCCTGCAGATCGCGCGGGACCTCGGTATCCCGGTGCAGGAGGAGGTGGTCCCCCGCGGCCAGCTCTACGCCGCCGATGAGGTGTTCATGACCGGCACGGCGGCCGAGATCACCCCGATCCGCTCGATCGACCGCATCCCCGTGGGCCGCTCCTGCCCGGGCGACGTCACCCGGCGGCTGATGGCGGAGTTCAAGGGCCTCACCGGCGGCGAGATCGAGGACCGCCACGGCTGGCTCTACCCGGTCAACGCCCGGGTCCGGGACGAGGTCCCCCAGGTCGAGGCGTTGTAACGCTCTTACACCGGAGGCTTCCCATGAATATCAACGACCTGCTCAAGATCGCGGTGGAGCGCAAGGCGTCCGATCTCCACCTCAAGGTGGGGAGCCACCCGGTGATCCGCATCGACGGCGACCTGATCCCGCTCGGCGAGCTGAAGCGCCTGATGCAGGAGGACACCATCGCCATGGCGTTCTCCATCATGAACGCCCGCCAGAAGCAGCGCTTCAAGGAGGAGCTGGAGCTCGACATCGCCTACTCGGTGCCGGGGCTCGGGCGGTTCCGCTGCAACGTCTTCCAGCAGCGGGGCGCGGTGGGGCTGGTGCTGCGCGTCATCCCGGCGCGCATCCAGAGCGTCCGCGAGCTGATGCTCCCCCCGGTGCTCGAGCGCATCTGCGAGGAGCGCCGTGGCCTGATCCTCTGCACCGGCACCACCGGCTCGGGCAAGTCCACCACCCTCGCAGCCATGGTCGACTACATCAACGCGACCCGCACCGAGCACATCATCACCGTCGAGGACCCCATCGAGTTCCTCCACCGCGACAAGAAGTCGATCGTCAACCAGCGCGAGATCGACGTGGACACCCACTCCTTCGCCGGCGCGCTGCGGGCCGGACTCCGCCAGGACCCCGACGTGATCCTGGTGGGCGAGATGCGCGACTACGAGACGATCGAGACGGCCCTGCTCGCCGCCGAGACCGGCCACCTGGTCTTCTCGACCCTGCACACGCTGGACGCCACGGAGACGGTCAACCGCATCATCTCCGTCTTCCCGCCGCATCACCAGAAGCAGATCCGCATCCAGCTCTCGCAGGTGCTCAAGGCCATCATCTCCCTGCGCCTGATGCCCCGGGCCGACGGCATGGGCCGCGTGCCGGCCGCCGAGGTCCTGATCTCGACCGCCTATATCCGCGAGTGCATCGAGAACAAGGAGAAGACCAAATACATCCGCGAGCAGATCGCCCTCGGCACCAGCCAGTACGGCATGCAGACGTTCGACCAGTCGCTCTTCCAGCTCTACAAGAGCGGACTGATCACGCTCGACGAGGCGCTCCGGCGGGCCACCAACCCGGACGAGTTCCGCCTCAAGATCCAGGGCGTGCAGTTCACCGCCGACATCTCGCGGGAGCAGATGGAGGAATCCCTCCAGATGCCCGGCGAAGGCGACCTGCTGGGCGGCGGCGAGCTGCAGTTCGACATCGAGCAGAACTGAGGTCCAGCGTATCTTGCCCTGCGGGGCGGCCTGCCCTCCGAGGCCTCACCCCCTGGCCCCCTCTCCCTGACGGGAGAGGGGGAACGTGACGGATGGCCAACGTTTCCTGTTATGACAAGGCCGTCCAGCTCCTTGCCGCCCGGCCTCATTTCCGGCGGGAGCTGGAAGCAAAGCTCGTCCAGCGCGGTTATCCTCGCGAGGAGATCGAAGAGGTCCTGGAGCGGTTGGAGGGGCAGGGATATCTCGACGATCGCGCGGCGGCGCGCGGCTTCGTGGAGGGGCGCCTGGAGCGTGGCGAGGGGCGGGAGCGGCTGCGGGCCGAGCTTCTGAAGCGCGGGGCGCCGGAGGAGGCGATCGAGGAGGCCCTCGCCGAGCTGACGATGGAGGACGACCTGCCCGCCGCCCGCGCGGCCGCCGAGCAATGGGAGCGCAGGGGCGGTCGCGACCCACGAGCTCTCGCCCGCCACCTCGAACGCAAGGGCTTTTCCCGCCGTGCTATCGTTGCCGTTTTAATCGAGCGGCCCGACGGGCTGGAGATCGGGCTGGACATCGACGACGGATCATGAAGAGCGCAGACGTTCGCACGAGCTTTCTCGAATTCTTCCGGGAGCGCGGCCACCGGGTGGTCCCGAGCTCGCCCCTGGTTCCGCAGGGCGACGCCACCCTGCTGTTCACCAATGCGGGGATGGTCCAGTTCAAGGATTACTTCCTGGGCACGCAGAAGCCGGAGTCGCCCCGGGCGGCCTCGGTGCAGAAGTGCATGCGCGTCTCCGGCAAGCACAACGACCTCGAGAACGTGGGGCCCAGCCCGCGCCATCACACCTTCTTCGAGATGCTGGGAAATTTCTCTTTCGGCGACTACTTCAAGGAGGACGCCATCCGTTTCGGCTGGGACCTGGTGACCCGGGTCTGGGGCCTGCCGGCCGAGCGGCTGTTCGCCACGGTCTACGAGGAGGACGACGAGGCCTATGACCTCTGGCTCAAGCTCTCGGGCCTGCCGGCCGGGCGGGTCCACCGCTGCGGCAGGTCGGACAACTTCTGGGCCATGGGCGAGACCGGCCCCTGCGGCCCCTGCAGCGAGATCTTCGTCGACCTCTACCCCGAGCGGCCCCCGGTCTCCTGGGGGGAGGGGACGGACGCCGGGCGCTACATGGAGATCTGGAACCTGGTCTTCATGCAGTTCGACCGCGACGAGCAGGGGGACCTGACCCCCCTGCCCAGGCCGTCGATCGACACCGGCATGGGCCTGGAGCGCATCACCTCCGTGCTCCAGGGGGTGCACTCGAACTACGATACCGACCTCTTCCAGCCCATCCTCGCCGCGGCGGCCGACCTGGCAAAGACGAAGTACGGGCAGGACACGGAGAGGGACGTCTCCCTGCGGGTCATCGCCGACCACCTGCGGGCGGTCTCCTTCCTCTTGGCCGACGGCGTGATCCCGGGCAACGAGGGGCGCGGCTACGTGCTGCGCCGCATCCTCCGCCGGGCGGTGCGCCACGGCATGCGGCTCGGCTTCGAAGAGCCGTTCCTGCACAAGCTGGTGCCGGCGCTGGGTGAGGTGATGGGCGGTGCCTACCTGGAGCTGGCGGCCACCCGCCAGGCGTCCATGGCCACCATCAAGGCCGAGGAGGAGAAGTTCCTCTCGACCGTCGCCAACGGCGCCCGCCAGGTGCAGGAGGAGATCGAGCGGCTGCGGCCGCAGGGCGCCACCGTGCTCCCCGGCGCCATGGTCTTCCGCCTGTACGACACCTACGGCCTGCCGCTGGAGGTGATCCGCGAGATCGCCGAGGAGGAGCGCTTCCAGATCGACGAGGCCGGCTTCAACGAGGCGCTGGAAGCCCAGCGCGAGCAGTCGCGCAAGGCCACGGCCGAGGTGCAGAACCGTCTCTCGGCCTTGCGCGAGGTGCTGCGCGGCCACGCCGAGCTGGCCGAGACCCACTTCGAGGGCTACGAGCGGACCGAGCTGATCGACACGCCGGCCGAGGTGGTGCGCCTCGCCACTTGGCGCGAGGGCGCGCCGGTGCGGGTTTCGACCCTGCAGAAGGGGCAGGTGGGGGTGGTGATCCTCGACCAGACCGTCTTCTACGCCGAGGCGGGCGGCGAGGTGGGCGACACCGGCGAGGTCCTCTGGGACGGCGGGCGCGCCCGGGTGGTGGACACCCAGAAGGACGCCTCGGGCGTCATCTTCCACTTCGTCGAGGTGGAGGAGGGGAGCCTTTCGCGGCACATGAAGGTGCAGCTCCGGGTGGACCACGAGCGGCGGCTCGCCATCCAGCGCAACCACACGGCCACCCACCTGCTGCACGCCGCCCTGCGGCAGGTGCTGGGCAAGAGCGTCCGCCAGGCCGGCTCGCTGGTGGCGCCGGACCGCCTGCGTTTCGACTTCACCTACCACCGCGGCATGTTCCGGCAGGAGATCGAGCAGGTCGAGGACCTCGCCAACGAGTGGATCCGCCGTGCGGTCCCGACCGAGGTCGTCTGGCGCAGCTACCAGGAGGCGATCGCCGCCGGCGCCATGGCGCTCTTCGGCGAGAAGTACGGCGAGCGGGTGCGCACGGTCAACGTCCCGGGCTTCAGCCTCGAGCTGTGCGGCGGCTGCCACGTGCGCAACACGGGCGAGATCGGCCTCTTCGTCATCGAGTCCGAGCGCGGCGTGGCCTCGGGCGTGCGGCGCATCGAGGCGCTGACCGGCGCTTACGCCCTGGAGGAGGTCCGCCGCCAGCGCGCCGCCTACGGCGAGCTGGTGGCGCGGCTCGGCATCCGCTCGGGCGACTACGAGCAGCAGCTCCAGAAGGCGGAGCAGATCCGGCAGCGCCAGAACGAGCTGGAGTCCGAGATGCGGCGGCTGCGCATGCAACTCGTCTCGGGCGCGGTCTCCCCCGCGGGCGACGAGGAGATCCTGGTGGACGGCATCCGGGTGCTCGCCCGCGAGGTGCCGCCCGCGCCGGCCAACGAGCTGCGCGACATGGCCGACACCCTGCGCTCCAAGCTCGGCTCGGGGGTGGTGGTGATCGGCACCCGCAGCGACGACAACGTCAGTCTGGTGGCCGCGGTGAGCAAGGACCTGACCTCGCGGGTGCGGGCCGGCGAGCTGGTCAAGAAGCTCTCGGCCATCGTGGGCGGCGGCGGCGGCGGCCGCCCCGACTTCGCCCAGGCCGGCGGCAAGGACCCCGAGAAGCTCCCCGCCGCGCTCGCCTTCGTGGAGGAGGCGGTGCGGGAGCAGTTGGCGGCTCGATAGGGCCAGAGACCAACCCTCTTGCAATTTTTCTCTATCCGAATAAGATAGACCCCAGTAGTCCCACACGATCGCTAGCACCGGGATCGCGGCAGCACCTTTTTCGAAAGGTTCGTCGTGATGAGAACGGTTGTACGCGCCTGTGCCTGGTTTCTGCTCGCGCTCTGCCCCGCGCTGGCCGCGGCGGGCGACGTGCGCATCGTCGTCGGTCCGAGCGGCCGCAAGGTCATCCTCAACGAGAGCTCCACGCAGCGCTCGCGCCGGCTGTCGGCGAAGCTGGTGGCCGTTCCCGACGCCAACCTCGAGCCGCTGATCACCCGCCACAGCGACGCCCAGAACCTCGACCCGAAGCTGGTCAGGGCGGTCATCCAGGCCGAGTCCGGCTACAACGCGCGGGCGCTGTCGAACAAGGGCGCCATAGGACTGATGCAGCTCATGCCGGCCACGGCGAGCCTGCTCAGGGTGAGCAACCCCTACGATCCCGACGAGAACCTCCGCGGCGGTACCCGCTACCTCCGCCAGATGCTCGACCGCTTTGCCGGCCGGCTGGAGTTCGCCATCGCCGCCTACAACGCCGGCCCCGGCGCGGTGGAGCGGCACGGTGGCATCCCGCCGTTCGCCGAAACCCGCGACTACGTGCGGCGGGTGCTGGCGCTCTACCAGGGCGGCGACCTCGCGCTCCCGGCGGCCTCGTCCCTGGTCCTCCCCGGCAACCGGCGCAAGCCCCACCTCGTCCGCGGCCCCAACGACCGCCTCCTGGTGACGACCTCCCTCAGCGGCCCGCGGTAGGAAGGCGGGCGTCCCGTGTCGTCCGTCCCGCGGTGGCATAGAATGCCCCCCGGCAGCAGCCCCGCTGCCGTTTCGACGCCGATGCTCAACCTGCCCAACCTGCTCTCGATCTGCCGCATCCTGCTGGTTCCGCCGCTGGTGGTGGTGCTGCTCACCAAGTTCGACGGCAAGGAGTGGTGGGGGTTGGGACTGTTCCTGCTGGCCGCGGTGATGGACTTCTTCGACGGCTTCCTGGCGCGGCGGCGCAAGGAGGTCACCCGCCTGGGCACGCTGCTCGATCCGGCGGCCGACAAGATCCTGATCTCGGCGGCGTTCATCTCGCTGGTCGAGATGGACCCGCGCCTGGTGCCGGCCTGGATGGTGGTGGTCATCATCGCCCGCGAGTTCGCGGTGACCGTCCTGCGCAGCTTCGCGGCGGCGGAGAGCCTGGTCATCCCGGCGGGGCTTTCGGGCAAGGTCAAGACCATCGTCCAGATCGTCGCCATCGCCCTGCTGATCATCCACAGCCAGATCCAGCGGCTGTTCCCGCACCTGGCCCCGTTCTCCCTCTGGGCGGCGGTGGCGATCACCGTCTACTCCGGCGTCGAGTATTTCGTGCGCTTCGGCCGGCTGATCCTGCGCGGAGAGGTCCGCTGACGCCCGCCGCTTTCCGTTTCGAGGGCCTGAATGGAATTGTCGTTTCTGCAGCGCCTCGCCCTCTTCGCGAGGCGCCGGTACCGGACGGTCTTCGCCGTCACCGCGATCCTGGTGACCGTCTCGGTGGCCCTCACCCTGCGGTTGTCCTTCGATCCCGACATCCTGAACCTGCTGCCCCGCAAGGAGCCCGCGGTCAAGGCCTATCTCGAGTCGCTGGAGGACTTCGGCAGCGGCACCTTCCTGCTGGTCGCCATCCGCATCCCCGAGGGGGCGGTGCCGGAGCCGTACGAGACGTTCGCGGACGAGCTGGCGGCCCGGCTCGCCCGCCTGCCGGAACTGAAAAGCGTCGAGCACCGGATCGGTGATCCCGAGGAGCTGCTGCGGACCTTCTTCCCCAAGTCGGTGCTGTTCCTCGACGAGCCGGGGCGGCGCGAGCTGGCGGCCCGGCTCTCCGAGGAGGGCATCCGCCAGCGGGTGAGCGAGCTGCGGCGCCAGCTCTCGACGCCGCAGGGCATGGCCGTCAAGCAGCTCGCCAAGCTCGATCCCCTGGGGCTCGCCCAGATCTTCCTCGGCCGCGTCGAGAGCTCCCGCGGCACCCTCCAGGTGGACTGGACGAGCGGCTACTACCTCTCGCGCGACCACCGCATGCTGCTGATCCTGGCCGCGCCGGCCCGGCCCCCCCAGAACCTCAAGTGGAACGAGCGCCTGGTCGCCGCCGTGGACAGGGCGGTGGCCGAGACCCTGGCCGGGTGGGGTGACATCGCAGGGCCCGGGGGGCCGCCGAAGCCGGTCGTGGGCCTGGGAGGGCCGCACCTGACAGCCCTGGGCGATACGTCGCTGATCCGCTACGACATGCTGGTCAACATCGCCACCTCGGCTCTCGGGGTGCTGCTGCTCGTCCTCTTCGCCTTCCGCCGCCCCGGGGCGCTGGTCTATGCCTTCCTGCCGCTGATCTGTGGACTGCTCCTCACCTTCGGCTTCGCCGAGCTGACCGTGGGCTCTCTGAGCACGGCGACGAGCGTGGTGGCGGCGCTGCTGATCGGGCTGGGGATCGACTTCGCCATCGTCTCCTACGGGCGCTACATCGAGGAGCGCCGGAGAGGAGAGAGCATCGAGACGGCCCTGCTCGCCATGAGCGGCTCCTCGGCGCGCGCCGTCCTGGTGGGGGCGGTGACCACCACGGCCACCTTCTACGCCTTCACCTTCACCGACTTCATCGGGCTGCGGCAGCTCGGCCTCTTCACCGGCACCGGGATCCTGTTCTGCGCCGCCGCGGTGTTCCTGCTCCTGCCCGCCATGCTGGCGTGGAGCGAGGACCACCACCAGCGGCGCCAGACCGAGCCCAACCTGTACCTCCACAGTTTCGGTTCCGATGCGCTGATCCGCTCCTGCATCCGCCACCGGCGCGCGACGGTGCTCACCGGGGTTGCCATCACGTTGGCGGCGCTCGCCCTGGCCTTCCAGATCCGCTTCGACGAGAGCATGCGGACCATGCGGCCTCAGAGCAGGCGGGGCAACGAGGTGACGGTCGAGGTGGGCCGGAAGTTCGGGTCCGGGTTCAACGCCATGACCCTGCTGCTCTCCGGAGAATCGCCGGAAGAGGTCGTCGAGCTGGCCGCGCGGGCGGCCGCAGGGGCGCGCAGGCTCGTGGACCAGGGGGTGATCCACAGCTTCAGCGGCGTGACCTCGCTGATCCCGCCGCCGGACCAGCAGCGCCGGGTGCTCGCCTGGCTGGAGCGGGAGCGCCGCGGCGCCCTCGACCTCGCGCGCATCCGCGCCACCTTCGCCGAGGCCGCGGCGAAAGAGGGGCTGCGGGTGGAGCCCTTCGAGGACGGCCTCGACCTCCTCGGGCAGGCCATCAACCTGCCGGGACCCCTCGGGGTTCAGGACTTCCGCGGCTCCAAGCAGACCCAGCTCCTCCTGGACCGCTTCCTCAAGAAGACTCCCCGGGGGTGGCGGGGGGCCGTCTACCTTTATCCCGCGGGCAGCCGCTGGCGCCGGGAACCGCCGCCCCAGGCGCTGGCGCTCGCCCGCGAGCTGGGGCCGAACGCGGTGCTCACGGGCACCAATGTGATGAACCAGACGGTGCGCCGGGAGGTGCTGGAGGACGCCTGGGTGGCCGGCCTGCTGGGTTACGTCCTGGTGGCGATCCTGCTCTGGCTCGACTTCCGCACCCTGCGCCACACGGTCCTGGCGCTGGCTCCGCTCACCGTGGGCATCCTGTGGATGATCGGCGGCATGGCGCTGTTCGGCATCCAGATGAACTTCATCAACATCTTCGTCACCACGATGATCATCGGCATCGGGGTGGACTACGGCGTCCATGTGCTGCACCGGTACCTGGAGGTGCGGGACCTGCCGGACGCGGAGTACGAGCGCGGCATCCAGGAGACCGGCAAGGCCGTGGTGGCGGCGGCCCTCTCGACGATCGTCGGCTTCGGCTCGGTCACCTTCTCGCACTACCCGGGCCTGGTCTCCACCGGCAAGGTCGCCATCCTCGGCGCGCTGTGCACCTCGTTGGTGGCGATCACGCTCCTGCCGACCTTCCTGAGCTGGCAACGGGGAAGGCGCAAGCGGAGGGGGGCGTCCACCCAGGAGCCGGTAGCCGAAACCAAGGCTTCGTGAGAGTCCGCCCTCGCGGGGCAGAACCGGCCCTCGCCAGGGGCGGACCGGCCCCCGCGAATTTCGGACGGGCCCTCGCGAATTTCGGACCGGCCCCCGCGGGGGCGCGTCCCGCCCTCGCCAGGGCACGTCGGCCCCCGCCAGGGGGCATTCAGCCCTCGCCAGGGCGCGTTCGCCCCCGCGAGGGCGCGTTCAGCCCCCGCGAGGGCCGGTCCGCCCCCCGCGAGGGCGAGCCCGCCCCCGCGAGGGCGCATTCGCCCCTCGCGAGGGCAAGACGCGCCCCTTTTCAGGAGAAGGCGGCGGCCCTGGCCGCGACATCCCGGACGGCCGAGGCCAGCGCCTCCGGCGCCTCCTCCTGAAGGAAGTGACCGGCGGGCGTCCGCGTCACCGGTGCCTGGGGAAAGGCGCGCTCGTGCCGGCGGAGGGCGGGACCGAGGATGGGATCGCTTGTCCCCCAGACGAGGGCCATGGGACCGCTGAAGGAGCGGACCCACTCCTCCCCCCGACGCAGGGCCGGCACGCTCTCGTGCTCCGGGCCGTTGGGCACCATCCGCGCCAGGGCGAGGGGAGTCAGCCGGTCCTTCCAGGCGCGCAACGGCCACCGGTAGGCGCGGGCCACCTCGCCGCGGATCGAGCGCTTGTCGCCTTGGATCACCCACAGCACGCTCTGCGGGAACCCGAGGCCGCGGAAGACGAAATCGCTCAGGACCGGCACGCGGGCGAACTTGTGGAAGAGCGTCCCCCGTGGATGGCTCGGCACCAGCACCGCCGTGTTGGCGAGGACGACTCCGGCGATCCGTTCCGGCAGCCGCAGGCCAACCTGAGCGGCGATGGGTCCACCCCAGTCCTGCCCGACCAGGATCACCCCGCACAGGTCGAGCCTCTCCACCAGCTCCGTCATGGCCGCTCCATACCGTTCCACGCTGTGGTCCCCGATCCGCGGGAGCCGGTCCGAGAACCCCAGCCCGAGCAGGTCCGGGGCCACACATCGGAACTCGGGCAGCAGGGCGATCACCTTCCGCCATAGGAAACTCCAGGTAGGGTTGCCGTGGAGCATCAGCATCGGCCGGACCGCCGGGTCCCCCTGGTCGATGAAGTGGATCCGCCGTCCGGCGTCCGGTCCGGTCTCGAGCTCGTAGCTGCCGCGCTGGAAGGGCAGGTGCGGTTCCAGGAAATCGGGGAGCGGGGGTGGGGGAAGGAAGGGCATGGACGCGCTCTCCGAATCCTGGTTTCACTGGGACGCGCAAGATCAAAGACCGATTTTACGTCTTATATGGGGTGGAGAACGTGAAACGCGCATGCCCGAACGGCACGATGGCGGTTACCGGCTGCTCTTCTCGCACCCCCGGATGGTGGAGGATCTGCTGCGCGGATTCCTTCATCCCGAGGTCCTGGAAAGGATCGGCTCGCTGGAGCGGAGAAGCGAGATCCAGATCAGTGACCGCTTGGAGCGGCGGGAGCAGGACCTCGTCTGGCGGTTGCGAGGACCCCAGGGAGAGCCAATCCTGTATCTACTGCTGGAGTTTCAGTCGGAGCCTGATTCCCAGATGTCGCTGCGATTCTCGGTCTATACCGGCCTGCTCCGTCAGGATCTGGTCCGCAGCCGCGAGGTCCCACGTTCGGCGGAGCCCCCTCTGGTTCTCCCTGTCGTGCTCTACAATGGACTCCAGCGGTGGATCGATCGGCCGGGCGCCTCCTATCGGCTGATCGATATGCTGCGCGATCCGCTCCCGGCCGATCCGGAAAACCTGGTGGCGCTGCTCTGTGAGCTGGAGCGGAGCCGAACCCCGGAGGAGCTGAGCCGTCCTGTTGAGACTCTGGGCTGGCTCCTGAGGGGATCGGAAATGGCGGATCTCAGGCGGGCGTTCCACGCGGTTCTGCGGGAGTCGCTGCTTCCTAACAGATTCCCGGAGGCGCGAATCCCCGCGTTGCTCGAACTTGAGGAGATACGACCGATGCTACGAGAGACTGTAAGGGGATGGACTCAGGAATGGAAGAGGGAGGGGCTGGAGGAGGGGCTGGAGAAGGGTCGCAATGAGGGACGCAGAGAGGGACACCGCGAAGGAGAGGCTGCATTGCTGATCCGCCAGCTAGAGTTCAAGTTCGGCTCCCTTCGGCCGGAGGACCGGGCGCGCATCGACATCGCAGATGCGGAGCGCCTTCTCGCCTGGGGCGAGCGGGTCTTAACGGCCCGGTCGCTGGACGAGGTATTCGCGGACTAGCCTCCCAGTTCCACCAGTCCCCATCGCGGCGGGCACCAGAAGCGGACGGGCAGCACGGACATCCCGATCCCGGAGTTGATGTAGAGGGTTGTCAGCCCGCGCGCGTTCGGGGCGGCGAACTCGAAGCGGCCCATGTCGTAGTAGTTGCCGAGGGAGGTGCGGGTGGTGAGGGGGCCGAAAATGGGGATCCGCACCTGGCCGCCGTGGGTATGGCCGGCGAGCACGGCCGCCAGGCCCCGCCGCGAAGCCTCGCGCACCACGTCCGGCATGTGGGAGAGGACGACCACGGGCGTGCCCGGCGGCACCTTCGGGCTCCTGGCGAGCGCCAGGGCGAGGCGCGTCCCCCGCGCTCCTTCACGGAACCCCGGCGGCATCCTCGCCCCGGGCGGCAGGATGAGGGGCTCCTCCAGCAGCACCCTCCCGCCGTGGTCCACCACTCGCAGGTTGCGGTAGACCACGGTGCCTCCTCCCGAGGCCCAGAGCCCCACCGTGCCGGACGTGACCCGGGTGGGCGAGCGGTCCTCGGCCTCGGCCTGCCAGCGCGGCGGTTCCGGCCGGTCCGCGGACCACACCTTCGCCCGCACGAGCAGCCGGTCCGGCAGCACCTCCGTCCGCGCCCGCAGGCGGTACCAGCGTTCCGGCTCCGGAAAGACGTCGGTGTCATTGCGGCCCCGGAGCCCGGAGCCGTGGGCGAACACCGTGAAGTTGCCCTCGCCCGCCCATCGGGACCCGTCGCGGCTGAGCTCGATCATCCGGTCCTCGCCCAGGACGTAGCGGCTGTGCATTGAGAAGCCCACCCCCGCATCCTCGTCGTCGATCCAGGCGTCGCAGGTCACCTCGTAGCCGCTCCAGGCGAGCGGCCCGCCGTCATCGGCGAGCCCGGCGGGCGCGGGATCGTAGTGGCTGTAGAAGTTCCGGTAGGGCTCCCCCCGGCGGGCGCCGTAGAGGCGGGCCCCGTCCACCTCGACGGGGCGGAATGGGGATGGGTACTTCCAGGCCAGCGAATCGAACCCCACCTGCTGATTGAGGCCGAGGAGCAGGATGCCGCCGCCGGGACCGATCCGGCGCCCCTCGTTGGACAGCCACTCGAGGCCAGACCGGCCGAGCAGGCCGACCAGATCCCCCTGGTGCTCGCTGTGCCCCTGGACGGCGTAGACCGGCGCGATCCGCCGCAGGGCGCTCACGAAGGCGGCGAGGGTCGAGGCGTTCCGCTCGTACTCCTCGGGGTCAGGCGTGTCCTTGATCAGGTCGCCGCTGATGACGGTCGCATCCGGCCGGGCGGCGGCGATCTCGCGCAGCAGGCGGTGGAGCAGCGGCGTGTCGCCGCGGACGTGGAGGTCCGAGAGGTGCGCCACCCGCGTCCGGGGAGCCGCGAGGCCGATCCGTACGAAGTCCTGGAAGAGGAGGGTGCGCGGCTCGATCCAGCAGGCGTCCACAAGACCGAGGAGGAGCGCCAGCGCGGCGCCCAGGAGGAGGCGCCGCCTCAATACCACGCCTCCGGCGCCCGCCGCGGCTTCCGTCCGCCCCCCAGGAGGAACAGCAGGATCGGCCCCGCGATGAACCCGCCGATGTGCGCGAACCAGGCCACCCCGCCGACGGCCTCCGCCGTGGTGACCCGCAGCGAGGCGACCCCCGAGAAGAACTGGATCAGGAACCAGAACGGCAGGAAGACCCAGGCCGGCACCAGGACGAGGCGGGCGAAGAAGCCGAGGAAGACCAGGGTCTCGATGCGGGCCTGCGGGTGGAGGAAGAGGTAGGCCCCGAGCACGCCCGAGATGGCGCCGGAGGCGCCGATCGCCGGCACCGGCGAGCCCGGGTTGGCCCACAGGTGCGCGAAGGTGGCCGCGTAGCCTGCAAGGAGGTAGAAGACCAGATAGCGGACGTGTCCCAGACGGTCCTCGACGTTGTCGCCAAAGATCCAGAGGAAGAGCATGTTGCCCAGGAAGTGCCCCCAGCCGCCGTGCAGGAACATGGAGAGCAGGCCGCTCCCGAGCCCGGTCCCCAGGTCGCCCAGGGTGAGGCCGCCCTCCGAGATCCGCGCCGGCACGAACGCCGCCGACATCACGAAGGCATTCAGCCGATTGCCCAGTGACAGCTCGAAGAAGAAGAGCAGGGCGTTGGCCACGATCAGCAGGACCGTGACCACGGGTGTGCCGCCCCGGCGCGCCGTGGTGTGGTCGCGGAGGGGTATCATGGCTTCCTCTCCTCCGAGGACCGGACGCGGTGCACCCGCATCAGGTTGGTCAGGGGGCGCTCGCGCACGGGGTGCCCCATGAGGATGATGATCCGGTCGCCCGGCTCGACGAGGCGGGCCGCGAGGAGCTGGCGCTCGACGACCTGGACGATGTCGTCCAGGCTCCCCACCTGGAACTCCGCCACGAAGGGGCGCACGCCCCAGACGAGTTGGAGCTGGCGGGCGACCCGGCCGTCGGGAGTGAAGGCCATGATCGGGGAGCGTGGCCGGTAGCGCGCCACCAGCCGGGCGGTGAAGCCGCTCTGGCTGAAGGCCACGATGCGGCGGACCCCGAGCTGCTCGGCGGCGTAGACGGCCGCCGAGGAGACCATGTCCGGGACCTGGAGCGCCGACTCGCTGTCGATCTGCGGCTCGGACTCCAGGGCGTAGGTGCGCCGGGCGTGGACCTGGCCGAGGGGCTGGAGCGTGTGCCGGTCGTCGCTGGTGCGGGCGTACTCCTCGGCCTCCTGGATGATCCGCGCCATGGTCTCGACGGTCTGCACGGGGTACCTGCCGGCCGCCGTCTCGCCGGAGAGCATCAGGGCGTCGGCGCCGTCGAAGACGGCGTTGGCCACGTCGGTGGCCTCGGCCCGGGTGGGGCGCGGCTGCTCGACCATCGACTCCAGCATCTGCGTCGCGACGATCACCGGCTTGCCGGCGAGCCGCCCGGCGGCGACGATCCGCTTCTGCAGCACGGGCACGGTGTAGAGGGGGACCTCCACCCCGAGGTCGCCGCGGGCCACCATCAGGCCGTCCGCCGCCTCGGTGATGCCGGTGAGGCATTCGACGGCGGTGGCCCGCTCGATCTTGGCGATCACGGGGATGCGCCCGCCGGCTTCCGCCGCCGCCGAGCGCACGGCCTCGACGTGGGCGGCCGCGCCCACGTAGCTCGCGGCCAGGTAGTCCGCTCCCTCGGCTACGGCGAAGGCGATGTCGGAGCGGTCCTTCTCGGAGATCTCGAAGGGCAGGTTGCTGTCCGGCAGGTTGATCCCCTTGCGAGTCTTCACCGGGCCGCCGTTGACCACCCGGGCGCGCACCCGGTCTCCCTGCTTGGACTGGACGCGCAGCTCGATCAGTCCGCCGTCGATGAGCACCCGTTCGGCCGGCTCCAAGTGCTCCAGGATCTCGGGATCGACGGGGAGGTCCACGTCCCCCGCCTCGGGGCCGAGCACGACCTCCTCGTCCGGCGCGAGCGTGCGGGGCTCGTCGGGGATCCGGCCGAGGCGGTAGCGGGGGCCCATCAGGTCCAACGCCACCGGCAGGTGGCATCCCTCCTCGCCGGCGATCCGCCGCACGCGGTGAAGGGTCTCGCGGTGCTGCTCCTGGGTGCCATGGGAGAGGTTCAGGCGGAACAGGTCGACCCCGGCCCGCACCAGCTCCCGCAGCACCGCCTCGTCCCGGCTCGCCGGACCCAGGGTCGCCATGATCTTCGCCCGCCGCTCCATGGCGGGTGAGTATATCGAGGCGGGAAGGTGGCCCCGGGGACCCCGTGTTACCATTCCCGTCCCCGAGAACGCCGCGGCGCAGGGGCCTGTCGTCGTCGCCGCGCACCACGAGAGGTCTTCATGTTCGACGGTCTGCAGGACAAGCTCCAGGAGGTCTTCCGCCAGCTCAAGGGCGAGGGCCGGGTCACCCCCGAGGCGCTGGACGC
>DASWME010000255.1:0-2162 GCA_036399915.1 Thermoanaerobaculia bacterium
CGTCCTTCTTGAAGGCGCTGTTCCTGGTGTAGGCCCAGAGCACGGTCGCGAGACCTAGCTCGTGGGCGCGGTAGAAGGCCTCGGCGATCTCGACGATCTCGCGGTCGGCGTCGTCGCTGCCGAAGTAGACCGTGGCGCCGATGGCCGCCGCGCCCATGTCCCAGGCCTGCTCGACCTGCCCGAAGAGGATCTGCTGGAACTTGTTGGGATAGGTGAGCAGCTCGTTGTGGTTGATCTTGGCGATGAAGGGGATCTTATGAGCGTACTTGCGGGCCACCGAGCCGAGCACGCCCATGGTGGACGCGACCGCGTTGCAGCCGGCCTCGACGGCCAGGCGGACGATGTTTTCCGGATCGAAGTACGCCGGATTGGGGGCGAACGAGGCGGCCCCGGAGTGCTCGACGCCCTGGTCGACCGGCAGGATCGAGAGGTATCCGGTGTTCGCCAGCCTCCCGGTGCCGTGGAGGCGCTGCAGGTTCACCAGCACGCCCGGCTTGCGGTCGGAGGAGCTCCAGGCCCGGTCCACGTGGTCGGGGCCGGGCAGCATGAGCTGCTCCCTGGGGACCCCCTTGCAGGTGAAGGAAAGGAGGCTCTCCGCCTCGTCGCCGAGCAGCTCGACGATGCGGTCGAGGGTGCTGCTCCCAGTGCGTTCCATGATCGCCATAGAGAACTTTCCTCCGTTCGTTTTCGGGTCGGCGCAACGACCTCCGCGCACGGTATCTTATCGCAGACGCCCTCACCCCTGGCCCCTCTCCCAGAGGGAGAGGGGAACCAAACGAATGCAATGAGCACGCCGAAGCGATACCACCGCGTTCGCGCCGTCCTCGACCGCCGCCAGCCGGACCTGACCGTGCTGATGGAGGACGTCCAGGTGCCGCGCAACCTGGCGGCCGTGCTGCGGAGCTGCGACGCAGTGGGGGTCTTCGAGGCCCACGCGGTCTGGCCCGGCGGGCGGCTCAAGATCTCCCGGCCCGCCTCGGGAGGCAACCGCAAGTGGCTCCCCGTCCGCAAGCACCGGACCCTCGCCGAGGCGCTGGACCGCCTCAAGGGCCGGGGCCTGCGCGTGCTGGCGGCCCACCCTACCCCGGCGGCGGTCCCCTTCCGGGAGGTGGACTACACCCTCCCCACTGCCCTGCTCGTCGGCAACGAGGACTTCGGCCTGACCGTGGAGGCCCTCGCGGGAGCCGATCTGGTGGTTACCATCCCCATGGAAGGCATGGGGACCTCGCTCAACGTCTCGGTCGCGGCCGCCCTGATCCTCTTCGAGGCCCAGCGGCAGCGGCGGGCGGCGGGGTTCTACGACCGGCCGCGGCTCGATCCGGAGACCTACACGCGGACGCTCTTCGAGTGGACCTACCCAGGGATTGCGGCGCAGTGCCGGAAGCGGGAGGTCGCCTACCCGGCGTTGGGGGAGGATGGGGAGATCCTGGGGGCGGTGCCCCGTTGACGCACCGGATCATCGGCTCTATATTTTTGTTGCTTCTGAAAGGAGATTCTTATGAGAACGACGCTGCGATTCTCGATCCTGGTCGTAATGCTGGCGCTCGGTGCGCTGGTCACGCCGGCGGAGGCCGTCTACTACTTGTGCGGCGATATCTGCTGTGTCAGCGTCTCCTGTGCTCGGAGCTGTATTGACGACTTCGGAAACCTGACGACCTGTCAGCAATACGGTGTCTGTTACGGGAGTCCCGAGTGCACCGGCTTCGCGGTGAACGCCGTCGCCGATCTCGCAGCGATTACCTCGCCCCGGGTCTGCACGGAGGCTGCGGACGATGTCCGCGCTCCAGTATTGGCGCCCGTCCCAACCCAGGCGACCGACTGATCTCCAGAGCGGCGGCCTACAGGCCGGCGGCCCGCAGGATCGCCGCCGCTGAGCGGTCCACATCCGCCTCCGTCGTCGACCAGTTGGAGACCGAGATCCGCATCGCGGCCATGCCGTGCCAGGTGGTGCCGCCGAGCCAGCAGGTGCCGTCCGCCTGGACGCGGGCGACGACCTCACGGGTGAAGGCGTCGGCATCCCCTCCTCCTGGAGGATGGAACCGGACCAGCACCTGATTGAGAACCACGTCGTTGAGGACCTCGACGCCGGGCTCGTCCCCCAGCCGGTCGGCGAACCGCCGCGCCAGGGCACAGCAGCGCTCGACGAGCTCCGCGATCCCCTG
>DASWME010000256.1:0-35821 GCA_036399915.1 Thermoanaerobaculia bacterium
GTCTGGGGACCTCCTTCGGCCGCGGCGGGGCCACCACCTTCCAGCAGGACCTCGCCAACGCGGACTGCATCGTCATCCAGGGGTCCAACATGGCCGAGTGCCACCCGGTGGGCTTCCGCTGGGTGATGGAGGCGAAGGCGCGGGGAGCGACGATCATCCACGTGGACCCGCGCTTCACCCGCACCAGCGCCGTGGCGGACCTGCACGTGCCGATCCGCGCCGGCAGCGACATTGCCTTCCTGGGGGCCCTCGTCAATTACGTCCTCCAGCATGAGCGTTATTTCAGGGAGTACGTCGTCCACTACACCAACGCTCCGGCCCTGATCAGAGAGGGGTTCCAGGACACCGAGGACCTCGACGGGCTGTTCTCCGGCTGGAATGGGGAGGACGGCCAGTACGACCCCTCCTCCTGGGCCTACGAGGGGACGGAGGTGGGGCCGGCGGCCGGGCAGCGCGAGCACTTCACGGGCGAGCCCCGCTCCGAGCGCGGCACCCAGAAGGGGGCCCAGCGCTTCGACTTCACCCTCGAGCACCCGCGCTGCGTCTTTCAGATCCTGAAGCGCCACTTCTCCCGCTACACGCCGGAGGTGGTGGAGGAGGTCTGCGGCATCTCGCGCGACCTTTTCCTGCGGGTGGCGGAGGCGATCTGCGACAACTCGGGGCCCGAGCGCACAACCGCCTTCTGCTACGCCGTGGGCTGGACGCAGCACTCCGTGGGGGTGCAGTACATCCGCACCGCCGCCATCCTCCAGCTCCTGCTAGGCAACATCGGCCGGCCCGGGGGCGGCATCATGGCCCTGCGCGGCCACGCCTCGATCCAGGGCTCGACGGACATCCCGACGCTCTACAACATCCTGCCGGGCTACCTGCCGATGCCCAAGGACAAGCACGACACGGGTCTCGAGAAGTACCTGAAGCTCAACGGCTCGACCTCGGGCTGGTGGAGCGAGTTCCCCAAGTACGTCGTCTCGCTGCTCAAGGCCTGGTTCGGCGAGGAGGCGAAGCAGGAGAACGGCTGGCTCTTCGACGCCCTCCCCCGGCTCTCGGGGGACCACTCCCACATGACCACCGTCAGCGCCATGGCCGACGGAGTGGTCAAGGGCTACTTCCTGATGGGGGAGAACCCCACGGTGGGTTCCATGCACGGCGCCCTCCACCGGGCGGCCCAGCGCAAGCTCGACTGGCTGGTAGTGCGCGACTTCGCGGTCACGGAGTCGGCGGACTTCTGGCGCGATGCGCCGGAGATCGAGCGCGGCGAGGTGCGGACGGAAGATATCCCGACGGAGGTCTTCTTCTTCCCCTGCGCCGCCCACACGGAGAAGGACGGCGCCTTCACCAACACCCAACGCCTCCTCCAGTGGCACCACAAGGCGGTGGACCCGCCGGGCGACTGCCGCAGCGAGCTGCACTTCGTCTACCACCTGGGCCGGCGCCTCAGGGAGCTGTACGCGAGGTCGGCCGATCCCAAGAATCGCGGACTGCTTGCTCTCACCTGGGATTATCCGGTCGAAGGGGCCCACGAGGAGCCCTCGGCCGAGGCCGTGCTGGCCGAGATCAGCGGCTTCCGGGTGGCGGACCGGAAGCCGGTCGCGGGCTTCAGCGAGCTCAAGGACGACGGCTCGACCGCCTGCGGTTGTTGGATCTACTCGGGGAGCTACAAGGACGGGGTCAATCAGACGGCGCGCAGGAAGCCCGCGGGCGAGCAGTCCTGGGTGGCCCCCGAGTGGGGGTGGGCCTGGCCGGCCAACCGCCGCCTGCTCTACAACCGCGCCTCGGCGGACCCGGAGGGGAAGCCCTGGTCCGAGCGCAAGAAATACGTCTGGTGGAATGAGGAGACGAAGCGGTGGACCGGCCACGACGTGCCGGACTTCATCGCCGACCGGCCGCCGTCCTATCGCCCCGGTCCGGGCGCGGGGGGGATCGACACCCTCGCCGGCGATCATCCCTTCATCATGCAGGCCGACGGCCGCGGCTGGATCTTCGCTCCCACCGGGCTGCTCGACGGGCCGCTGCCCACCCACTACGAGCCCCAGGAAGGGATCGTCAAGAACCCGCTCTACGGCCAGCAGTGCAACCCGAGCCGGATGGAGTGGAAGCGCAGGGACAACCCCTATCACCGGCCGTGGGACGACCCGCGGTTCCCCTACGTCCTCACCACCTACCGGCTCACCGAGCACCACACGGCGGGAGCGATGACGCGCTGGCTCTCCTGGCTCTCGGAGCTGCAGCCGGAGATGTTCTGCGAGGTCTCGCCCGAGCTGGCGCGGGAGAAGGGTCTCACCAACGGCGGCTGGGCCACCCTCACCACGGCGCGCGGCGAGATCGAGGCGCGGGTGCTGGTGACAGAGCGCATCCCGCCGCTCAGGGTCAGGGGCCGGGTGATCCACCAGATCGGCCTGCCCTACCACTGGGGATCCAAGGGGCGGACGCGCGGCGACGCCGCCAACGAGCTGATCGCCTTCGTGGCCGACCCCAACGTCTCGATCCAGGAGTCCAAGGCCCTGACGGGCAACATCGAGGCCGGGCGCCGGAGCCGCGGCCGCCGGGTGGTGACGAGCGGTCCGCTGGTGCCACGAATTCCGGACGCCAGCGAGCGGGACCTGCCGGCGGCGCAGCGCAAGCCCACGGGCGCGCACGGCCTCTCCGCGTCGCGGGCGGCGCAGGACGAGGAGGCGTGAGTCATGACGGTGGGCTTCTTCACCGACACGACAATCTGCATCGGCTGCAAAGCCTGCGAGGTGGCCTGCAAGGAGTGGAACCAGCTTCCCGACGACGGCCTGCTCTTCACCGGCATGTCGTACGACAACACCGGGGACCTGGGGGCCGCGACCTGGCGGCACGTCTCCTTCATCGAGCGGCCGGTGCCGCTGACCGGTCAGGAGACGGGGCTCGGCAACTTCTCCTGGCTGCTGATGTCGGACGTCTGCAAGCACTGCCAGCGGGCCGGGTGCCTCGAGGCCTGCCCGACGGGCGCGATCCTGCGCACGGAGTTCGATTCGGTCTACGTGCAGCCGGACGTCTGCAACGGCTGCGGCTACTGCGTGGTGGCCTGCCCTTTCGGGGTGATCGACCGCCGGGAGGACGATGGCCGGGCCTGGAAGTGCACGCTCTGCTACGACCGCCTCAAGGGGGGAATGGAGCCCGCCTGCGCCAAGGCCTGCCCCACGGACTCGATCGTGTTCGGCGACCTGGACGAGCTGAAGGAGCGGGCGCGCGACCGCCTGGCCCGCCTCCACCGGCACGGCATGACCGAGGCCTGGCTCTACGGCATCGACGCGGCCGACCAGCCCGGCACCGAGGGGTTGAACGCCTTCTTCCTGCTGGTGGACAAGCCAGAGGTGTACAACCTGCCGCCGGACCCGGTGGTCCCCACCAAGAAGGCAGGCGCGGCCTGGGCGTCCATGGCCCTCGCCGTCCTCGGCATGGCCGCGGCGGCCATAGGGGCTGTCCTGTCGGCCCGGGCAGGGGATGGCCGATGAAGGACGACCGTGGTACGGGTCCCTCTCCCCCGGGAGGGAGGTGGTTGGAGCCGGGGGGAGGCCAGGAGGGGGATGCCGACGGCCGCCACATCGCCCCGGACCTCGGCGTCCTCGCGGGCGAGGGTTCCCAGCAGCGGATCGCGACCACCGCCGAGGCGTACCCCTCCAGGACCTTCGTCTGGCGGGACCTGCCGTCGCGCTCGTTCCAGGAGGAGGACCCCACCTACTACGACCGGCCGGTCCTCAAGGAGCCGGTCTGGATCTGGGCCGTCCCGGTCTACTTCTACGTCGGCGGCACCGCCGGCGCGGCTGCGGTGCTGGGAGCGGCGGCGCAGGCGCTGGACGGCGAGGAGTTGCGGGGCCTGGTCAAGGCGTGCCGCTGGGTGGCGGCCGCGGGCGGCGCTGCCGGCTCGGCGCTGCTGATCCACGACCTCGGCCGGCCGGAGCGGTTCCTCAACATGCTGCGGGTGTTCCGTCCCACCTCGCCCATGAGCGTGGGCTCCTGGGTGCTGGCTGCGGCCGCCTCGTCCGCCATGGGCTCGGCCCTGCTGGCGGAGCGGCGAGGGTTCTTGAGGCGGCTGGGGGACCTCTCGGGCTACGTCGCGGCCCTCCTCGGCATGCCGCTCTCCGGCTACACGGCGGTGCTCCTCGGCAATACGGCCGTGCCCGTCTGGCAGGCGGCGCGGCGGAGCCTCCCCCCGCTCTTCATCGGCACCTCGGTCTCCGGGCTCGCGGCGCTGTTCGGGCTCCTGCCCGTGGACCTCACCGCGCGGGAGGAGGAGATCGTCGAGCGCTTTGGCATCGCCGGCAAGGTGGTGGACCTCGCCGCCATGAGTGTCGTCGAGAGCGAGGCGAGCCGGGCCGCGCCCGTGGGCCGGCCCCTGCGGGAGGGCTTCCCGGGCGCTCTGTGGAGCGCCGCCAGGACGCTGACCGCGGCGAGCCTCGCCCTCTCGCTGCTCCCCGGCCGCTCGCGGGTGAAGCGGGCCGCCGTTGGCTTGCTCGGCACGGCGGGGGCGGTCGCCCTGCGCTTCGCGGTGTTCCACGCCGGCAAGGCCTCGGCCCGGGACCCCCGCGCCACCTTCCGTGGGCAGAGGAAGAGGATGGGCACCGCCCCGTCCCCCGTGGGCGGCTGATTTCCCGGGTTCGCGTCACCCATCCGTCGATGGGGGTGTCACGGTTCTCCGTTTGCGGTACACTTACCCGGGCAGAACCGGTTCGAGCAGTATGGGGTGATCGTGGGCGGCGCGGCCTTGTAAGCCGGCCAGTCCGCAATGAGTTGATTTGTAATTTCTTTGAGAGGAGAGAAAGCGATGAAAAGTCTCAACCGCGCTGTTGCCGTGGCCCTCGTGACCGCTGTCTTGACTGCCACCGCCGCACCTGCCGTGCAGGCGCGACCCCTGACAAAGTCTCAAACGTCCTTCCGCCTGACCAGCGGTGACTGGCTCGATGCCGCCCTGGTCTGGCTGGGCCAGCTCTTCGCAACAGCGCCGCAAGCGCCAGAGTCCCTGGACATGCAGAAAAAGGCTCCCTCGACGGATCCGACCGGGGGCTCGGGCGGCATCACCCCTATGACCGGATCTTGCATCGATCCCAACGGCTGCCACACCGGTGGCGGCGGTGGTGGAGCCGGCGGGCACTAGAGCCGGGCGGCTGCTTGCCGCTCGGGAACGATCGATTGATTTGAAGCTGTATGGGGAGGTGAACCATGTTGCAACACCATCCGACGGTCGAGGATCTGGAAGGATTCCTCAAGGACGCTTCCAGGCTGGGGAATGCCGCGCGCAACGCGCGGATCGTGCGCCATCTGCTCGTTGACTGCCCGGTCTGCCGGAAGCGGTTGCAGGCGATGGGTTGGACAGGCGCCCGCCTCGAGCGTCTGGTTCACCTCCCAGGCAGCACCTCCCGAGACACGGCCGAGCCCGCCGAGGCGAACGGCCATCGCTACGATCGGGCCTTCGCTGGGGCCGAGCAGGCGGTCGAGACCTTCTTTGCCGCGGCTCCGCCGCCGCCGGTGGCGCCAGAGCTGCTCCTCGCGGAACTGGATGAGGCCCCGCGGGACCGGCACCTTATCCTGGCCGAAGAGGACGAGCGTTTCGCCAGTCCACGGCTGGTGCAGATCCTGATCGACCGTAGCCACGCGGCCCGCTACGCGGACCCCGAGACCATGCTCCACTGGGCATGCCTGGCCCGCAGCATCGCGAGTCGTTGCGCTCCTGAAGCCGTGGGGAATGCCGCCAGGCTCTCCGACCTCCGTGCCCGGGCCTGGAGCCAGTACGGTAACGCGCTGCGGGTCGTGGGCCGGCTGTGCGAGGCGGAAGAGGTGATGGTCACCGCCCAGGCCTATCTCCAGACCGGGACAGGCGACCCAGCCTTGAAGGCCCGTCTCTTCGAGCAGATCGCATCGCTCCACACGTTCCAGCGCCGCTTCGACGCCGCCATCGCGACCCTCGGCGAAGCAGCGGCTGTCTACTGCCAGCTCGGCGAGACCCATGCGCTGGCCCGGACGCTGGTCCAGGAGGCGATCGCCTCCCTCTACGCGGGAGAGGCGGAGAGCGCGGTGAACCTGCTCAACCGGGCGATTCCACTCATCGATCACGAGGGGGATCCCCACCTGCTGCTCGCGGCCTGCCACAATCTGGTACGGTGCTACATCGATCTCGAGCAGCCCGAGCAGGCGCTGTCGCTCTACTCGGAAGCCCGGAGCCTCTACAAGGAGTTCAACGACAACCTTATCCTGCTGCGCGCCGGCTGGCAGGAAGGGCAGCTCCTGCGCGACCTGGGACATCTGCGCAACGCCGAGGCGATGCTCCTGCAGGCCCAGCAGGGATTCCGCGAGCGGGGCCTCATCTATGAGGCGGCGGTCGTCTCCCTGGATCTGGCGATGCTCTACGTCAAGATGGGCTCGCTGGAAGACCTCAAGCAGACGGCGGTGGCGGCGGTGCCGATCTTCCGTGCCCTGGGGGTGGACCGCGAGGCCCTCGCTTCCCTCCTTCAGCTCCAGCAGGTCACGGACAAGGAGCAGCAGGCCGTGGAGCTGATCCGTTTCCTCACTGCGCGGCTCGATCCGCTCGCCAAGTGGAGTGGTCCGCTCAAGTAGCTTTCCGGCAGCACCGGCTGCCTGCCGTGCCAGACTGGATCGGCCACGGAAATCCCCTGAAGCGGTGAAAAGAGGGGCTGTTGATCGCGGCCAGTCTGCCCTCAGCGTCCCTTGTCCCGCTTTCACGAGGTCTGCGCACCTTCTTGGGTAGAGAGACGTATACATTCCAGGCTTGTAATTTCGCGAACGGTCAGTCCGACGTGGCTGGACCTGTATCGCTTGGAGAGGAGAGATCGCCATGACCCGCATTTCCCGTACCCGTCTGGTATCCGTAGTCGTAACCATCCTCGCCCTGATCGTCGTGCCGATGGCCAGTGCCCGACCCCTAGAGAATCCGCAGGCCGTCCAGCGTGCTGAGGGCGGCTGGTTCGGAACCGCCCTGAAGTGGCTGGAGGATCTCGCCGGCTTCCGGCGTCCGGACCCCGGTCGTCACCATCGGCCCGGCTCCCAGGAGAAAGGCGGCAACTCGACCACGGGCGGCTCCTGTATTGACCCGACTGGCAGACCACGGCCCGGTTGTGCGTAATAATTGAGCTGCCATGCCGATACCTTGAAGGATCCGTTTGTCTGGGAGGTGAAAGATGTTCTCGAATCATCCGACCGTGGAAGATCTCGCGGGTTTCCTGCAGGGCGCTTCGCAGCGGGTCTCCTCCACGCGCAACGCGGAGGTGATTCGGCATCTCCTGGCCAACTGCGCCGTGTGCCGGGAACGCCTGAGAGCTATGGGTTGGGACCCACGCCGGGCGCGTCTCGTCCAGACTGGGACGGAGGAAGGGTTGGCCGAGGAGAGCCCGGCACCGGAGGCGACAAACGGATACGACTACAGCCGCGCGTTCGCCGCGGCGGAAAAGGCGGTCTCCGCCCTCCTGACCTCCGAGAGTCAGAGGGCGGAGTCGCCCGATATCCTGCTCGCGGAGTTGGACGCTCTGTCCAAGGGGGAGCGGGTGCAGAGGGTGGGCGCCGGAAGCCCTTTCGCCCATCCCGCTATGGTCAAGACCCTCCTCGACCGCAGCCACGCCATTCGCTACCGGGACGCGGAGGAGATGCTCCACTTCGCTCACCTGGCGCGGGTGGCCGCGGACTCCTGCTCGCCAGACACTGCCGGCAACGAGCTGCGGCTCGCCGACCTGCGGGCGCGGGCCTGGGGACAGTATGGCAACGCCCTGCGCGTCTCCGGCAGGGCGCGCGAGGCCGAGGAAGCCCTTGCGACCGCCCAGCGCCATCGCAGGGCTGGTACGGGCGACCTCATGCTGCATGCCTGGTTGCTTGAGCGAATGACGCCCCTCGCCATCTTCCAGGGCCGCTTCAGCGATGCCGTCAGGCTCTGTGAGGAGGCGGGTGAGATCTACCAGGAGCTGGGCGAGAGCCACCTGTTGGCCAGCACGATGATCCAGAAGGCCACCGCCGCGCTCTACTCCGGGGAGGCCGAGGCCGCGGTGCGCATCCTGAACCAGGCCATCCCGCTGATCGACCAGGAGGAGGATCCCCATCTCCTGCTCGCGGCCTGCCATAACCTGATCCGCTGCTACATCGACCTCGACCGTCCGGAACAGGCCCTGCTGCTCTACTCCGAGACCCGGGACCTCTACCAGGAGTTCGACGATCCGCTGATCCGGCTGCGGGCGGCCTGGCAGGAGGGGCAGCTCCTGCGGGACCTGGGCCATCTCCGCGCCGCCGAGACGGCCCTGCTCCGCGCCCGCAAGGGCTACATGGAGAGGAAGCTCGCCTACGAGGCGGCGCTCGTCTCTCTCGACCTCGCCGCCGTGTACGTGAAGCTGGGGTTCGTGGAGGAGCTGAAGCGCACGGTGCTGGAGACGGTGCCCATCTTCCACGCCCTGCGGGTGGGGCTCGAGACCCTCGCCGCCCTCCTCCAGCTCCAGCAGGTGGCCGACCAGGAGCAGCAGGCGCTCGAGTTGATCCGCACGCTCAATGCGCAGATCGAGCCCCTGCGTCTGCAGCGCGTCGAGGAGAGGTGACGCGGCTCAGGGCTTGCCGGTCCGTTCCCGCTTCCAGGCGGACCTCCGCGCGATCGCGTTCTTGACCACCCGCAGGCTGTGCTCGAAGCGGCGGCCCATCGTCCGGTCCGCTGGAGAGCCGCCCGCCGTCACCGTCGCGGGCTCCTGGCCGAAGGTCATGCCGGGCTCCCGCGGATCGAACCCGTACAGCCAGGCGAAGAAGTCCGTAGGGGTCGTGCCCAGCAGGGGAAGGATCTCCAGGACGTCCTCGAAGCTGAGCCGCAGACTTCCATCGAGCAGGGACGTCAACCGGCCCGGCTCCCAGCCGAGACGCCGCTCCAGTTCCTCCAGCGGCGTCCCGCTCTGGACGATCAGCTCACGCAGCAAGCCGGCGATGCGGCGCTCTTCCGGGTGTAGCGACATTGTCGGACTCAGAGTTCTTCGTATTTTAGAGGAATTGAGGAAGAAGCGCCAGAGAAATCTATCGCCCCGCCGCACGTAGCGTATCACCGGCCCTCCCGGTGGTACGGGCATGGGGGCGCGGCGCCGGGGCCCTCAACTCCCCGGCCCTCCTCTCCAGAAGGAGAGGAGGGAGAACGGCAAGACGGTTCGGATACGTTCCCCCTCTCCGCTCAGCAGGAGAGGGGGGCAGGGGGGTAAGGGTCCGGAGAGGGGACCAGGGGTGTGAACGGCCTATCCCGACAGCCGCTCCCAGTCCGGGTCCGGCGCGTCCTGGGCGATGGCGAGGCCGCCGTCCGAGCCGACGAAGATCGGGTCCTTGACCACCCGCACCTTGCCGCCGCCCACCGTCGTCAGCTCCTGCTCGAGGCGGGGTCCCAGGCCGCGGATCAGCCCGGTGCCGCCCGAGAGGACGATGTTGTTGCGGACCCGCTCCTGGTACTCGGGCTGCACTCGGGAGAGCAGGTCGAGCATGGATTCGACCAGCGGCGGCAGGATGCTCTCGCAGGCCTGGCGCATCGGCTGGGTGATGTCGATCTGGGTCGGCTTGCCGCTGACCGGGGCGGTGACGACCACCGGGTTCTTCGGCTGGCCGACGAAGCTCGCCTCCTCCTTCCATTGGCGGACCATGTGCATCGAGAACTTCGCCTCGGGGTACCGCTCCCCGGTCAGGCGCATGAGCTGCTCGTCGATGAAGTCGCCGGCCTGGGTGAGGGTGCGTTGGTCCTCCTCGGCGGGCAGGCGGCCGTTCATGACGCAAAAGTCGGTGGTGCCGGCGCCACTGTCGATGATCATGGTATGGAGCAGCGCCTCCAGGCCGTAGGCCACGGCGAAAGGCTCGGAGACGATCATCAGGCTGTCCACGGAGTCCTGAAGGGCCTTGCGCACCTGCTGCTTGTTGACCCGCAACGCCTCGGCAGGGACACCCACGACGGCTCGCACTTTGAGGCCGTTGCGCGAGTCGGGGTCGATCCCCACCAGCGACAGCAGGTGGCGCAGCAGCTCGCGCACGGCGGCCTCGTCCTTCTCCGAGCCGTCTTTGATGAGCCCCTCTTCGAGCGGCCGGTGGAGGTCCAGCATGGAGCGGTTCTCCAGGGCCTCGCGGCCGATCAGGACAGGCTTCTTCAGCACCTTGCGGGCTACCATGTCGAGCGGCCAGCCGACGTAGCTCTCGACCACATGGCGCTGGCCGTTGGATGCCGAGATGGAGCTCCTCGACGTGCCCAGGTCGATCCCCACGTGGAGGACCTCTTTTCTCTCACTCATCGATGGGATCCTTTCTCTGCGGCCGCGGCCACCTCCGAAGCGCCTGCGACGGATTTCGCGTAGTCGCGGATCCCCTTGGCGAGGGCCTCGGCGATGTACTGCCGGTATAGTGATTTCGTCAGCAGCCGCGCCTCCTCCTCGTTGGAGAGCGAGGAGACCTCGGCCAGGATGGCGGGCATCTCGGTGGTGAGCAGCACGATGAAGGGGGCCGCCTTGACTCCGCGGTCCTCGACCTCAGGGCTCACCTCGCCCAGCGACTGGAACAGCGCGCCCTGCACCGTCTCCGCCAGCCGGCGGGACTTGTCCTGCCGCACGCCGGCGTAGATGCGGTCGAGCAGTTGGCGCATGTCGGCCATGGAGTAGCCCGACTCGCGGTTCTCGGACGCCGCGAGGCGGGTCAGGTAGGGGTCGTCCGTGGGACCGAGGTAGTAGGTCTCGACGCCGCGGGAACGCCGGTTCTCGATCCAGTTGAGGTGGATCGATACGAAGATGTCCGCTCCCGCCCGGTTGGCGAGCCGGCCCCGCTGCTCGAGCGAGACGTCCCGGTCCCCCTCGCGGGTCAGGACGACCTGGAAGGAGTCCTTCTCCAGCAGGCGCCGCAGGCGCTCGGCGATGTCGAGCGCCAGGTCCTTCTCGACCAGGCCCTGCGGCGTGCGCGTGCCGAGGCTGCCGCCGCCGTGCCCGGGATCGAGGACGACCTTGCGGACGGCGAGGGGGAAGACGGCGGCGTCGACGGGCTCCGGCGAGGCCAGGGGCGTCCTGGCGGCGGCCGCGGTGGCGAGGGCCGGCCGGGACGCGGGCACGGGGGCGCGCCGCGCCGTCGCCGCGGCCCCGGCGGAGCGGGGCCCGCCCAGGTTCGAGATCAGGCGCGAGGAGCCGAAGAGGCCGAGGGAGAGAAAGGCCACGGAGGCGACCCGCGCGGCGACCCGCCAGCCGTCGCGGCGGCGCAGGTGCCGCGGGCGGCGCCCCTTGATCAGGTCGACGTTCTGCTCCACCAGGTCGCGCAGGAGCTGGCGCTTGATGCGGTCCACGTTCGCCATCAGCGGTTCCCGAGCGACTCCGACGACCTGTTTCTCCCAGTTCGATTCAGGATCAAGAATTTTACTACACCTTGCCGGCCGGCGGCTCCCCTATCTGCGCTCCAGGCGGATCCGCAACTGATGCGGACCCTGCTCGACGCTGGTGACCGCCACGTTCGGACGGGCGAGGTCGAGCACGACGTGGAGCTCGCCCCGGCCCGCCTCGGGGTGGTAGCCGACGCGGACCTGCAGGAGCTCCGGGGTGCCTACCACCACGCGTGCCTGGGGATAAGAGCGCCGGATGCCGGAGAGGCGGATCAGCTCCCGGGGCGGGTTGCCGTCGATCCGCGTCCGGTCGTAGACGTCCGGTGGGATCGCGCCGTCTCCCCACAGGACGACATCCGTGCCTCCGGCGGCCTTCTCCCAGGTGATCCGGTCGAGCCGGGTCAGGGCCAGCCCGGTGTCCGGCCCCACGGTGGGAAGCGGCGCGGGCGTCGGGGGAGCCGGTCCGTCGACCGGAGGAGCCGCAGACGTGGGGACCGCCGTCCGGCCGGGATCCGCAGCCGTCGGCTCCGGGGCCGGCCGGACCGGCGGCGCCGCCTGGGAGATCTCCGCCCCGCCGCCAAGCCCGATCCACCCGGCCAGACGGTCCCCCAGCAGGAAGGCGCCGGCAACCAGGGCGAGGCCCACGGCCAGCAGCACCCAGGGAAGGGCGCGGCGGGGCGACCGCCGCGCGGCAGCGGCGCCGAAGGTCGTCGAAAAGATCGGCGCCGGAGGGGCCGCGGCGGGTTCCGGCGAAGCCTGGGAGAGCAGTTCGGGGAACGGCTCGGAAGTCGGCGAAGACCCCGGGCCGGGCCCATCGAGAGAGGGAGCAGGCGGCAGGTCGAAGATGTCCGGGAAGGGGACCGGCACTGCCGCCGCGGCCACCGGAGGCGCAGCGGAGGGCGAGGAAGCCGGCGTGAGGTCGGGGGGCCTCTGCGTCACGTCGAACGGCGTGCCTCCGTGCAGGATGTGCTGGTCCACGATCCGGTAGATCAGCTCCTGGCTCCCCTGGCTCAGCTCCAGGAAGCGGATGCCCATCCCGGCCGGCCGCGTGGGGCCCTCGTCCTCCGCCCGCATCCAGACCACCTCGCCCCGCCCCGTGATCAGCTCGAAACCGTCGCCCAGCCGGAACTCGAGGTCGAGGACGGTGCCCGGCGGCTGCGGGGCCCGGGTGCGGATGAACATCCCGCCCGGCGAGATGTTGGCCGAGTACTCGCTGATGAAGCCGCTGAAACGGTCGAACTTGAACTGGACGCGCGTCTCCAGAGGGACACGCCGCGAATCGCGGGGAATGTTGGAGTAGTCGACCATAGGGAACGCAGCGGGATCATAGCAGCAATGAAACGGAAGCCGAAGAGCGGGCTGGGCGCAAGCGTCCGTTTATGGTAAAAACATGGGGGTCAGCGAGGGCCCGCGCCCTTCCGGCCACCGAAAAGAAATCCCCACCCCTGCCTGCCTCGTGGAGGAACGATGAGCACGACCGTGCTTGAAGAGAAGAAGACCACGCTCCGGACCGCCGACTACATCGCGATCGAGGAGCGCTACGGAGCGCACAACTACCACCCGCTCGACGTCGTCGTCGCCCGCGCCGAGGGCGTCTGGGTGTGGGACGTCGAGGGCAGGAGATATCTCGACTTCCTGGCCGCCTACTCGGCTGTCAACCAGGGTCACTGCCATCCCGAGATCCTGAACGCCGCCATCGGTCAGGCGCGCCAGGTCACCCTCACCTCCCGGGCCTTCCGCAACGACCAGCTCGGCCTCTTCTACCGGGAGGTCTGCGAGCTCTCCGGCTTCGACCGGTTCCTGCCCATGAACACCGGCGCCGAGGCGGTGGAGACGGCCTTGAAGACCGCTCGCAAGTGGGCCTACCAGGTCAAGGGCGTGCCCGAGGGGCAGGCCGAGATCCTGGCCTTCAGCAACAACTTCCACGGCCGCACCATCACCCTCGTCAGCTTCTCCACCGAGGAGCTTTACCGCTCCGGGTTCGGTCCCTTCACCTCGGGCTTCCGCGTCCTCCCCTACGGCGACGCTGAAGCGGTCGAGCGGGCCATGCACCCGAACGTGGCCGCGGTCCTGGTCGAGCCCATCCAGGGCGAGGCCGGCATCGTGGTGCCGCCTGAGGGGTACCTGAAGCGGCTGCGCGAGATCACCCGCGAGCACGACTGCCTGCTGATGGTCGACGAGATCCAGTCCGGCCTCGGCCGCACCGGCAAGCTCTTCGCCTACGAGCACGAGGGCATCCGGCCGGACGTGGTGATCGTCGGCAAGGCCCTCTCGGGCGGCTTCTACCCGGTCTCCGGCATCCTGGCCGACGATCCGGTGATGGGCGTCTTCCAGCCGGGCGAGCACGGCTCGACCTACGGCGGCAATCCGATGGCCGCTGCGGTGGCGCGCGCCGCCCTGCGCGCGCTGGTCGAGGAGAAGATGGTGGAGAACTCCGCCGAGCTCGGCCCCTACTTCATGGAGCGGCTCAAGGAGATCTCGTCGCGGCACGTCAAGGAGGTGCGCGGCAAGGGCCTGTGGATCGGCATCGAGCTGCACCGCGAGGCCGGCGGCGCCCGCCGCTTCTGCGAGGCGCTCCAGCACGAGGGGCTGCTCTGCAAGGAGACCCACGACCACGTCATCCGCATCGCTCCGCCCCTGGTCATCAAGAAAGAGGAGATCGACTGGGCGGTCGAGCGCATCGCCAAGGTGCTGACAGCGCTGTAGCCCCCGCCCGCGCCCGGTCCGGCCCTCGCGAATTCCGGCTCCGCCCTCGCCGGGGCGCATCGCGCCCTCGCGGGGGGAGACAGGGCCTTCGCGAGGGGCGGCTCAGCCCTCGCGAGGGGCGACACGGCCCCGGCGGGGGCGGAGCGGCCCTCGCGAGGGGAGAGACGCCCCTGGCGAGGGGAAAACCCGACACCGGCGGGGCCGGCGCCGCCTCGGAGAGGGCGGACTACCGCGCCCCTTCCGGCAGCCAGGCCTCGTCGCCCGGGTCGTGCATCTCCCAGTAAGGAAGCCGCTCGCACTTCGCCAGCCGGTAGACCGTGCCGTCCTCGCGCTCGAAGCGGCGGAGGAGGTACGGTTCCTTCTTCTCGAAGGTGTAGGTGAGCACGGAGGGGCCGCTCGTCAGGCGGATCTCGACGGCGTCGCCGGCCTCTTTCTTCTCTAGACGGTAGGTCGCCGGCGCGAGCTTCGCGAAGCGCCCCGCCATCAGGGAGGGGAAGACCTGGATCGTCGCCGGCGCCTTGCCGGCCACGTAGTCGCGCAGGGACGCCGGCAGGCCGTCCTCGGGGAGGGCGCCGGCCGGGTACGGCGCCGAGCGGTCCCCCTGGCCGTCGAAGTAGGAGCGGGTCTCCAGCCGGCCGCCGACCATCTCGGCGGTCGAGATGCCGCAGGCCTCGGAGCTGGTGGCGGCGACCTTCTGGAGGGCCCCGGAGTCGCGCCGGGTGAAGACGCTCGCCATCTGGTGATAGGTGTAGATGCCGGTGGGCACGTCGCGCACGTGGTTGAGCTTCAACACGTCGAAGCCGCCCCGGCGCGCGGTGTCGGCCTTGACCTCGAGATCGGGCGCCCAGGGCTCCTTGACCAGGACGAGCAGGGCGCGGCCGTCGAAGTGGTGGCCGTAGCGGGCCCAGGTCACGTCGTAGGCGCAGAACTCGGCCTTGCCGTCGTCCCACACGGGGGAGCGCCGCCAGGACGCCTCCCCGCCCGCGGCCATGGCCGCGCGAGGCGCGGCGTTGACGTTGCCCATCTCCCGCTCGGCATCGGAGCGGATGGCCCACACGGCGAGCACCAGCAGGATCAGCGCGGCAACGGATTTCAGGAAGATCTTCATCGCAAGCCCTCCGGAGGAAATCCTGCTCCAGAGTATATGGTTTCTTTCCATAATTTTCCTATCGGGACGGCTTGGCCCATGGAAGCCTGTGGTATAAGGCCTCAAGGCCGCCGGGCTTCCCCAGCCGCCGAACGGCATGCGCGATCAGGTCTCGAAGTCATGGTCAGGAGTCCTCCTGCTCGCGCTCCTGCCGCTCTGGACCGCCTGTGAGCGACGGACTTCCCCCCTTCTGGAGACCAAGGGAGGGGGCGGCGAGTTCCGCGTCCTCCTCCCTATCGAGCCCCGGGATCTCGATCCCAATTCGACCCAGGACGAGATCTCCCTCCTGCTGGCGCCGAACCTCTACAACCGGCTGGTGATGCTCGATATCGACTCGCGCCTCCACCCGGACCTCGCTGCGAGCTGGGAGGTGGGCCAGGGAGGGCTCGAATACACCTTTCATCTACGTGAAGGAGTGCGCTGGCACGATGGGCGCCCCTTCGCGGCCGCCGACGTGCGGTGGACGCTCGAGCACCTCGCCCGTCGCCCCTCCTATGCGGTGGAAGCCCTCCGCCGGATCGCCGCCGTCGAGACGCCGGACGAGCGCACTGTCGTCGTCCGCCTCACCGAGCCTTGGGCCCCGTTCCTCGCCACGATCGCCGTGCATGGAGTCTTCATCCTCCCGCGGCCTGAGCCCGGAGCGCCGGAGAAGGACCCGGGGCGCGGCAAGCCGGTGGGCACCGGTCCGTTCCGGTTTGCCGAATGGGTTCAGGGCCAACGGATCGTCCTCACGGCCAACCGCTCTTTCTTCCGGCCTGGACCGTTCCTCGACCGGGTGGTCTTCACCTTCGAGCCGGACTCCAACCGCAGTCCCGAGCTGCTGGCCTCCGGCCGGGCGGATTACGCCATGCTCCGCCCCTCGGCAGCGCTCCTCCCCCGGCTGGCCCGCGACCCCCGCCTGCGGGTGCTCACCTCGCCGAGCGAGGGGCGGTACTACCTCGCTTTCAACCTGCGGCGCCCCCCTTTTGGAGACCCGCGGGTCCGGGAGGCCTTCAACCGCGCGCTCGACCGCACGGCCCTGCTCGAGCGCGCGCTCTACGGCTACGGAGCCCCCGGCTTCGGCTTCTACACGCCGGCGGTGGCGTGGGCCTACGATCCGGCCGCCCGCGCGCCGGATTTCGATCCCGGCCGGGCCCGCGCCCTGCTCGACGCAGCGGGACTCACTCCGGACCGGCGCGGTGTCCGCCTCGCGCCGGAGCTGCTCTGCCCCGACACGACCCCTTTCCCGGAGATCGCCCGCGTGCTCGTGGAGCAGTTCCAGACCGTCGGCGTCGCCGTGCGTATTGAACCCATGACCGCGGGGCAGTGGTTCGAGCGGACCCGGCGGCACGACTTCGACCTGACATTGATGGGCGGTGGCCACGGACCGGACCCGGAAAACCTGAACTCCCGCTTCGGCTCGCGCGGTCCCACCCAGATCATGGGGTATGCCAGCGCCGAGTTCGACGCCGCCGTCCGCGAGGGGGCGCGGGCGCTCGACCTCGGCCGGAGGGCCCGCGCCTACTTCCGGGCGCAGCGGATCCTGGCCCGCGACCTCCCCATCGCGCCGCTGGCGGAGGGCGTCATGGTCACCATCTGCCGCCGCGAGGTCACCGGGCTGCCGAGGGCCGAGGCGCGCGGCCTCGTGCCCGATTACGATTACAGCCTCGTGCGCGTCCGCCGGCCGGGAGCGGCGGGAGGGGACCAGTGACGGCCGCCGGCCGGGAGGGCCGCCTGCAGTGGCGGAACTGGCCCTGGGCCGCCAAGCTCGCGTTCCTGCTCGGAGCGCTCGCCATCGTCCCCCTCGCTTTCGTCACGCTCTACAACGCCGCCGCCGCCCGCGAGGAGCTGATCGCCGCCGCCCGCGAGCAGAACCTGCGGCAGGCGCGCAACACCGCCAGCGCGATCGACGCCTACGTGGAGAGGGTGCGGTCCGACGTGCGAGTCCTCGCCTTGGCGCCCGGGACGGTCCGGTTCCTGGGAGGCTCGTCCGCTCCTTCCCTTGTATCCGACATCCGCCTGTCCATGATCCAGATGCGCGACACGCACGGGTTTGACGCCCTTTATCTGACCGGCCGCGATGGCCGCGTGGCGCTCGCCACCGGGGACCGCTTCCTTGGCCGGAGCTACGGATCCACTCCCTACGTCCGGAACGCCACGGCGGGCAACGACTTCTTCGACGAGCCCCGCTACGACCCTGCGGACCGGCGCGTCTTCATCCACGTCTCCTCCCCGGTGCGCGACGCCGGCGGGCGGATCCTGGGCGTTGCCGTGGGCCGCCTCTCGCTCGACAGCCTCGATCGCCTCGTCGCGGGGGACACCCACTACGCCGGCCGCGGCGAGTTCGGCGTCCTCTGGGATGCCGACGGTATCCGCCTGAGCCACCCGATGCAGCCGGCCCTCCGCTTCCGCGCCTTCGAGCGCCTGCCTGCGGACACCGCCGCCCGGCTGGCGGCCGAGGAGCGCTTCGGCCCCGGCACCCTGGCGAGGGTGAGCGGCGGGCCGCTGCTGCCAGAGCTCGCCGAGCGCTCGCGCTGGCTCCTCTACGACGAGGCCGCCGGCCCGTTCCTCCGCCTCGCCTCGGACGGCCGGGTGATCCACGCCGCCGTCGTGCCGCTGCGCAGCGGGCGCTGGCTCTACGGGATCTTCAGCCCCGAGGACGCCATCCTCGCCTCCGTGCGGTTGCAGACGCGCCGTAACCTCCTGTTGGCCGCCCTGACCGCCGCGCTGACCATTGCGGCGGCCTTCTTCGTCGCCGGGTGGGTCACCGGCCCCCTGCGGCAGGTCGGCAAGGCGGCGCAGGCCCTCGCTGCGGGCGACATGTCGCGCCGCGTCGGGCTGCGGCAGCGGGACGAGGTGGGGCAGATGGCTGCCGCGTTCGACGCCATGGCCGAGTCCCTGGCCAGGAAAGAGGCGGAGCTGCGCGACCACGCCGACCGCCTCGAGCAAAGGGTCGAGGAGCAGACTGCCGCGCTGCGCGTCTCCGAGGAGGAGCTGCGCGACCTCTACGCCCGCGAGCGGGAGCTGCGCCGTGCCGCCGAAGAAGCCAACCGCGTCAAGGACGAGTTCCTGAGCACCGTCTCCCACGAGCTGCGCACTCCCCTCAATGCCATCCTCGGCTGGACCTGGCTGCTCGCCAGCGGCAAGCTCGACGAGGAGGGCACCCGGCGCGGTGTGGCCACCGTCGAGAGGAACGCCCGCGCCCAGAGCCAGATCATCGATGACCTGCTGGACGTGTCGCGCATCATCACCGGCAAGCTGCGGCTGAACGTCGGGCCGGTGGACCTGGCCCACGTCGTCGAGGCGGTGCTCGACTCCGTCGGCCCCGCAGCCGACGCCAAGGAGATCCGCATCGAGCGCCGCCTCGACCCTGCGGCGGCGGGCGCCAAGGGCGATCCCCAGCGGCTGCAGCAGGTGGTCTGGAACCTGCTGTCGAACGCCGTCAAGTTCACCCCCCGCGGCGGACGGATCGAGGTGGCTCTCGAGCGGCGGGACTCGCAGATCGGCATCCGGGTGAGCGATACAGGAATCGGCATCCGCCGGGACTTCCTCGACCAGGTCTTCGACCGCTTCCGGCAGGCCGACAGCAGCTCCACCCGGGCGCACGGCGGCCTCGGGCTGGGGCTCGCCATCGTGCGCCATCTGGTCGAGCTGCACGGCGGCACGGTCGAGGCGCAGAGCGATGGCCAGGGACGCGGGGCCACCTTCCTGGTGCGGCTCCCCATGCCGGCGGTCTCGCCCGCCGCGGACAGGAGCGAGCCGTCGGCCCGGGCCGCCGCGCTCCCGGAGGATCACGCCCTCCGTGAGCTGCGAGGGGTGCGGGTGCTGCTGGTGGACGACGAGCCCGACGCGCGCGAGATGCTGCCCGCCGTGCTGGAGCAGTTCGGCGTGCAGGTCTCGGTGGCCGCCTCCGCCGCAGAGGCGCTCGACGTCCTCCAGCGCTCGGCCATGGACGTGCTGGTGGCGGACATCGGCATGCCGGAGGAGGACGGCTACTCGCTGATCGGCAAGGTGCGGGCCCTGGACCGGCACGTCCGCGACCTGCCGGCGATCGCCCTCACCGCCTATGCCGGCGAAGCGGACCGCCGCCGCGCCCTGGAGGCAGGCTTCCAGATCCACCTCGCCAAGCCGGTCGAGCCGGCCGACCTCGCCTCCGCCGTGGCGTCGCTCGCGCAGAGGTCGCTCCAGGGCTCCTGAGGTCGTGGTACCTTGCTGCGGACGCAGGGGGTGCGATGAGACCGCCGTAGCCGATTTCATCGAGTTCGTCATCAAGAGAAGCGCCAATGACCAAGGATTTCTTGAACTGTATGGCTGGGACCGTTGAATTCAGCCAGCAATGCAAGCGCATCCCGTCCGACGAAAGGGAAAAACCATGACTCCGAAGGCGATTCTTCTCCTCTCCCTGACCCTTCTCCTTTTCCCGGCCCTCGCCCGCGCCGACGAGAAATCGGACCTGGCGCGCATGGCCCAGGAGCACAAGCACGACAAGCCCGTCCCCACCCAGGCAGCCATGGAGGAGCCGACGCGGCCGGTCGACGCCGAAGAGGTGACCTACGGCGAGGTCGGCGGCAAGCCCGTCCGCGGCTACCTGGCGCGGCCCAAGGACGCCAAAGGGAGTCTGCCCGGGCTGATCGTCATCCACGAGTGGTGGGGCCTCAACGACAACATCCGCGCCATGACCCGGCGGCTCGCCGGCGAGGGCTACCAGGCCCTGGCCGTGGACCTCTACGGCGGCCAGAAGGCGGACGACCCCGACGCGGCCATGAAGCTGGTCAACGCCGTCATGCAGAACCGCCCGGCGGCCGAGGAGAACCTGCGGAAGGCCGCCGCCTGGCTGGAGGGGAAGGGGGCGACGAAGCTCGGCGTGATCGGCTGGTGCTTCGGCGGCGGCTGGTCGCTCGGCACCGCCCTGCTCCTCCCCGACAAGATCGACGCCACGGTGATCTATTACGGCCGCCTGGAGACCGACAAGGCGAAGCTCGCAACGATAAAATCCCCCATTATTGGGTTCTTCGGCGAGAAGGACCAGGCCATCCCGGTCGCCTCCGTGCGCCAGTTCGAGGCGGCGCTCAAGGAGCTCGGCAAGCCCGCGGCCATCCATATCTACCCCAACGCGGACCATGCCTTCGCCAACCCCTCCGGCGGCAGCTACAACGCGGAGGCCGCCAAGGACGCGTGGAAAGAGACCACGGCCTTCCTGAAGAAGCACCTCCAGGCAGGTGGCGGCGAGATGAAGAAGCAGTAATCAGCCCGCGGCGAGGGAGGCGGCGTGCCGGGCGGCGCCCAAGAGGGCCGCCCGCTCGTTCAGGATGACGCGCACGGGCACCCGCTCGAGGAAGGGGACGAAGCGCCCCTTGGCCGTGAAGGTCTGGAGGAAGGGGCCATGCACGAGCCGCGGCAGGATCTTCGGCGCGATGCCGCCGCCCAGGTAGATCCCGCCGGTCGCCGTGCCCGTCAGCGCCAGGTTCCCGGCCGCGGCGCCGTACGCCGCCACGAAGATCTCCAGGGCCCGCGAGCAGAGGGCGCAGCCGGCGTCCGGCCCGGCCAGGGCCGCCTCGCCGATGACCCGGGATGGATCGTCGCCCCGGGCGAGCGCCTCCCGCACCCGCGGGTTCTCCGGCACCTGGAGCCCATCCCGCAGATAGCTGTAGACGTTGAAGAGGCCGGGACCGGAGACGACCCGCTCGACGCTCACCCGCCCGAACCGCTCGCGCAGGTGCCGCAGCAGGCCGATCTCCTCTTCGGCACGGGGCGCGAAGTCGGCGTGCCCGCCCTCGGAGGCGACCGGCGCCCACCGGTCGCCGATCCGCGGCAGCAGCGCCATGCCGAGGCCGGTGCCGGCGGCGATCAGCGCCCGATTGCCCTCGGGGTCCGGACTCCCTTCCTGGAGGACGGCCACCTCATTCTCCTCCAGCGCTGGGATCCCCTCCGCTGTGGCCACCAGGTCGTTGATCAGCGCCACCCATGGCACGCCGGTCTCCGCGGCCACGAGGGCGCCGTCCACCACCCAAGCCAGGTTGGGGGTGCTCGCCCGGTTGTCGACCACCGGGCCGGGGATGCCGAAGCAGGCGGCCCGGACCTTCCGGCCGAGCGGCGGCCCCGCGGCCAGGAACGCCTGGATCACGGCCGCGAGGCCGGGGAAGTCCGCGCTGGGATACTTCTCCGAGCGCACCAGCCGCAGGTGCTCCCCTGCGGTCTCGAAAAGGCCCAGGTTGGTCTTGGTGCCGCCAACGTCTCCAGCCAGGATCACGGCGCGCTCCTTTTCAGAAAAGCCCTTCTCCGACCGCCTTGCCTGCGCGACCTCACCCCCGGCCCCTCTCCTAAAGGAGAGGGGAGAAACCTCTTGAAGCCCCTCTCCTTTAGGGAGGGGTTGGGGTGAGGTGGTTATGGCAAGCCTTCCCGAGGACAGCATCGCTCGCAAGGCTTCCTTTCCTCAGATCGCCGTCTCCAGGTCCTGGAGGAGACGGTAGAGGCCGTAGTCTTCCTCCAGTCCGAGCTGGACGCGCAGCACCTTGCGGCCCCGCTGCTCCAGGGCCTGCCGGTCACCGTCGGCCTGGGCGCGGATCAGCGTACCGAAGGTGTAGCGGGTCTCCGGCACGGGCAGGTCCTCCGCCGGCTCGTCCAGGAGCTGGAGGAAACGGCAGCGGTCCGGCCCGCCCTTGTGGAGCTGCCCCGTCGAATGGAGGAAGCGGGGACCGTAGCCCAGAGTGACGGCGAGGCGGGTCTTCTCGTGCAGAGTGGCTTGGAGGGTGCGCAGCACCTCGGTCGTCCGGGGGGTCGGCGCCACATAGGCGTGAATGCCCAGGTAATCCCCCTCCCGGGCTCCGCGCAGCCAGCCGGCCAAGGCAGGGCCGAGGGCGCCGGAGTCCTCGGCGCGGACCTCGCCTTGCGAGGATGGCTTGACGCCGTTCTCGGCCGCCTTCATGGCCTGGTTCGCCAGCTCCTTGGCGAGCTGCACGTCCGGCTGGTCGAAGGGGTTGAGCTCCAGCACGGCCCCGGCCGCGGCGGTCGCCACTTCCCACCGGAACATCTCTGCGGCCAGGTCGTAGCGATCGGACAGCCGGAAACGGGCCGTCGGGTGGCCCGCCCTCTCCAGGACCTCGAGATGCTCCTCGATAGCGGCGACGTCATCCCCGGCGAGGAGGAGGGCGGCGAAGAAGCGATCGTCGCCGTAGGCTTCCGGCGGACCCAGGGGCTCGCCGGCCACCGGCACGATGCCGCGGCGCTCACCGCCGGCCAGGATGATCTTGCCGGTGCTCTCGGCGATGAGCTGCTCGAGCCAGTCGGGGAACGACTCGAGGGAATGGGAGGTGACGAAGGTCACCTTGTCGCGGCCGGCCCGCGCCAGCTCGCCCAGGGCGGCTCCCAGGCGCAGGCCAGGGTTGTCCACAGCGGCGACGGCGGGGCCGCAGACCTCCGCCATGCTCCGTCCGCGGGCGAGGAGCCGGCCCACGTCCACGCCCAAGAGGGCGGCCGGCACCAGACCGAACGGCGTCAGGGCGCTGTAACGCCCGCCGACCTCCTCGGGAGCGTTGAACACCTCCCGGAAGCCCCGCTCCCGGGCCAGCCTCTCCAGAGGAGTCCCGGGGTCTGTCACCGCCACGAAGCGCCGCCCCCGCTCCGGCACCTCCTCCAGCAGCTCCCAGAAGTAGTAGAAGAAGGAGAGCATCTCGGTCGTGGTGCCCGACTTGCTCGACACCGCGAACAGGCTCCTCGCGGGATCGAGCCGTCCGGCCAGGGCCCGCACGGCGTCCGGATGGGTGCTGTCGAGGACGCTCACCGCCGGGTGGCCGAAGGCGGGGCCGAAGGTCCGGGAGTAGACCTCGGGAGCGAGGCTCGAACCACCCATGCCCAGCACGACGGCATCGCGAATCCCCTCCTGCGCCGCCTGCCGGGCGAACCACGAGAGCCTTCCCACCTCCGCCGTCATGGTGTCGGGCAGCTCCAGCCACCCCAGGCGGTCGGTCAGCTCCGGGATCGGCTGGGGAGACCACAGACGGTAATCCTTCTCCCAGAGACGCTGTCCGAACCCTTCCTCCTGCCATTTCGCGAGCCGCGCCTCCACCGCACCCTCGTACCGCCCCAGCCGGAGATCTTCCCGTTGCCTCATCCTTCCTCCTTCCCTCGACGGTGCCTACCTTACCTCTACTTCCAGTCATCCGCGACCGTTGGGCGAAGAGCCCCGGGGCCCGGCGTCGCCTCCCGCGGAGCTCGCAAATCGCTTCTTCGAAGTCCCCGGTGGCGCATTTTGATCACCTCGCGGCACTGATAGAGGTGAAAGGGCCTCTGAGAGCCTGAGGGGGAGGTGTTGACCTGCTCTCCCGCGGGCGACCCCTCTAGTCAAGAGTGACCCATTGCCTCACAATCGAGATACCTGAACCCGTAACCTGAGTTCCCCGCGGACGCGCGGGAGCCAATGGAGGCTCCGGCCGGTCCTTGAAAAAGGAGGGATTTCGATGTCTCACCCGATCGTTCGTCGTTTGGCGGCCGCCATCGGCCTGGTGGCGGTCCTCGGCTTCGCCGTGCCGGCGGGGGCCGCTTCCCCGAACCGTTCCTCCTCCCCCCGGACTCCCATGGTCCTCGGCCCCAGCCTTGTGGACCAGTTCCTCTCCTGGCTGGGTAGCCTCTGGCTCGGGCATGAGCCGAACTCCCAGACGCCGCAGGGGAAGGCGCTGGGGACGAACACCTCAGGGTCTGGAGACAACGCGAACAGCGTTCCCGACGATTCGGACCGGGGCGCCCAGATCGACCCCAACGGGTAGTCGGAGGGCTTCGCGTCACGTCCGCGGGTTGATCCCCATCGGAGAGATCGGTTTGTCACAGAGACGGCAAACTGTGCGACAATTACGAGACATCTGTTCTTCTGTGGGAGGGTTCGATGGCTGACGGAGATCGAGACGACAATCATCCCAGCCCTGCCGAGTTGGACCGTTTCCTGCTCGGAGAGATGTCCCCGCGCCAGGCAGCGCCCGTGCTCGCCCATCTCATCAGGGGTTGCGAGCGTTGCCGGGAAAGGATGGAACCCCTGGCCTCGATGATGCTCGGCGCCGGTCAGAATCTCCAGGAACCCGCTCCAGAAGCCGGCGCTGAATACGATTTTCCCCTCTTCAAAGCCTTCGCGTCCGCTCGCCGCTTCGCCGCGGCCATGAGCCAGACCAAAGTGGGAGCCCGCCAGGCTTCCGCCGTTCCGGTCCTCGCTCCCCTCCCCGAGACCCCCAGTGATACGAAGGCGAAGCGGGATTGGATCCGGTGCCAGAGCCTGCTCGACCGGTGTCGTGCCCTCCGCCACAATGATCCAGAAACCCTCGTCTTGACCGCTACGCTCACTGCCGCGCTGGCGGAAAGGCTCGACCCCGGCCCCTTCGGGACCGCGGCGCTGGCGGATCTGCAGGCCCGTGCCTGGGCCGAACGGGGCAATGCTCGAAGGGTCGCGGACGACCTGACTGGTGCCGAGTCAGACCTTGCGCACGCCTTGGAGCTGTCCGGACAAGGCACCGAAGATCCGTCGCTCCTGGCGAGCCTGATGGACCTGACCGCTTCGTTGTACACCGATCAGCGCCGTTTCGACGAGGCCCTCCAATTGCTCGACGCGGTCTATGCCATCTACCAGCGACAAGGCGACATGCACTCGGCAGGAAGGGCCCTGATCAGCAAGGGCGCCTCCATCGGCTATGCCTCGGATCCCGAGGAGGAGTTGCGGCTCCTCAACCAGGGGCTTGGGCTGATCGATGCGAGCCGCGATCCCAAGCTGGCCATGGTCGGCATCCACAACCTGATCTGGTGCTTGGTAGAGTGCGGACGGGCCGCGCAGGCGGAGCAGCTGTTCGCCTATAGCCGGGAGCTTTTCTCGACGTATGTCGAGCGGCTGGACGCCGTCAAATCCTTGTGGTTGGAGGGTCGCATCGCGGCGGCGCTCGGCAGCGATGAGCTTGCCGAGCGGCGATTCTGGGAGGTTCGAGCGAGCTTTGAAGCGCTGAAGTTGCCCTACGACGTCGGTCTCGTATCTCTCGATATGGCGGCTCTCTGGCTGCAGGCCGGGCGAACCGCCGAGATCAAGGGCCTGATCGACGAAACGATCTCGATCTTCCGCGCTCGTAAGATCCGCCGTGAGGCGATCGGCATGCTGCTCCTCGTGCGCGAGGCTTTCCAGAAGGACCAGGCCACGGAAAAGCTCCTGCGAACCGTGGCAGCCGAGTTGCTGTGGATCGAGGATATCCCGGCGCGGCGGGGCCGCGTCTCAGGCTAGCCTTTCGGTCTGGTGCGGCCCCGGGGGACCCGCCCCCGCCGGGGCTTGCCGCCTTCAGGATCCTCGTTGCGAGGGGATTCATCCGCGACAGGCGGCGGGTTGGCCGGCGCGGCGGACAGAGCGGCGCGCACCGCGTTCTGGATCAGCCGCTCCAGCTCCTGGGGATCGAGGGCCGGGCTCGGCGGCGGGGCCGACTGAGCGCCGAACCCGAGCTTCTGGAACCGCCGCAGGAACTCCTCCATCACCGCGGCATCCGTCGCGGGCCGGTTCTCCGGGTACAGGGTCTGAAAGAAGATGCTGGGCTCCACGTCCAGGGCGCGCAGGATCGCCAGGATGTGACGAAACTTGAGCTCCATCCGTCCGGTGAGCACCTGGCTCACGTACCCCGGCCCCGCTCCCAGCCGCTGGTCCAGATCCTTTCGCGTCAGCCCCGCCGCTTGCATGACGGTCTCCAGCAGCTTCGTCGCCCGCCTCACCTCGTCATCGATCGTCATGCTCTGAGCCTACTACAACACTGAATTCTGCCAAAGAGGTATCGGCCTCTCCACGAGAGTTGTGAATCCATGAAACAGCGCGGCCGCAAGACCCTTGAAGCTCGCGGCGCGATTGGTCGCGGATCTTCAGAGCGTGCCGAAGACCTTGTCGAAGAAGATACCCAGCTCCCAGGCGGTGACCGCGTTGTCCGGGCAGTATTTCCTTGGATTGAGGGCGCAGCCGGCCGTGAACCCCTCGGCGTAGAACTGCTCGATCCAGCGAGCCCCCCAATGGGAGGCCTGCACGTCCGCGAAGACCGCGCCGGTGGCGGGTGGCGGAAGATAGCCCGCACCGTAACGGGCCCGCAACAGCAAGACCGCCATCTCCGCCCGACTCAACGGATTCCCGGGGCAGAAGCGCAGGGGGTAGGAGCCGCACCCGGCCGTGATCTGCTCACGATAGATCTGCTCGATGGCCGGCGCCGACCAGCGGCCGGGCAGGACGTCAGCGAAGGTCCCCGTGGCCGGAGGAGGAACGAAGCTCGGTCCATGGATCGCCTGGACCAGGGCGACCGCGGTCTTCTCGCGAGTGACCGGATCGGTCACTCGCGGAACCGGCGGGGTCGAGGCGCTCCTGAGGTAGAGCACCCAGTCGCCACCAGCCGGAGCCGTGAAGCTCCTCTCCTGACCGCCCGCTACGGAGCCTGCGGAGAGAAAGCCCCCCGCGCGCGGGTCGTACCACCGCGCATCGAACGTCCCAGACACTCCCCGGAGGTCCAACCGAACCGTCCCTCCGTCGTAGAGATAGGCGACGTAGGCCCGCCCACTCTCGGCCAGGACGTAGGCGTTGCCCGACAGCGCCAGCGCGTCAGCCGGCTCCATGCGCTCGAAGTCGACCTGGGAGACGAAGGTGGACAGGGGCGCCAGGAAGGCGCCCGTGCCGGAGCCGGCGGCCCCGGCCGTGAAGGCGGCCCAGGCCTTCTGCCGGTGGGCGGTGTCCTCGTTGCCGAGACCGAACTCCTCCTGGAGCAGCGGCTTGGCCGCCACGGCACGGTTCTGGAGGCCGTGGGCGTGAATGGCCCAGTGGCCCACGTCGTTTCCCGCCTGCGTGTCCATGTAATCTGCCCAGGCGGCGGTCGGGAACGAAAAGTCGCCGGTGGTGCCGTGCACCGAGGCGAGACGGGCCCAGGGGTTCTGCGACTGCAGCCAGGTCATGTACGTCCCTACCTCGGTGGTGGTCCACTCTTCCTGCCACTCGAGGGCGAGAGTGAACATCGTGTTCACATAAGCCGACAGGCGGGCCATGCCGTACTCGATCAACAGCTTGCGGTCCGCGTCCGGGAGATCGCCGAAGCCGGAATCGTCCGCGAAGAACCAGAGTTGCGCCACCAGGCCGGCGTCGCGCATCCTCAATACCCAGCGCTCGAACAACCACCAGCGCGAGAGGTCGAACCGCTGCTTGTCGTTGGCGGCGGCGGTGCCCACCCACGGGGTCGTCGCAAGGCCGCCGTAGTCGCTCCGGTTCGCCAGGTAGATGTTGATCTTGTTCAGCTTCATGCCCACGTGGCGGTCGAACAGGGCCTGGCGATTGGCCTCGGTGAGGCTCTCCGAAAACATCGTGTGCGAGAATTCGAGGGGAGCCGGAGCCGCCACGTCAAGGAACTTGCCGATCAGGTAGACCGGCTCGCCATACTGGTACATGAGCGTCCGTGGGCGCGCGGGGTTCTCCACCACCGGACCCTTGCCGAAGACGCCCGCCAACGTGCCTGAGCAGGAGAAGGTGCCGCTCTGGGCGTGCAGTCCCGCCGTGTTGCTGGCCGTCGTCCACCGCCAGGTTCCCGGCTCGTCCGCGTAGACCCGGAACTTGAAGATATTGCCCACGGCGCCGCCAGCGCCGTCACCGTCGAAGAAGCCGTTGACGGTGTAGACCCGGCCGGACGGCGCGGTCACATGGGCCGTCAGATCCACCGCGGTGAAGGGGTTGGGAGCTCCGGAGCTCGCGTTGAAAGAGGATGCGGATCGGAGGACGATCTCGGTGGTGTCGAACCGGGCCACCGCCCCACCGGCCCGCACGGTCGCGAGCATCAGCGTTCCCACCAGGACACACGAGGCAAAGGGTATTTTCGCCATAGCGTCGTACACCCTCCAGACAAAGGCGCTCTTGGCGCGGGTTCGTGAAAAGGACCCGAGAACGAGTACTACTGCCTCATGAGGCGGGCGCACCGTACCACCCACCGAGAGATGTTTCAAGAGGCAAATTTACATTTCCGAATAATTTTCATGCAGGCCCTCCACCCAGGCTCAGCAGCGCCACAGGAGGTCAGGAGACTGTTGCTGCCGGACCTGCCACGGAGAGGGCCTCGCGCAGCAGGTCCTCTCCGACCGCTTCGCGGCGCCAGCCTTCCAGCTCGCGAGGGAGGCGGGGATCGGGCTTGCCCACGGTGAGGCGGAGAAGGGCGTCAAGGGCGCGGCGGGGGGCCAGGATTTCGGCGGGCACGTTGAGGGCCGCCGCCCTCTTCCGCACCAGTGCCCGTAGACGGTCCTCGACGTGGCGCACGGCCGGCGAGAAGGGCTTGCCCGCGATCCTCGGCGGGAGGTCCGGCTCCGGCCGGCTCTCCACCTCTGCCACAAGCTGCAGCCAGACGTCCGCGTCCCGGGCTCCCTGTCGGGGGTCGTAGGAGGGGAACTTCTGCAGGTCTCGCATCGTCTTGGGCCGGCGCGTCGCGAGGTCCAGCAGCAATCCCTCCCTGAGGACGAAGCTTCTCGGCAGGTCGCGCTGTCGCGCCTCCCGCTCCCGCCAGGCCGCCAGGAGCTGGAGAGCGCCAAGCTGGCGGCGGTCGAGCCGACCCGCTCCCTTGACCCGGAGGTAGGCCGTCTCGGCATCTTCCTCGAAACGGGACGTGTCGAGCAGGGCCGCCGAATCCTCGAAGGCCCAGGAGAGACGGCCGAGCTTCTCGAGATCCCGGGACAGGCGCTCGTAAAGTGGCACCAGGAAGGCCACGTCCTCGGCGGCGTAGGCGAGCTGGGCGGCGGAGAGAGGGCGGGCCATCCAGTCGGTGCGAGTCTCCTCCTTGGCCAGCTCGGCGCCGAGATAGGCAGCCACCAGCTTCTGATAGCTCAGGAAGGCGCCGACCCCCACGAGCGCTCCGGCTATCTGGGTGTCGAAAAGGGGCTCGGGCAGCGCGCCGAGCGCCCGGTAGAAGACCTCCATGTCCTCGCTCGCCGAGTGCAGCACCTTGACCCCCGGCGAGCGGAAGACCTCAACGAGAGGCGAGAGGTCCCGCGCGGCGAGCGGATCGACGAGCCAGGAGGTGTGGCCGTCCGAGACTTGGAGCAGGCCCAGCTTGTGGAAGAAGGTGTTGGTGCGGACGAACTCGGTGTCGAGTCCCAGCACGGGCGCCTCGGCCCACCGTAGGCAGGCTTCGGCCAGCTTCTGGTTGCTCTGGATGAGGGTATACGCCCGCGGATCGACGGTCATGGGCGGGGATTGTACCGGCAGGAGAAAAACCGGTGCCATCCCCGAGAGAACCTCAAAGCCATACGATAGTCTCTCGTATCCGCAAAAGGAGGCCAACAGCGTGATCACGGTCAGTGCCGAACACCCGAGCCGGGACGCCGAGGCGCCGCCGCAGGCCCGGCCGGACCGCCTGCGCTCCCTCGACGTCTTCCGGGGAGCGACCATCGCCGCCATGATCCTGGTGAACGACGCCGGCGACTGGGGCAAGACCTACCGGCCGCTCCTCCATGCCGAATGGCACGGCTGGACGCCGACCGACCTCGTCTTTCCCTTCTTTCTCTTCGCGGTCGGCGTCGCCATCCCGTACGCTTTTGCCGGGCGCCTCGAGCACTCCGGCAGCGACCTCCGCCCGCTCCACCGGCAGATCGTGCGGCGCACCTTCCTCCTCTTCGCCCTCGGCCTGTTCCTCAGTTGGTTTCCGTTCTACACCGTCGACTGGCCGACCGCCCGCATCCCCGGCGTCCTGCAGCGCATCGCCATCGTGTACTTCGTCGCCGCGCTCGCCTGGCTCTACCTCGGGCCGCGGGCGCGGGCGCTCCTGTTCCTGGCTCTGCTCGCCGCCTACTGGCTGGCAATGGCGCTGGTACCGGTACCCGGATATCACGCCGGAGACCTCAGCCCGCAGGGCAACCTGGCCGCCTTCGTCGACCATGCGATCCTGGGTCCCCACACGTGGAAGAAGGCTCCGGGACCTGGAGACCCGGAAGGAATTTTGAGCACCGTACCTGCCATTGCCACCGCCTTGGCGGGCTTGGCGACCGGCGACTGGCTACGGTCGCCGCGAACTCCGCGCGACAAGCTGAGGGGCCTGCTTCCCTGGGGAGGCGTTATCACGACCGCTGGGCTCGCCCTCGACCCCTGGTTGCCGATCAACAAGAACCTCTGGACGAGCACCTACGTCCTGTTCACCGCCGGCGCAGCGCTGCTGCTGCTCGGCTCGGTCTACTACAGCGTCGACATGAAGCAATGGGACGGGTGGGCGCGGCCCTTCTCCATCCTCGGCACCAATGCCATCGTCGCCTATGTCGGGAGCGCCCTCATGGCCAAGACCACCCTGTTGATCCACTGGACGGCGGCGGGAGGCGAGACCGTCAGCTTGCAGTCATGGCTCTACCGCCACCTGTTCGATTCCTGGCTGCCGGATTACGTCGCCTCGCTCGCCTGGGCACTGATGTTCGTCATGATCTGGTGGGGCTTGACGGCCATCCTGTACCGGCGGCGGATCTTCATCAAGATCTAGCGCAGGGGTGAGGATTCGTGGCAAAAATTCCGGCGGACGAATCCGGTAGATCGCCGCCCTTCTCCCCGCTATATTCACCCCATGGCGCTGGCACGGGAACGTATGATCGACCGCATGATGGCGAGCGATTCCGCCTACGACGGGCGGTTCCTCACCGGTGTGCTCACCACCGGCATCTATTGCCTTCCTTCCTGCCGGGCGCGCAAGCCGAAGCCGGACAACGTGCGCTTTTTCGGCAACCCGGAGGCGGCCCGCAAGGCTGGTCTGCGCCCCTGCAAGCGCTGCCGCCCCGACGACTTCTACCGGCAGCGGGACCCCGACCGGGAGGCGATCGAGGCCCTGGTGGAAAGGGTCCGGCAGGAGCCGGCGGCGTTCACGGACGTGGAGACCCTGGAAGCCGCCGCGGGCCTGGGCGCCTCGAAGCTCCACGAACTGTTCCGGCGGCACTTCCACACGACGCCCGCTCAGCTCCTGGCCCGCGCCCGGGTGGAAGCCGCCCAACAGCTGCTCCTTGAAACCGGCCGCTCCGTGGCAGACGTGGCCTTCGAGGTTGGCTACGAGGGGCTCTCCACCTTCAACGAGAACTTCCGGCGCCTGACGGCCATGAGCCCGCAGGAATACCGGCGGCTGCTCGGCGCCTCGGCGTTCCGCATCGCGCTCCCCGCTTTCTATCGTGCGGACCGGATCCTGGAGTACCTGGGGAGGGACCGCGGCAGTCTCACCGTCCGCGTCGAGGGGACTCATTTCGCGGCCAGTCTGCGGCTCGGCGGTGCGCCCGCGCTCCTCAAGGTCCGGCTCGACTCCGGCGCCGCCCGCGCGGAGCTGGAGTCGCGCGGACCCTTGGCGGCAGATGCGGCGGCAGGCGCCCACGCCCACCTCCTCGGCCTGCTCGGCCTCACCCGCGACCCCGCGCCCTTCGAGCGGCGGATCTCGGAGTCGCCGCGGCTCGCCCCTTTGATCCAGGGGCGGCGCGGGCTCCGCATCCCCCAGACCCCGGACCCCTTCGACGGTCTTACGTGGGTGATCCTCGGCCAGCAGATCACCCTCTCGTTCGCCTTCACCCTGCGGCGGCGGCTGGTGGAGCGCACCGGGGCTCCCGTGGGTGGCGGGCTCTTCGCTCCGCCCACTGCCGAGGCCGTGGCCAACCTGGGAGTCGAGGACCTGGCGAGAGAACAGTTTTCGCGCCGCAAGGCGGAGTACCTGATCGGCGCCGCCCGGCGGGTCGCCTCCGGCGAGCTGCCGCTGGACCGGCTGGCTTCCGCCTCGGCCGCGCGGGTCGAGCCGGAGCTGCTCGCCGTGCGCGGCCTCGGCCCCTGGTCGGTCCACTACCTGATGATGCGCTCCTTCGGATTCGAGGACTGCGTGCCGGAGGGGGACGCCGGCCTCGTCCGCGGTCTGATGAAGTTCTTCGCTCTCCCGGCCCGGCCCGGTGCGGCCGAGACCCGGGAGCTGATGCAGCCCTTCGCTCCCTACCGGAGCTGGGCCACCTTCCACCTCTGGCAAACATTGAGGGACGAACCATGACCTACTACACCACCACTATGGAAAGCCCCTGCGGCCTCCTGCTCTGCGTGGTCAACGAGACGGGCGCCGTGGTCCGCATCGAGTTCGGCAACGGCCGCGACGCACAGAAGATGATCGCGAAGATGGCGGCTGCGGGGATCGAGATCGTCGAGGATCGCCGGCGCACGGCCGAGCTGCGGCGCCAGCTCGCCGAGTACTTCGCCGGCGAGCGCCAGGAGTTCGACCTCGAGCTGGCCCCCGAGGGGACTCCCTTCGAGCGGTCCGTCTGGGAAGAGCTCAGGAAGATCCCCTTCGGCGAGACCCGCAGCTACGGCGAGATCGCCCAGGCGATCGGCCAGCCCGGCGCGGCCCGGGCCGTGGGCCGCGCCAACGGCGCCAATCCCATCCCCATCGTCGTTCCCTGCCACCGGGTGATCGGCGCGGACGGCTCGCTCACCGGCTTCGGCGGCGGACTAGAGGCGAAGTCGAGGCTGCTGGAGCTGGAAGGGCGGGCGCTGCCCTTTTCAGGATGAGGGGGGCCGCCGGCCGGAGGGATTCCGGCCGGCGCGCGGTCTAGGATTCGTCCACCTTCTCCCGCTCGCCCTGCTCCGTCCGGTGGGCGAGCTCCTCGCTGCCGAGGTCACCCGCCGTATCGCCCCTGCGCCCGAACGCTCCCGGAACCGGCGAGGCGTCGGGGGCCGGCTCGAAACCGTGCCGCATGGAAGCCTCCTTCTTGGAGCCGGACCGCAGGCCCCGCTTGTTGCTCTGATCGATGCCCATGGCTCTCTCCTGGCGTCGTTTCCTGGTGGGGGACGGGCACCCATCCCGGCCCTGGCGGTGCAAGGGAGCAAGGCGCGTGCCGGACAACCGGACCGGCGATGCCTCAGGGTGACTTCAGCAGGGGAACGGGATCACACCCCGTCCGTTGCTCCTCGAAGGCCTCGGTCTCGATCTGCACCGTCATATGGTGGAGCCCGAACTGCTCGTGCAGGAGGGACCGGATCTCGGTCAGTAGGTCGCAGCCATACCGTCCCTCCTCCACCACCACGTGGGCGGAGAGGGACTCCAGACCGCTGGTGATCGTCCAGACATGGAGATCGTGCACCTCGAGCACGCCCGGGACCAGAGCCATCGCGCTCCGGACCTCATTGACGTCGATGTGCGAGGGAGCGCCCTCCATCAGCACCCCCGTCGCCTCTCCGAGCAGCGACCAGGCCGAGTAGATCACCAGCAGGGCGATCAGCACCGAGGCGGCGGGATCGGCCCACCGCCAGCCAAAGGCCCAGATCAGGGCGCCGGCCGCGATCGCCTGCACGCTGCCAAGGGTGTCGGTGAGCACGTGGAGCCAGGCGCCGCGCACGTTGAGGCTCTCATCGCATCCCGCGCGCAGGATCCAGAGCCCCGTCAGGTTGACCAGGAGTCCACCGGCGGCGATGGCCATCATCACGGGAGCGTCCACCGCGGGCGGCCGGCGGAACCGTTGGAACGCTTCGAAGAACACGAAAAGGGAGATCGCCACCAGCGTGGCGCCGTTGGCGAGCGCCGCCAGGATCTCTACCCGGTGGTAGCCGTAGGTCCGCCGTGAGGTGGGCGGGCGCCGCGCCATCATCATGGCGAAGAGCGAGAGCCCGAGCGCAGCGACATCCGAGAGCATGTGGCCGGCGTCCGCCAGCAGGGCGAGCGAGCCGGTCAGCCAGCCCCCGACCGCCTCGGCGAGCATGTAGACGGCGGCGAGGCCCAAAACCAGGGCGAGACGCGTCCGGTTCCGGCCCGCGGCCGAGGCGTGATCGTGACGATGGGAGTGCCCGGCGCCCATGATAGCGGAGGTTAGCAAAAGAAGCGCCGCACGGGTCGGGACGGGAATGCGGTAGCAGGATTTGCGCTCTGCCTCTCAACGGAGTACCATCCGTACATGGCCACGTGCCGGGTATGTCCCGGCGGCCACCCGCCTGCGAGCGGACGCCGCGGTTTCGTGGGTTCCGCCCGCTTGACCTTGCCAGCGCCGCGCGGCCACCCGCGCGGCCGTACCGGCCCCCGGGCTGGTCCGGGTTCAGTCCTCATCGCCCGGACCGGCTGCCGCGCCCGCGGCTCTTCCGGGGGCCGGATTGTTCCCTCAACCGTCTCGGCGTCCCTGTCCCTTGCCTTGAATCGGCCGGCACCCTCCTTTATGGAGGTCCCGCGCCGGCCGGGCCTCTCCGGCCGGCCCCGAGAGAACTCTTCACCACGTCCTTGCGGACCGGAGGAAACCATCGTGCTTTCATCCAAGAAGCTATTCGGCTTGACGATGTTCGCAGTCGTCCTTCTAGCAATCCTGAGCGCTGGGCCGGCCCTGGCCACCGAGGCTCCACAGGCCGCTCTCCCCGCGGTGGCGGCCTCGCCCGTCCCGGTCAACTGCGGGCTGGGCGCCACCCTGCCCGGCCAAGCCGTCAAGGGCGAGGTCTGCTCCGCGGCCCAGCCTGAGAGCGCCCTCGAGCTGCCGGACTTCATGGCCAACAAGAAGCTCGGCTACTGCCACTGCGGGTGTAGCAGCGTCCCGACCTGCCGGACGAGCGCTGACTGCGGCGGCGCCTCCTGCGACCGCTTCATTTCCTGTTGTTGAGACTGAAGGAGAACCATCATGAAAAGAGCCTTTGGCTTGTCCATCTGCACCCTCGCTTTCCTCGCCGCCCTGAGCGCTGGCCCCATCTTCGCTGAAGAAGCAGCCTCTCAGACCGCCAAGCTGGCGGCCGCCGCGGCTCCGGCCCAGCCCGGCTGCGGCCAGGATCTGGACCTCGCCGCGACCTTGTCCGCCAAGGGGGAGGTCTGCCCTGTGATCGCACCCGAGAACCCGGCTCCGGAGTTCATGGCCGCGCCCACGCGCGGGCGCACCTGCCGCTGCAGTTGCGGCTATCCCTGCAAGACGGACGCGGACTGCGGGCCCGGCGGGCGGTGCACGGCCGGCATCACCTGCTGCTGATCTTCGGGTGCGCGGGCTCGGGTGCGGAGGAGGTCCGGGACCGAGCCGGACCTTCATCCTCACCTGCATCGCCTGTCATGAAGAGGGTTCCTGGAACCTGAGCGCCGGGTCGTGCTGAGCGCGCCGGAGGTAGGCCGCCACTCCCGAGACCAGATCCACGGTGGCCCGCTCGGCCTCGGCGGCCTGTTTGAGGTAGGCCAGGGCCGCCAGCGCCTCGCGATGGATGTGCAGCGAGGAGAAGATCGGGACCATCTCCGCGGCCAGCCGCTTGAGGTCCGCCGTCCGCCCCTGCTCGGCGTAGAGCGTGGCGAGCTCCAGCGAGACCAGGGCGGTGTCATACGGGATCCCTTCACTGATGAAGCCGTCGCGGGCGGCCCGGAACAGCGATTCGGCCTGCTCGGGCTGGCCGAGCCCGCGGGCGATCTTCCCCTTCACCCACTTGCGCCGGTTCTGGCTCCAAGCATCCGGAAAGTTGCGATACAAAGGCCGGGTCTCGCGATAGAGCCGCTGGGCTTCGAGATAGCGGCCGACCTCAGCCAGATCATCGATCAGATTGTGGCGGGCGCAGAGCAGGAGGCGGGGCTCTTCTTCGGGATCGATCAGTCCGATCGCTTGGAAGAGAAGCGGAATTCCTCCTTCGGGATCACCAGCGTAGTGATGGACCGTCGACAGGTTGACGAGCGCTCTCCCCGCCCGGTGCATCTGGCCGCTCTGGAGAAAAATGGAAATGGCAC
>DASWME010000257.1:0-9472 GCA_036399915.1 Thermoanaerobaculia bacterium
CTCCGTTGGGGCCGGATGCCCAGGTCTCTCGATCAACCTAAGCATCGCCCCTTCGGAGGGGATCGCAAGCTGTGTCGGCTCGGGCCCAAGCATCGCTGCGACCTGCCACCAGGACGTGGCTTTCTTATGATGCCGGGCTAAGAACGGCGCCGGGTGAACCCGGCTGTAGTCCCCTTCGAGGGGCTTCGGGAGAAGCTTCGTGGCGGTCTGGACGAGCCCGAATTGCGCCAGGCCGTCAAGATCGCGGCGGCCAAGGAGGGGGTGACCTTAGAGCGCCTACTGCCTGAAGGCGGTCCGCAGCCGTTTGGTGGAAGAGGGATTCCTGCCGGGAACCTCCGACCGCCAGGCCGAGGCAGCCCGGGCCCTGGATCGTCTCCGCCAGCAGATCGGTCCTATTGGCATACCGGTCCGGGAGCTGATCCACGAGGGCCGCCGGAGGTGATCCCGGGAGAGGGGCCTTACCTCGTTGTTGACGCAAGCGTCAGTCTCAAGTGGGCTCTCGATGACGAGGAGGGCTGTCCCCTTCCGAGGGCGGCGCCGCGTGGTATTCTTCCGGCATGAAGAGGACCCCGCTTCAGCCCGCATCTCCGGGTCCTTTCCGAGCCGATCAGCTTCACCCGGGCGATCCCTACGAGCTGTCCCACGGCCACCCCATCCACTGCCTGCCTACCGGTGGCCGGGGGGCGAAGGCCTCGAGCGTGGGCGCCGGAGTCCTCGCCAGCGATCCGGCGGTCCAGGACGTAGGTTTCGATGCCGGGTTCTCCCCGTCTCCGGATATTCTGCGGGCCCCCGGCATCGCCGTGGGCAACATTCCCGACCAGCCTGGCTGGATTCAAGGGGCGCCGCTCCTGGCAGTGGAGTACGCCGACACCGGCCAGGACGAGGGAGAGCTGGCAGCCAAGATCCAGGATCTCCTCGCTGCCGGCACCCGCTACGTCTGGGTGGTGCGCCTGACCGGCCCGCGACGGGTGGAGGTCCACCAGGCTGGGACTGGCCTGAGCACAGCTCATCCAGGCGACCAGCTCGAGGCGCCGGGAATTCTGGCCAATCCGGTGCCGGTGGATGCCCTTTACGACCGCGAGGCCGCCCGGGAGGTGACCTTGCGGAACCTGCTCCAGCGCGAGGGGTACGCCAGCCTCGAAGCCGTGCGGGCGCAAGGAGAGGTCGAGGGTGAGGCCCGGGGCCTGCGGACTGCCATCGCCGATGTTCTGTCGGCCCGTGGTCTCCCAGTGGACGATGATCTCCGAACCGCCCTTGACGGCGTGAGCGATTCGGGGATCCTCAGACTCCTTCTTGGCCGGGCGGCAACCGCCGCCTCGCCGGCGGAGATTCACGCCGCACTCCAGGGTTGACGGCCCGCCCCCGCCCGGCCCTCACTCCCCCTGCCCCCTCTCTCCCGTCCTCCCACCCACCCTTCCGGGAGAGAGGGGACGAAAAAAGCAAAAGTAAGCTTTCGCGGTTTTGCTCCCTCCTCTCCCGGAGGGGTGGGTGTGAGGATGGGAGAGGAGGGCCGGGGAGGTGAGGGCCTCGGGGCGGCGCGGACGCTCCGTCAGGCAGGACGGCCGGCGGGCAAGGTTGACGCCTGCAAGAGTCAGGAATCGAGCGGCCGCGAGAGCACGCAGGCGTTGATGCCGCCGATGCCCATCGACAGCTTGCCCGCCACGCCGCGGGAGGCCGGGCAGGGCTCGTCGAACACGTAGAGGTCGTGGATGCCCGCGATCTCCCGGTTCAACTCGCTCCGGCGCATCGGGGTCGGGAAGAGCCGGCCGCGCTCGTAGCCGAGGTACTGCGCCGTCAGCTCCCAGCCGCCGCCGGCGGACATGCCATGGCCGAAGGTGCCCTTGCGGGCCGTCACCACCACCGAATCGGGGACGACGCCGCGCAGGGTCTCCACCTCGCGGTAGTCGCCCGGCGTGGCCGTGGCGTGGAGGTCCCAGGTGGCGAGGTCGTCCGGCTGGACGCCCGCCTCCGCGAAGGCGTTCTGGATCGCCGCCGTGGGCCCGTGGACCGAGGGGGTGATGATGTGGTCGGCGTCCGAGCTGACCCCCACGGCCACCGGCTCCATGCCGAGCGGGCGGAAGCCCTTCGCCGCCATATACTCGAGGTCTCCCAGGATCCAGAGCACCGCGCCGCCGGCCACGTGGGTGCCGCGCAGGCCGGTCAGGGGCTTGGAGACGGCGGCGTCGGCCGAGATCACCCGCGCGGCGTAGAAGGCCCCCACCGACAGCGCCAGGGGCGGCGGATCGGTCGCCCCCACCACCACCGCCTTGGCCTCGCCGCGGCGGATGGCGTCCATCCCCAGCTTCAGGCAGACGCCGAAGGTCGAGCAGGCCGCCACCGGCGCGAACGCCAGCCCCGTGATGTGGCCCATCATCGAGATCTGCGCGGCGGGCGTGTTCCAGATGTTCCACACCAGGTTGGGCGAGACCGCCTGCCAGGGCGGCGTGGGCTCGCCCCACTTCTCGTGGAGGTGCCGCAGGCGGCGCTGCTTCTCCTTGAGCACGCTCACCTTGCCCCTCTCGATGTCGCCCTGCACGTTCAGGCCCTCGATCTCGGCCAGCTCGCGCAGGTAGGCGTGGAGGTCCGGCGAGCAGGACGCCCAATGGTGCCACCAGGCCGCCTCGGCCTCGTACCGCTCCTCGGGATCGGCGACCGTCTCGGGGCGGGGCGGCACGCCGTTCGCCGTCCGCCCGCCGCCGGAGAGGTGCGCCGCTAAAGCGGGGTTGCGCTCGGCCCAGAAGCGGTCCCACCGCCGCTGTGCCCGGTCGAGGCCCCGCGTCTGCTGCGCCACGGTATCGATGCAGCCGATGCCCGTGCCCATGTAGACGTGGGCGGCCGTGCCCAGGCTGCGCAGCTCCTGCTCGAGACCGGGGTTCTGCCCGAGGGCCTGGATGAAGGAGCCGATGGCGTATTGGACTGTCAGCTCCATCTTCTCCTCAAGCTGGTGGAAGCGGGCCGGCGGGAAGCGCTCGGCGATCCAGCCCCGGTAGTCGGCGAAGGAGAACTCCGGCACGCCGACCAGGAAGTTGTCCGGACCGAAGCCGTTGAAGGGCTCCAGCCAGCTCTCGGAGCACGCGAGGTTCTCCGCGAAGACCTCGATGTTGGGCGAGCGGGGCGCCACGATGCCCCAGCCGAAAATTCCGACTCTGCGCAAAGACGGTTCCCTCCCTCCAAAGCCCTGGATTGTGCCACAGGCCGGGGCTCCCCCGTTCGGGGGAGAGAAAAATCATTCTCTTGAGCGATGATCGGGATGCTGGGGCTCCTCTAAGCTGCCACTGTACGAAGAATCCGAGGAGTCCCCATGAAGACTCTCCGCAGCCTCATCACTCTCAACGCCGTCTTCTTTCTCATTGCGGGATTCCTAGTAACGGTTCCCTTCCCCTACTCTGTCCCGCTGTATCTCTACAAATTGTCGGCCCGGGAGATCGATGTGCTCCGCTTCTTGGGCGTGGTTCTGGCTGCGTTCGGAGGGGTGCTCTTGACGCTCCGCGGACTTACCTTGCCCAAGGAGCGCCGGCGTCTGGCACTCGGATTGAGCATCGCCGACGCACTAATCATGATCATGACGGCGTTCCTGGTGACGGCCCTATGGAAGAGCTCCTTCGGATGGCTCTTCACCCTGCCTTGCCTCCTCCTGGCTGCTGCCCTGGCGTGGGAGGCTCTGCAGCCCGAGAGTCCCGCGGCGGCTGCGGAAGCTCTGCCGATTCCGGACGAGATCCGGCGGATCTGGCTCCGGCAGATCGGGGAGGCTGCGGCCCAGGAGGAGCGGAACCGGCTCGCGCGGGACCTCCACGACTCGATCAAGCAGCAGATCTTCTCTATCAATGTCAGCACTGCCGCGGCCCAGGAACGCTGGGAACGGGATCCTCGAGGGGCCCGGGCGGCGCTGGCGGACGTGCGCCGCTCGGCCCGTGAGGCCATGGTGGAAATGCAGGCCCTCCTCCACCAGCTCCGCCCTCAAGCCCTGAGTTCCACCGCCGGCCTCGTCGAGGCGCTCCGGGAGCAATGCGAGGCGCTCGGCTACCGCACCGGTGCCGAGGTGTCACTGGAGCCAGGCGAGGCGATCCCCGACGAGCGCCTGCCTCCCGGAGCCCAGGAGACGTTCTTCCGGATTGCCCAGGAGGCGCTGGCGAACGTAGCCCGGCACGCCCGTGCCCACAAGGTCCGCGTCCAACTCGGACGCGAGGGAGACTGGGCGCTGCTCCGGGTGGCAGACGACGGCCAAGGCTTCGATGCCGCGGCGGCAACGTCCGGTATGGGTGTGAGGAATCTACGCGAGCGCGCCGAGTCGCTCCGCGGTATGGTGGAAATACGGAGCGTGCCCGGGTCGGGAACTGTCATCACGTTCGGTATACCGCTTACCCTCCCTCCTGCGCCCGTACGGGCACAGTCACCGGTCGAGAGGGCGCTGGACCAGGAGAAGCATCCCAGCCTCCTCCTGTTCCTGGCGATGGGGCTCTTCGTGCTCATCCAGCCGACCCCGGACAGCTACTATTACGAAACCGTCCGGGGCACCCTCAATACCTTCTTCCTCCTCGGGATCGCCGTCGAGTCCCAACAGAGAGTGCGGTCCGCCCTCGACTCCTTCCCCAGCGCGGTTCCGGAGGTCGTCTCCCGCTTGCGCTATCTGAGCCACCGTAACTGCGTGCTCTATTTTTTCGCTGCGGCAGCTTGGTGGGTGACATGGTACTGGCGGCTCGACAAAATATGGATCGGCTGGACGATCATCTGGCTCGCGGTCGCGCTCTTCTGTGGGAGGTTGACGGCTGTGGAGCTGGTCCGATTCCATCGCGCCAGCGAGCCCCGGCGCCGGTGGCCCAGATTTCTACTTCGGCCCGTCGGCGAGGAATGGTTGGTCCTCTCCTTCGCTCTCCTGACCTGGATCGCATTCATGATGATCCTGCTAGTTCTGGTCCCCAGTATCTGGCCTCGGCTATTCCGGCTTCTTCTGCCAACGTGGCCGACAAAGATTTTTTTCCTTCTTTGCGGAGCGGTGGTCCTTGCCTACTTCATCGCGCGGCAGCCGCGCACGGGAGGAGCCACGGCATGAGCAAGATCCGCGTCGTCCTCGTCGACGACCACCGCGTGGTGCAGACCGGCCTGCGCAGCTACCTCGAAGCCTTCCCCGATTTCGAGGTGGTGGGCGCCGCCTGCAGCGGCGAGGAAGCCCTGGAGAAGCTCGAGGGGTGGCTGCCCGACGTGGTCGTCATGGATCTGCGGATGCCCGGCGGTATCGACGGCATCGAGGCGACCCGCCGCGTCCGCGCCCTCTCGCCTCACACGCAGGTAGTGGTGCTGACGGCGCACACGGACGACGCCCGGGTGGTGGCGGCTTTGCGGGCGGGGGCCATCGGCTACGTCCGCAAGGACTCGGAGCCGGAGGTCTTCCTCGCCGCCGTGCGCGGCGCCGCCCGCGGCCAGTCCGTGCTCGACCCCGCCGTGGCCGGCTCGGTGCTCCAGGACCTGGTGCGGGGAGGTCCTCTCGTCGAGGAACTCTCCGAGCGGGAGAAGGAGGTGCTCCACCAGCTCGCCCACGGCCGCACCAACCGGGAGATCGCCCAGGCGCTCCACGTCAGCGAGGAGACGGTGAAGACCCACGTGGGGAACATCCTCTCCAAGCTCCAGCTCAGCCACCGCACCCAGGCGGTGATCTACGCTCTGAAGCAGGGGCTCGTTTCCCTGGACGACGTCGAGATCTGAGCTCGCTCGTTCTCTTGGAGAAGGCAAATTCGATGAGAACCTTCCTCACGCTGGCCTGGTCCGACGGGCTCACGATCGAGATCGATGGCCGGCCCTGGAAGGAGGCGATGCCGAGATGGGCCCCGCCTTCCAGGCAGGCCGTCGCCTGGCTGCGCAGTGAGGCGATCCCCTTCACCACGGTGGAGGCCGAGAACGGGTTCGACGACCTGCAGCCGCTGAAGCGCCTGATCGGCGGCGCCCGCATCGTCGCGCTCGGCGAGCAGACGCACGGCACCCGCGAGTTCTTCCAGATGAAGCACCGGCTCGTCGAGTTCCTGGCGAGCGAGATGGGGTTCACCCTCTTCTCGATCGAGGCCAACATGCCCGAGGCCTACCGGGTCAACGACTACATCCTCTCTGGCAAGGGCGATCCCAGGGAGCTGCTCAAGGGGATGTACTACTGGACCTGGAACACCCAGGAGGTGCTCGACATGATCGAGTGGATGCGGCGGTTCAACCAGTCCGGGAAGGGCCGCATCCTGTTCACCGGGTTCGACATGCAGCACACCCGCGTGGCGTCCGGCATCGTCCGGGACTTCCTGGCCAAGGCCGACCCTGGCTACGCGCCGGAAGCCCGCCGGCTCCTGGACCGGGTCGACGCCGCGGACGGCCGCGCCCGCGCGACGGCCGAGGACGTCGCGGCGGCCCGGCAGGTGGCCGAGCACCTCGAAGCCTGGCGCGAGGACTTTCTCGCCCGCTTCCCCTACGACGAGGTGGAGTGGGCGGTCCAGAATGCCCGCATCCCTCTCCAGGAGATGGAGAAGCTCACCGGCGTCACCTCGCGCGACGAGAGCATGGCGAGGAACGTCCAATGGATCCTCGACCAGGCACCGGCGGACGCCAGGATCGTCCTCTGGGCCCACAACGGCCACGTCGGCAAGAGCGCCGGGCTCATGGGCTCGTACCTGGCGCGGCGCTACGGCGAGGAGATGGTCGTCCTCGGCTTCGCCTTCGCGCAGGGCCGCTACAACGCCATCGGCTTCCCAGGTGGACCGCTGCACGACTGGGAGGCGCTCCCCCCGGCGCCGGACGCCGTCGAGACCTACCTGAACGCCGCGGGCATCCCCCGCTTCATCGTCGACCTGCGCCGCGTGCCCGCCAGCGGGCCCCCGACCTGGCTCGAGCAGTCGCGCCCGTTCCGGTGTCTCGGCGCCCTCGCGGCGCGCTGCGCCTCGGCGCCGACCGTCGCCGCCGACGAGTTCGACGGTCTGATCTGGATTCAGCAGACGAACCCGTCGGTGCTGCTGAGGTAGATCCTTCCGCAAGGCTCCGCCGCAGGGGCCTCCCCCCGAAGAGGCCCCTGTCCTGTCGTAAGGGGTACGTCGGTTGTCAAAGAACGGCTCGCCCGCCGCCCGCGACGGTCCGCCCCGAGCTCGAGAAGCTTCGCCTTCGGGTCTGGACCGTCCGCCCGGAGGTCTGGAAGCCTCGCCTTCAGGTCTGGACGGTTCGCCTCGAGGTCCGGACGGTTCGCCCACCGGTCCGGAAGCCTCGCCTTCAGGTCTGAACCGTCCAGACCTTTGGGCAGATCGTCCAGACCGAGGTCTAGACCGCTCGCCTCGAGGTCTGGACCGTCCGGAGCTTTGGGCGGATCATCCGCCTCCGCCCCACCGCCGCCAGATGACCCTTCAGGTAATCAACAAGCGCAATCGGCAATATACCATAGACCAAGGTCTTGACGAAAGAGGGCCAAGCGGCTATATTGGCGCTGCTTTCGCTGCTCCCCGTCGGCATCGTTCCCTCCATGGCCTGGTATACGAGCCGAGGCAGAGAACTGTCAGGAGGCAGGGTGGTTCTTTGAAAACTGAAAACCCGAGAGGGCGCCTCACGAAGGGGCGACAGGGGATGTTGCGGCCGGATCCCTGTCGCCCCTGACGCGGCTCACGGCAGGCTGGTCTGGAACTCGCGCTCGGCCTGATCGAGCGCGCTCTCTAAGCCTTCGCCCGGCAGGTCGCGCGAGCCCTCGGTCGGCGAGACGTTCCCGAGCGAGCCGTACTCGAGCGAGTCGCCGCTCGGCCGGCCCGCGCCGTTGCCTCCCCGGCGGAGGAGGGCCTTGGCGTTGACGCCGGTCAGCCCTTGAGCGAGCAGGCCGAGGCCGATCGCGCTCATGGCCGCTCCCACCTTGTCGCGCCGCTTGAGGCCCGCGAGGGCCAGGGCCCCGCCGGCGGTCCCGGCGAGCAGGCGCTTGGTGGGCGACCAGTTCCTCCCCCTGGTCCGGCCGCTCCCCTGCAGGGACGGGTGGTCGTCCGCCGACTCGCAGACCTCGAGCAGGTTCTCGACGTCCCTGACGCCCTTGACCTTGCCGACCACGACCAGCAGCCGGTCCACCTCCCAGGCGAGCACGGGACCGCTCAGGGTCACATAGCCGTCCTCGGCGGTCACCTCGATCGCCGAGGGATGGGAGACGACGCGGCCCATCTTCGACCGCACCCGGTCGCGGAGGACCTGATCGTCCACCTCGCCCCGGCGGAGCTTCGAGCCGGCCTCGGCCACCAGGCCCTTGGTCCGGTTGCCCAGGTCGCGCGAGGTCTTGCGGGCGGTCTCGCCGCCCTTCTTGAGCGCGCTCACGGTCTTGTCGCGGGCGACCGCCCGGCGGCGGCCGCCACCCTGCGGATCGAGCAGATACATGAGACCGGCACCCAGCCCCGCGGCAAGGCCGGCGCTCCCCAGGCGACCCAGTTTCTGTCTGTCCATACTGCCTCCTTCCAGTTGAGGAGGTCGCCGGCCGGGGCGCCAGATGGTTGTAGAAAGGGAGAAAAACGGCGCGAAGGTCGCGTTGCTTGATCTCTGGGGCGCTTGCCGGCGGACCTCTTGAAACACCTTTCAAACAGCTCGCGGCACAGGGGACTCCCCCGTGCTCGCGATCCAAACGATGCAAGCGCTGTACCGCCGCCTACAACTCGTTGATCTCGATCCCGCCGTTGACCGTGCGGACGTACAGCGTGCCGCCGCCGCCGTTGATGTCGCCCTGGAGGCTGCGCCGGCCCGGCTGCCCGCCCTCGACGGGAAGCTCGCTGTTGACCCGGCCGTTGGCCGCAGCCGCGTCGAGCGTCAACCGGGCATCCCGAGGCAGCCGGATCGCGACCCGGCCGTTGACGGTCTCGAACTTGAGGTCGCTCCCCTCGGGGAGGCTCGCCAGCTCGGCCTCGATGGAGCCGTTGGTGGTGGTGGCCCGCAGCGCTCCCGTCGCCTTGGCGACGTTGACGCCGCCGTTGACGGTGACCAGGTCGAGGTCCCCCTGGACGCCGTTGACGGTGATGGTGCCGTTGGTGGTCACCAGCCGGGTCTTGCCGCGCGTGCCCGTCAGGGTGAGCCCGCCGTTGACGTTCTCGGCGAGGATCGGGGTGCGGCGTGGCACGTGGATGCGGTAGGTCACGGCGAGGCTCACCTCGCGGCCATAGAACCAGTCGAGGAAGCCATTGCCTCGCCGGGGCATCTTCGTCTCGATCCGCAGGCCGCCCGCGGTCTGGGCCACCTCGATGCGGATCTGCTTCATGACCCGCTGGGCCTCGTCGGCGTTGCCGGATTTGACCTTCTTCTCGGCCTCGATGCGGACCTCGTCGCGGTCCCAGGCCTCGATCGTCGCATTGCCGTTGACGTTGCTCAGCTCGACCTTGGAGCCGGACTTGAGCGGCACGGTGCGGTCGAAGCGCTCCTTGAGCTCGACCGCCCGGGCGGCGGTCCCGGCGAGCAGCAGGACGGCGAGGAGCGGCAGGGCTCGGCGCAGCTTTAAGGG
>DASWME010000258.1:0-23757 GCA_036399915.1 Thermoanaerobaculia bacterium
GCGCCCGGCAGACCGGCTATCTCTCGATGATGTCCGGGGCGGTCGGCTACACCTTCGGCGTGATCGGCGTCTACGACTGGGAGCTCAACGGCACCACCTGGACAACAGGAGTTGCCCGCCCCTCCAATGCCCAGATGCAGACCCTGTGCAGGGCCTTCCGCAGCCTCCCTGCCTGGCAGCAACTGATGCCGGACCATAACCTGGTGGTCAACAAGATCGATCCCAGCACCGGGTTGCCGTGGGTGGACGAGCTCACCATGGTCGTCGCGCGCGACGTCAACAACCAGTTCGCCGTCGCCTATCTGCCGAACAACGCCGCGATCAAGATCGAGACCGCGGGCTTCGCCAACTTCGATAGCTGGACCAAGGAGTGGGTCGACCCGCGCACGGGCTCGGTCTACGGAGCGACCTGCCTGCGGCAGGGGATCAGCACGACCTACAAGTGCGACCGCCCCACGAATGTGACCATCCCCCCAGGCGAGACCGCGGACTGGGTTCTCCGGCTCGGAGTCTCCCCGTTCACCGCCACCACCCTCTGCGGCTGACGCGCCGCCTCTTCCTGAAAGGCCCAAGGACGGCACCGGTTCCGGTGCCGTCCGTCCGCGGCTTCACTCGTGTCTTCTTCCCGCGAGGCGAGCCGCTCCCTACGGCTCGTCGCTGCCCTGGTCCGTGGGCAGGAGCGCGATGGGCGGCGGAAGGCTCCACAGCCGACGGGGTCGGCGCCGAGGTAGGCGATGAAGAACGCACGGCGGCCGTCCACCACCTCGTCGGGGTCCAACCGGAAATGGGTCGCACCCTCCTCCGGATAGCGCGCCGACAGCTCGGCATTCAACGCGCCGATCAGCATTGCCGCCGTCGGGCTCCCAAGGTCCTCGCGTCGTATCTCGGCGCGAGCGGCGCTGTTATTCATTGACCTCCTGCTTTCGGAGTCGCGCCATCACATAGGCATCTACGTACTGCCCGTCTCGAAACGCAAATTGGGCCAGCGTACCCTCAATAGTGAAGTCGAACTTCTCATAGAGCCGGATGGCTGGCTCATTGTCAATGTACACTTCAAGCTCGAGCCGCGTCAGGTTCAACCACTTGTCGGCGAGATCGACCACTGCTTCCATGAGAGCTGTGCCGACCCCTTTGCCCTGCCAATCATCGCGCACCGCCATGCCGAGTTGCCCGGCATGGCGGCGACGAGGCCGATTGGGGAATGTGTGCAGCCAAAGGTGACCGACCACTTCATCTTCGACACAGGCGGCCAAACTGAATAAACCCTCCGGCGGCTCGGCCAGCCGTTTGCGCCACATCTCGGCTGACGGGAACGGCAACTGCAAAGTCCCCCATACCGCCTTGGGGCTTGCAAGGATACGCCGCAAGGCTTCGTAATCGCCGGGTTCTGTGTGCCGGATGGTAATCGCCATAAGGAAACGTGCGGGATACTGCGCCCCCTCAGAGGATCCCGCGCACGCGAGGATTCCCCCGCCGCTGGTAGGGATGGATCCCGATGTGGAATTGCGCCACATACCCTTGTTCGTCCCCGGTCAGGGCGAGCATCAGTTGCTCTCCGCCATTCTGGAAGATGCCATCGTCTCGATTCCTGCGGGTGCGTTGACCCTTTCTCGCGTAGGGCTCCCGCGCGTGGACGCGGTCGGTCAGCGAGTCGTCGAAGTAGAGCTGCGACGTGAACTCATACCCCTGCGCGGCCGCGGGATCGGTCCGCACCTTGAAGTGCAGGTGAACCGTCCTGCCCGGATACCACCCGGGGTAGATGGTGGTGAACCGCACTCTCCCCTCCTGATCCGTCAACTGGTAGCCGCGCAGGAACTTCTGTCCGACCGTGTTGAATCCGGGGTCGACCACGTCCGAATAGACGCCGAGGGCGTCGCATTGCCACAGATCGACGTGGGCACCGGACAACGGCGTGCAGCCGCCGTCCGTAACGAGGGAGGCGGCCAAGGCCAGTTGGAGTGGAGCTCCCGGCCGGACCTCTCCGGTCGCGGGATCCGACCGGATATCGTTACGCCTGAGATTCTCGTCGACGAAGTACGGCCCTTCGGTCTGCTGCGGCCGCACGACGCAGGAAGGCACAGCGCTGCTCCCCGTGGCTGTTGCCGCCTCGCCAGGAGGGAGGTCCCTCTCAACGGACACACTGATCCGGTCGCAGCCGGCGAGGAGCGCAGCGCCTGATACGCCGAGCAGAGCGACGGCCTCTCTCCGGCTGAGCAGCCGGCCGACTGGGGTGTCATCGCCGTCACCGCGGTCGAATCTCATGTCTCCTCCTTCCGGACGACGCGCTTTCTCCACTCACATGGTACCCAGACGACGATTGGTCTCCTCGCGAGGCGAGACCTCCAGGGTTAGAGTCCTCATGTCAGACATGTCGGGATCTCCAGTCGCCAGACGGTATCATTTTGGTCGGCGCCGCCGCCGACCAAGCTGCTTGTCGACCCGGCGCAGCACCCTCAGATCTGCCTTGTCCTGGGTGCGGCCCGCGCTGGTTTTGTTTCGAATCAGATCCTCCAGAGAAAGGTAGTGAGCTGGAATGTCTCCGAAGACGGCATCCACCCGCCGCTGCCAAACAGACTCGAAATCAGGGATTCCAGAGAGTCGCGACATCAGATCGATGCGCGTCGGAGCAATGCCGAGTTGGACAATCAGCCCGGGAGTCGAAAGATCTGTGGGCTTGATTCCCAGATCGGTACCTAAAAACCGACGGATAGCATCGAGGACCCGCTCTGCGTTTTCGGGAGTTGGCTCGATGAAGACGTCGAGGTCCTTGGTGGCGCGCGGACGGGCGTGAAAAGCGACAGCGTGGGCTCCGACCACGAGGTACTTAACCCCAATCTGGTTCAAGAACGCGATGAACTCTTCGTAGTCGCGGGATCTCACGGATTCCCTTCGCCTTCAAAGCGGAGAGCAGACAGTCCTGCACAGCGTTGACGCGCTCTTCGGGGGAGAGCCCCTCATACCAGAAGCGGAAATCCGCCTCCTCGGCCTCCGCCTCAGACATGACCATCGCCGTCCAGGTTCTGCCATGTCGGTCGACGGCTTGCCCTCGTTGTTTCATGACTCTACGATAGCATCTCGGCCAAGCAAAGTAACCGCCGCGAATCAGCGGTCGCTCAACGTCCGAGTGGAGGGCTCACCCGTAGCGTACCCACACCCGCGGCTCCGAGCCGGCCTCGACTTCAGCGAGCACGCCACCCGCGAGCGGCCGGCCGTCGACCTCCACCTCGACCTCCCCCGGCGCCAGCCCTGGCTCTCTCTCAATCTCGATCTGCAGCCGGGCGCCGCGCCAGGGGCGCCGCATCGCCGCGCGATGCCAGCTTGGCGGCAGGCAGGGATCGAAGCGCAGGCCTTCCCAGGTGGGACGAACGCCCAGCACCCACTCGGAGATCACCCGCGGCAGCCAGGCAGCCGAGCCGGTGTACCAGCTCCAACCGGCGCGGCCGTGGTGGGGCGAGGTGGGGCCGTCGACGTTGCCGGGGAGCACGTAGGGCTCGGCCCAGTAGCGTTCGGGGTCCTTGATCGCGGGATTGATGGCTGTGAGCAGCTGGCCCACGAGCTCCGCGTCCCGCATCTTGGCCGCGGCGGCGATGGCCCAAGTCGCCGCGTGGGTGTAGACGCCGCCGTTCTCCCGCAGGCCCGGAGCGTAACGGGTGATGTAGCCGATCGTCTCGTCGGGCACGTCGTAGGCCGGCGCCAGGAGCAGGGCGCCGGCTGGAGTCACCAGATGCTCCTTGACCGCGGCCAGGCAGGCCGCGGCGCGCTCAGGCGGCGCTACATCGTTGAGGATCGCCCAGGTCTGGGCATTGAGAAAGATGCGGCCGGCACGGTTGGCGGCGCTGCCGATCCAGGAGCCGTCGTCGCGGGTGGCGCGGCGGTACCAGCCGCCATCCCAGGCGTGCTCGTTGACGGCCGCGATCAGGGTCTGGCAGCGCGTCGCCAGCTCGGCCGCCCTTTCCGGCTCGCCACGACGGCGGTGAATTTCGCTCCAGTCGGCCAGGAGACCGGTCAGGAACTGCGCGAGCCACACGGACTCGCCGCGCTCCTCCAAGCCAAGCGCGGACAGGCCGTCGTTCCAGTCCCCAGCGCCGATGAAGGGGAGCCCCCGCGGCCCCGTGCGGGAGAAGGCGCGCGCGAAGGCGCGATCGACGTGATCGCAGAGGGGGCGTGGCTCCGGATCGTCGAGATAGGGCGCGGGATCGTCCAGGATGGTGAAGTCGCCGGTCTCCTTGAGGTAGCTGGCGGTGACGAAGGCGAGCCAGAGCAGATCGTCCGTCATACGGGTGACGTGCCCCTGCTCGGAGAGCGGGTGCCACCAGTGGTAGACCGAGCCGTCGGCGAACTGGTGCTCGGCGTGGAGGGCGATCTGCGCCCGGCAGCGCGGCGGATCGATGGTGAGCCAGACCTGCGAGTCTTGGAGCTGGTCGCGGAAGCCGTAGGCGCCGCTCTGCTGGTAGTAGCCGGCGCGGCCCCAGAGGCGCGCCGAGATCGCCTGGTAGCGCAGCCAGTCGTTGGCGAGGAGGCCGAGGAGCGGCTCGGGCGTCTCAATGCGATGGACGGCGAGGCGGTCGCGCCAGCTCTTGACGGCGGCATCGAGGGAAGCGTCCATGGCGTCCGGAGCGGCGAAGCGCCGGGCCAGGGCCGCAGCCTCGTCACGCTCGCCGACGGTGGCCAGAGTAAACCCGAGATCGGACGAGCCTCCCGCGGCGAGCTCCACGTCGCAGCGCAGCACCGCCACGGGATCGTAATGGCGGCCGAACAGCCCGGGCCAGCGGGCGTCGCGATGCAGGGCCGCCGGCCACCGCCAGTCCCCATTGCGGCCGAGGAAGGCCGCCTTGTCCCCCTCGGCCGCGGCCACCGGCGAGGACGCCGCGAAGGCGCTCCAATACGGGAAGCTCCGGTTCCAATGCCCCCAGCGCTTCGAGGGCACGTCCCACATGTGGCTGCCGGTGGTGATCAAACCCTCGTCGGGATCGTAGCCGGTCTCGAGGAAGAGCTTCTGGAACTCGCGCCGGGGGGCCGGCGCCACGCCACAGTTCCACTCGAGGTAGGCGACGACGGAGAGCCGCCGCAGCCGGCCGGAGGTGTCTTCGAGGCGCACCCGCCACAGCTCGACCGTGGCCTCGGGATCGACGGACAGGGTCCAACGGGCGCGCAGCCCGCGGAGCTCGGTCTCGAAGGTGGTGTAGCCGAACCCGTGACGGCAGGCGTAGCGGTCGTAGGCCGGCCAGCAGGGAGCGGGCGCGAGCGACCAGACCTCGTCCGCGTCGCGGTCCCACACGTAGAGGAACCGGCCGGAGCGGTCCTCGGCGAGGTCCTGCTGCCAGCGGACGATCACCGCGAGCTGCGAGTTATCGATCCAGGAAAAGCCGCTGCCGGTCTGCGAGACGGCGAGGCCGACGCGGGGGTTGGCGATGACGTTGACCCATGGCCGCGGTGGCCGGGGATCGGTCACCACGTACTCGGTGCCGTCGGCGGAGAAGTGGCCGTAGGGGCCGGGGTTCATGGCGTTGGTCTCCGTCGTTCCCCTTCAGGAACCAGATCCACCACCGCCGGCAACCGCCGCACCACCCTCGTGCCGCCCGCCGGCCGGCCGGAGAGCGGCCAGGTGAGCACGATCCCACCCGGCGGGATCTCGGTGCCGGCCGCGATCGCATACCGGACTCCCCCACTCCGCCGGGTCAGGGTGAAGCTCAGTGGACCCCATGGCGTGGCCAGGCCGCGCACGGCAATCCCCTGAGGCTGCGCGAGCCATGCGGCTGGCACCCCGGCGGCGAGGACGAGCGCCTGGTCGGAGTCGCGTTCATAGGCGAAGAGGTCGAGGAAGGAGCGGATGAAGTCCGAGCCGACCCAGGTGTGCGGGAGGTCGCCCTGGAAACCGGGAGCCCGTGGATCGCGTCGTACCACCTCGGGCCACTGGTTCCACCCCGGGGGCCGCCGGTCTTTCAGGAAGAAGTCGAGCAGCTCGTGTGCGCGCTCCCTCCAGCCGAGGCGCACGAAGGTGCCCACGGCGCGCAACTCGTAGGGAGTGTAGCCTTCCCAGTCGGTGGCGCTCCGCCGCCGCACGAACTCCCGCCAGTAGCGCTCGAAGGTGTGTTCCAGCGCCGGCCGCGGCAGGTTGGCCATCTCGCCGCCGGGACTGATGGCGGCGGTCGTGGAGGTGGCGTCGAAGTCCGCCAGCTCGGCGGAGCCCGGGATGTAATCGATGCTGGACTCGGAGATCACGCGCTCGAGCGAGGCGTAGAGGTCGGCGCGGAACTCGTCGCGGCTGGCGGCCCAGCGGGCGGCTTCCGCCGTTTTTCCGAGAGCGCGAGCGAGGTCCGCCGCGTCCTTCAAGCCCTTGAGAGCGAAGAAGTCGTCCCAGTAGGAGTGGACGGGCTTGGCCGAGTAGCCCTCGTGACTGATGGATTCGGGCAGGAGGCCGAAGAACCTGCGCTTGCCGGCCTGCCGGTACTCGTCCGTGCGGCGCTGGCGGCGGAGCTCGTCGATAAACGCCACGGCCTTCTCGACGTGCGACCAGACCTTCTCCACCGTCGCCCGATCGCGGGTGTAGCGCCAATACTCGGCAACGAGGAAGAGAAACTCGCCGTGGCTGTCATTCTCGGGCACGGGATCGGCCCCGCGAGCGTCCACACAGCAGGGGACCTTGCCGCTCGCGAACTGGTACGGAGCGAACCACTCGATGAACTCGCGCACCTCCGCCGCGTGGCCGGCACGCAAGAGGGCCGAGGAAGTGAGAGAGCCGTCGCGGATCCAGGTACGAGCGTACGAGCGGGAGCCCGGCTGAATGGCGGGACCGTCGCGATTGATCAGGATATGGGCGATAGCGGTCTTGAAGGTCCGGACGAGCGGGTCCACCGCCGGCGGTAGATCGATCTCCACCCGATCGAGGCGCTCGTGCCAGTCGCGGACGGCGGTGGCGAGGGCGGCGGCGAAGTGGGCGGACAAATCCGCCGCATCGAAGGGCACCATGAGCTCCACCGACCGTTCCCCACCCGCCGCTACCTCGAGATCCCAGGCGAAGGCTCCGGAGGCATAACCGAATGGATCACTGATCGAAGCCGATTCCGGCAGCTTCCCTTGCCGCAGGTGCTCGACGATCTCGCCGCCGTCGAATGACGTGGCGCCGAAAGCTGCCGGAGCGGTGACCGGAATCACGTTTCGTGCGCCGTTCACCGCCGCGGCGCGACCGTCCCATGCGATCTCGCGGATGGGCGAGACGCCGCCGGGTTTGTTGAGAAATTGGGTGGGCGAGTTGACCTGGAAGGGGCGGAGGGCCAGGAAGAGTCGCAGGCGCTTGGCCGCGCCGCTGCGGTTGCGGACGCGGTAGCGGGCCCGCAGCCCGGAGCGGCCCGAGGACCCCGAAGCGAGGGCGGTGACTTCCAGGGAGAGATCGCCGCGCGTCCAGGTGACGGCGGGAACAGGCAGATATCCCTCTGCCAGAGTCTGAGCGGGCTCGACCCTAGCCCAGGAGACCAGGCCGCCATCGACCCAGAGGAAAGGCTCGATCGAAAAGGCCCCCTGCCCCACCTCCAGAGCACCGTCCTCGCTAAGCAGCCCCTCTTCGACGTCACCGTCAACACCCACCACGGTCCAGTACGCCTGCTCACCGGAGAAGGCGCGAGGGTAGGAGCCACGGGGAGCGTCTCTCGCGATGGCCTCGAAAAAGGCATTGATCGAGGGGACCCAATCCAGGGGCTTGACGTCGATCTTCTGCAGACCGATCTCTTTCGATTTCCCACCATCCAGGAGCCGCACACGCAGGTAGCGCGATTCCGTCTCGGGAACGTAAAGGTAATCCCGGCCGCCGTTGCCGCCTTCGACTTTACGGAGCGTCGTCCAGGCTTCGCCATCGTCCGAGATCTCGATGGCGTAGCGGGCGACGGCGCCGGGTTCCCAATCGATCACCAGACCTCCGTACTCCCGGGACTCCAGGAAGTCCAAGACGGTCCAGCCGGGGCCCGAGGTCACGGCGGGAGTGCGATCGTACGGGTGCTCGGGCGGCAACTCCGTGAAGATGAGGTCGTCGATCCAGACGGTGCCCTTCCCTCCCGTGCCCGCCGTGACCGCGAGCTCGATGGCTGCCACCTGCTTCATCTCGCCGCCACCGGCCGGGCCCCAGGCGAACTCGACCTGCCGCTTCTTGTTGCGAACCTCCCTCCAGTCGCGGGGAAACTGGAAATCCTTACGATTGATCCACCAGACGTTCTGGCCGCTGGAATCGATCAGCTTGAACTCCAGGTTGTTCACCGGCGCATCGCCGCGGATGCGGAAGGAGATCTGCCAGTTGGCAGGCAGGTCGATCGCGAAGGCCTTACGGGCTACGGCGTAGCCTGCGCCGCCGTGGAAGTCGAAGTCGAGGCGGAGAGCTCCGCCGTCGCTCGCAAGCTCGAGGCCCACGCCGTCCGAAGGGGCCGCTGTCCAGCCGGCGACCGACTGGAAACCGTCGAGCGTCCGGCGCTGGGCAGCGAGCGGCGCGGCGGCGAGCAGCAGGAGCACGAAAACCGCACGCCTCATTCCTTGAGGCTTCCCATCAGAATTCCCTGCACGTAGTAGCGCTGAAGGGCGAGGAACAGCAACAGCCCCGGCAGCACCGTCACCACCGCTCCCGCCATCATCAGCTCGGTGTCCTGCACGTGCTCGCCCGAAAGGTTGGCGAGGGCCACCGGCAGTGTGTGCTTGCTCTGGTCGGTGAGCACGATCAGGGGCCACATGAAGTCGTTCCAGGCGGTGAGGAAGGTGAAGACCCCCAGGGTGATGAGGATTGGCCGCAGCGCCGGCAGGACGATCATCCAATAGATGCGCCACTCCGAGGCGCCGTCGATGCGCGCCGCGTCGAGCAGCTCGTCGGGGATGCCCAAGGCGAACTGGCGGATCAGGAAGATACCGAAGACGGTGGCGATGCCCGCCACGATCACCCCGCCGAAGGAGTTGACGAGGCCGAGCGCCCGGATCTCGAGGAAGAGCGGCAGCACCGTGACCTGCGGCGGCACCACCAGGGTCGCCAGCAGGATGGCGAACAGGCGGCCGCGGCCGCGGAAGCGCAGCTTGGCGAAAGCGTAGCCCGCCATCGAGTTGCAGAGTAGCGAGACGGCCGTGATGCTCGTCGCCAGCAGGAGGGTGTTGGCGAAGGTGCGCCCCAGGTTGAGGCGTGCGAACAGGGTGCCGTAGTGGTGCAACGTCGGCTGCGACGGCAGGAGGCGCGCCGGCAGGGTCAGCGCCTCGCCCGCGGGCATCAGCGACGCCGAGATCATCCACAGCAGGGGAAGGGCCGTGAGCAATGCCAGCAGCGCCAGAGCGCCGTTGACGGCGACGCTGGTCAACCTCCGGCGGCTCACGGCTCCCGCCTCCGCCGCAACACCACCTGCAGCCCGGTGGCGGCAATGATGAGCGCGAACAACACAAAGGCGACCGCCGCGGCGTTGCCGAGGTTCCACCAGCGGAACCCCTGCTCGTACATCAGCAGGGTGATCGAGGTCGTCGCATACAACGGGCCGCCGCGGGTCATCACGTAAGGCTCGGCGAAGATCTGGAACAGGCTCACGGTGGTGATCACCGCCACGAAAAGGGTGGTCGGCAACAGCAGCGGCAGGGTGATGTCCCGGAGCTGCCGCCATGGGCCGGCGCCGTCGAGCTGCGCCGCCTCGTAGAGCGACTCGGGGATGGCCTGGAGCCCGGCGACGTAGATGACCAGGCCGTAGCCGAAGCTCCGCCAGACGGCGAGCAGAGTGATGGCCACCGTCGCCCACGCCGGGTTGCCCAGCCAGTCGATGGCCGGCAGGCCGATCAGACCGAGAAATTGATTGATCAGGCCGTAGCGCGGGTGGTACAGGTAGCGCCAGACCACCGCCACGGCGACGAGCGTGGTGACCACCGGTGAGAAGAAGACCGTGCGGAAGAGGCCGCGCAGCCGCGCCAGCTTCGAGTGCACCAGCAGCGCTCCCCCGAGCGCAGCCGCCAGCGTCAACGGCACGCCGATCACGACGAAGACGACGGTGTTGCGGAGCACCTTCCAGAACAGCGGATCGCGCAGCAGCCGGAGATAGTTCTCGACGCCGACGAACCGCGCGTTGTGCGGGTCGGCCAAGGCGTAGATATCGAAGTCGGTGAGCGACAGGAACAGGGCCGCGACGAGCGGCAGGGCGAAGAACAGGAAGATGGCGCCCAGGGCGGGAGAGAGCAGCAGCCACGCCGCCCGCCGCTCCGCCTGCGAGCCGCGCCGCTCCTCGGCTTTCGCGTCCGGGGTCACGGCCGCACCTCCTCGGCCGCCCGGTCGAGGAGCCAGCGCCGCTTCTCCAGCATCCGGTCGACGTCGGCGTCGAGGGCGGCGAGCGCCGCGTCGAGGTCGCGGCCGCCGCGCATCACCTGCTCGGCGCACTGGGCCACGCGGGTGGCGATCCGCTCCCACTCCGGCACCTTGGGCGCCGGGGCCACGTGCTCGAGTTGGACGAGGAAGGAGGCGGCCCTGGGATCCGCGGCGAGCCCCGCGAGCCGCCACGCCGAGGGGCGGGCCGGCAGGTCGCCCGAGAGCTGGTAGAAGCGCGCCTGCTGCGCCGGCTCGGAGAGGTACTCCAGCCATTGCCACGCCGCCTCCGAGGCGCGGGCGCGCCGGAAAAGGACGAGGCTCGAGCCGCCCGCCAGCGACGCGCCCGGGTAGGGCATCCCCTCCTCCGGCGGCGGCAGCGGCGCCGTGGCCCAGCGGTCCTGCATCTCCGGCGGCAGCCGGTTCCGGAACTCGCCGAGGTTCCACGGACCGGTGATCACCATCGCGAAATAACCCTCCGCGAACTGCTGGTAGAGGTTGGCAATGCTTTGCCGGTCCAGCCCCGGCGCCAGACCTGAGGTGTAGAGATCGAGATAAAAGGCCATGGCCTGGCGGAAGCGCGGATCGCGGAAGGCGCCGTGCCGGCCGCCGCCGGTGAGGAGCCGCGCGCCGTTCTGCAGGCCAAAGATGACCGGCTGTTCATACTCGTCGATCGGCAGCAGGATGGCGAAGCGGTCGGACCCGCCGAGCCGCTTGATCCGCACCATGGCCTCGCGCCATTCGCTCCAGCTTCGCGGTGGCCAGCGGACACCGGCCGCCGCCACCAGATCGGCGCGGTAGAAGAGCAGGCGCGTGTCCACGTACCAGGGCAGGCCCCACGTCCTGCCATCGATCACGTTGGTGTCCCAGATGCCCGGGAAGGAGTCGTTGCGGGCCGCTGCGGCGGAGCGCGCGATCCGCGCGTCGAGAGGCGCCAAAGCTCGCAGCGAGACGAACTCCGGAATCCAGGTGTTGCCGAGCTGCGCAGCGTCGGGCGTGGCATCTCCCACGTAGGCGGTGAGCAGCTTCTCGTGGGCGGCCGTAAAGGGGATCTGCTGCACCTCCACCCGGATACCGGGATGGCGGCGCTCGAATTCCGGCACCAGCTCGCGCACCACCTCTCCCTCGCGGCCCAACCCCCAGAAGCGGACGGTGGTACGCGCGTCGGCTTGGCCCCGGCCGCAACCGGAGGCGGCGAGCAGGGTCAGCCCCAGCAGCGTCAGTCGGATCGCGCTTCGAGCCATCCGCCAGTGAAGCCCGCCCGCTCCAGGCCCCGGCGCACGTGCGGATTGCGCCGCATCACGCGCCAGACGAGGCCGGAGCGATGGTTTTCGATCATCGCCACGATGGGTCCCTGATCGATGCCTAGATAGTCGCCGTCGAACCACCCCACGCCGGGTACGACCCGGCCGTGTTTGGTGGGGGTCTCGACGTTCAGCGTCGGATTGAACGAATCGAGAAAGCCGTACTTGGAGAAAAGGTGCCCGCCCCAGCGTCGGTGCATCTCCTCGATGGCCGGCAGGACAGCCTCGGGCGCGAAGGCGATCGACGACGCGGCGGCCGTGGGCGCGATCGTGCCGTCGTCACGGATCTCGCCGCGGGCGACGCCGCGCGCCGCGTAGGTCATGAAACGGATTTTCCGGCCGTCTACCGTGAGTTCGCCGTCGAGCGGACCGTCGCAGGCGGTGAGCCCCCAGACGTTCGCGCCATAGCCGCGGAAGCCGTCGGGATTGTCGATGGCGTAGGCGCGCTGGGAGAGCACGGCGCGGCGGGAGTTCTCGAAGTAGTCGATCCCCTTCGCGCGCATGTAGGCGTCGCGGATCCCCCGGAAGTCGATCCAGACGTGCGAGTACTGATGGCCGAACAGAGGGGCGAAGTTGACGTGCTCCTGGCTGTAGAAGTCCGCCCATTGATAGGTGCTGGTGAACGCCTCCCAGCCTTCCGGCTCAATCGGATGGGTGGGCGAGCCGAGGGCGAGTACATAGAGGATCATCGCTTCGTTGAAACCGCGCCAGTCGTAGGTATGAAACCTTTTTTCAGAGGTCCAGCCCATGGAGACCAGCGGCGCCCGCGGCTGGATCCAGGTCCAGTCGACGCGCCGGTAGAGCGTCTCGGCGAGCGACCGGATCTCCGCCTCCCCGGGCTCGTCCCGGTCGAAGTAGGACTGGCAGAAAAGGACGCCGGCCAGAAGGAGGGTCGTATCGATGGTGGACAGCTCGACCTGCTCGAAGCGGGTGCCGGTCTTCATGTCGAGGAAGTGATAGAAAAAACCTTTATACCCGGTCCTACCCGCGGGCTCCGGACCCTGCGGCGCATTCGCCAGAAAGCGTAGCGTGGTGAGGACGCGGCGGCGGGCATCCTCCCGCGTGACCCACCCCCGCTCGGCACCAATTGGATAGGCGGTCAGACCGAATCCGACCGCCGCGACGCTCGAGAAGGAGGGGGTGGGCCAGCGGTCCGGAATCAGACCGTTCTCCGGTTGCGCAAGGTCCCAGAAGAAGCGGAACGTCCGCTCCTGAAGATCGGCAATCAGGGGCGGGACGTCGGAGGTTCGTGGCGCCGGCGACACGGCCAGGGGCGGCGCGCAGCCGGCGCCGCCCAGGAAGCCCAGCAAGAGAAGCGCCTGCAGGCGTCCGCCGGCCCTCATCTCCTCAGAAGCTCACCCGCACGCCGCCCTGGAAGCGGCGGGTGTTGAACTCGGCTCGGGGCTCGCCGAAGTCCGGGTTCACGTTCGGCAGGCGCGGGATGTCCCGCACGAAGTCGTTGTAGTTGTCGAAGTCGAAGACGTTGAACCCTTCGGCGATGAGACTGACGCGCACGGCATTGGCGATCGGCGGCGCCTGCCACTCGAGGCGCAGGTCCACGCTGCGGTAGCCCCAGGCGTCCGGGACGATGAAGTCCTCCTGCGGCGGCTCCCCCTCGTTCCAACGCACCCGGAACGGTGCGACGGAGTCGTCGAAGATGGTGTACGGCACTCCCGAGCCGAGCGTGATGATCGAGGACAACTGGAAGTTGGCCGGCAGGGCCACCGTGCCGCTCATCACCAGCCGGTGACGCTCGTTGTTGCTGGCCGGGAACCGGTAGAGGCTCTGCGGATTCAGATAGTCGAAGGCGCCGAACGCGATGCCTTCGAACGGATTGTCGGTGCCGCTCTGCTCGGCCTCGGCGTAGGTGTAGGCCAGGTTGAAGCCCCAACGGCCGTTGGCGGTCAGCGGCCGGTCGAGGGTGAAAAAGATGGCGTCGTACCACGTGCGCCGCGCCGAGGAGGTGACGAAGACGCGGGCGTAGCCCGGCACTCCCACGTTGTTGCCGAAGCGGTCCTCGAAGCGGGTGCCCGGCGGCAGGTCGCCGAAGAAGTAGATGAGGCCGTTGTAGCCGCGCACCCCGGCGTAGGAGAGCGAGGCCAGCCAGTTGCCGAGCTGCTGGCGCACGCCGAGGGTCCACTGATCGGAGCGCGGCGGCCGCAGCTCGTTGTCGACCAGGAAGATCTCCGGCCCCGGCGCCTGGCCGCTGGCGATGAGCCCCCGCAGGGCCTCGGCGGAGAGGTACTCGGGGCGCCAGGCGAGGGCCGGCACACCGCAGTTCGGCGCCGGAGCGCCGGTGGCCGAGAAGCAGAAGGAATAGATCTTGAACTGCTGCCGGTACTGCTCATCGAAGATGTCGTTGAGGATGACGCGGTCGTAGTACTTGCCCCAGCCGCCGAAAACCACGGTCTTGGCGTTGCCCTTGAGGTCCCAGGCGAACCCCAGGCGCGGCTGCACCATGCCGTAGTAGGGGTCGCGGTCGTCGCCGTCGGTAGTGAAGCGGGAGAGGTCGAGGAAGTCCCGCAGGCACCAGGTGGACTGCCCGCCCACCGGCGCGCCGTAGGTGCGGCAGGCGCTCTGCAGCGCGGAGACCAACTCCGGCGGCGTCCGGTAGTCGTTGTTGATCATGTTCGACTCGTAGTCCCAGCGCACGCCGAGGTTCAGCGTCAGATTGTTCAGGATCTGCCAGTCGTCCTGCAGGTAGAGACCGGCCTGGGTGTTGCTGAACTCGAGGCCGGGATCGCCGAAGCCGACGCGGGCCTGGAAGGGGAACTGCCACTGCTCGTCGCTACGGAACTCGAACAGGCCGTTCTCGAAGGTGTTCTTGGTGATCTCGTAATCCAGCCAGTTGACGCCCACGCCGCTCTTCAGGGTGTGGTCGCCCCGCCAGGTCAGCGCCCAGGAGACGTCGTCGCGGAGGCCGATCTTGTCCTGCTTGAAGTCCTGGGTGGCGTCCTTGCCGCCCACGTCGAGGATGCCGATGTAGTTCAGGCGCGGCGTGCTGGAATCGAGCGCCGTGGGGTTCCACTGCAGCTCCTGGAAGGTGGCGCTGGCCTCGTTGAGGACATTGCCGATCACCCACGTGTGCTTGGCCACGGCGGCGTCGGTCCCCACCTCGAAGCTCTCGGCGCCCTCGCGCGTGCGCTGGCCGCCGAAGCCCTTGATCTCCTGCTCGTCGCGGCGGTGGAAGGTCGTGAAGAAGGTCTGCCCGGCCGTCGGCTGCCAGGAGAGCTTGCCGAAGAACAGGTCCGACTCGAAGGGGGTCGTCAACACGCCCGTCTCGAACTGGCTGAGGAACTGCTGCACGTTGGCCGGCGCGGCGCCGAAAGAGCCGCCGCGGAAGACGGTGGCGTTGCGGTCCTGCTCGTTCCTCTCATAGGAAGCGAAGAAGTGGAGCCGGTCGCGCACGATGGGGCCTCCCAGCGCCAGCCCGATCTGCGTGCGCTCGTAGTCCGGCTTCTCTTCCCCGCGCTCCTTCGAGAAATCGTCCTGCGACACCAGGTCCTTGTCCTGAGTGAGATAGAGGATGTCGCCGTTGAAGTCGTTGCCCCCCGACTTGGTGACCGCGGTGATCACCGCCGCGGCGGCCTTCTCATACTCGGCCTTGTAGTTCTGCGTCAGCACGCGGAACTCCTGCACCGCGTTGAGCGGGAAGGGGTTGCCGCGGCTGGAGTCCTGCATGAAGGCACCCCCCTGCAGCAGGTCGTTCTTGTAGGACAGGCCGTCGACGAAGACGTTGATCTGGCGGGAGTCGGCGCCGCCGCTACGGAACTTCGCCGTGTCGTCCTGGTTGTCAGTGAAGCGGACGCCCGGAGCCAGCGAGGCCAGGCCCAAGAAATTGCGGTTGTTCTGCGGCAGCGACTCGATCTGCCGGGGCGTGATGTTGGTGGCGATCTCGGAGTTGCGGGTCTCGAGCAGCAGTTGCACGGCCTCGCCGACCACCGTCACGTCCTCGGTGAAGACATCGCTCGGCGACAGCACGAACGACGCCTCAACGTCCTGGCCCACCAACACCTGCACGTCCTGGCTCTGGGGCGAGTAGGCCTGGGAGGAGACGGTGATGGTGTAGACGCCCGGCGCCAGGCCGGCCAGCGCGAAGCTGCCGTCCGCGCCGGTCCTGGCGGTGTGGCGGAAGCCGCTCTCCTTGCCGACCGCCTCGACGGTGGCGTCCGCGAGCGGTCCCGACGTGTCCACCACCACCCCGCGGATCGACGACGTGGTGGTCTGAGCCCTCGCGGCGTCCGCGAGCAGCAGCAGTCCGGCGAGCAGGAGCGCAACGCCGATGAGCTTCCGGCAGTATCCTCTCCTCTTCTTCATGGTCCTTTCCTCCCTCGGTTTCTGGATCGGGATCGGTCCACGACCTCCTGGACGGCGGCCGTCGAAGCACGGACCGCCAGCGTGGGCGTGACCACGTCGTGTTGTTTCGCCATCTCGCGACCGCCCTGGATCACGGCCACCAGACGCTCCAGCGCCCGGCCGCCGATCTCGGCGATGGGCACCTGCACCGTGGTCAGCGCGGGCGTCAGGTAGCGCGCGATCGGAATGTCGTCGAAGCCCACCAGCGACACGTCCTCGGGAACGTGCAGACCGCGGCCGCGCAGCGCCGCGAGGCAGCCGATCGCCATCGCGTCGTTGGCGGCGAAGACAGCGGTCGGGGGCTGCGCGAGGCGCGCGAGACGCTCGCCGGCGCGGAAGCCGGACTCCTCGCCGAAGTCCCCCGGCAGCTCGAGCCGCGGGTCGGCCTCGAGACCGCGAGCGGCGAGCGCATCGCGGAAACCGCGCAGGCGCTCGGCGGCGTCGGTGTTGCCCGGCGGACCGCGGACCAGCGCGATCCGGCGATGGCCGAGGTCGAGCAGGTGGTCCGTGGCCATGCGCGCGCCGCGGCGGTTGTCGATCTGGATCGAGTCGTGCTCCTCGTCGGCTCCGGAGTTGTAGAGCAGCACCGCCGGCAGGCGGCGCGGCAGGGTGCGGCGCAGCCATTCGGCGCCGATGCCGGCGGTCAACAGGATGAGGCCGTCGATGCGGCCGTGCAGGGCCTGCAGCACGGCCGTCGTCTCCTCGAGGTCGCTGTGCGAGCCGGAGACCAGAATGTGATAGCCGGCGGCCCGGGCAGCGAGATCGATGCCGCGCACGATCTCGGAGAAGAAGGCCCCATGGACGTCGGGGAGCAGGACGCCGATGTTCATCGTCCGCCGCGTGCTCAGGCTGCGCGCGGCGCCGTGCGGGACGTAGCCCAGGGACTCCACCGCGTCGAGCACCCGGCGCCGCGCCTCCTCGCTGACCGGTCCCTTGCCGTTGAGCACCCGCGAGACCGTCGCGACCGAGACTCCGGCCGAGCTGGCGACTTCGTAGATCGAGGGGCTTGACTGCACGGCGTCCTCGCTCGGTGAAAGCGGTTACAACGAGAGGGACTGTAAGCGCTTCCAGCCGTGGCTGTCAAGCGCCCTACAGCACCGGCACGCCTTTCCGCCGTGGCCCGTGGGGGAACGCCTCGTCGATCTGTCTCACTTCCTCTTCGCTGAGGTCGATCTCCACCGCCGCGGCGTTGCTTTCGACGTGCCCGGCGCGGGCGGCTTTCGGGATGGCGAAGAGGGACGGGAACCGCAGCAGGAAGGCCAGGGCGATCTGATGGGGTGTCGCGCCGTGGGCTCCGGCGATCTCGCCGAGCACCCGTCCCCCAGGAGTCCGCGGCGTCGGGAAGTCGCCCGAGCCGAACGGGCTGTAGGCCACCACGGCGATGCCGTGCTCGTCGCAGAAGGGGATCACCGCGTGCTCGATGGCCCTCTCCTCCAGATGGTAGAGAACCTGGTTGCAGGCGACCTTCCCCTCCCCCGCGATGCGGATGGCGTCGGCCAGCTCGTCCTCGTCGAAGTTGCTCACGCCCCAGGAGCGGACCTTCCCGGCCGCGCGCAGCTCCTCGAAGGCGGCGATCGTGTCCGCCAGGGGGTGGCGGCCCGGCCAGTGAAGGAGATAGCAGTCCAGGTGATCCGTGCCGAGCCGCTTGAGCGAGCGCCCGCAGGCCTGCACCGTGCCGCGCCGCGAGGCGTTCTGCGGCAGCACCTTGCTCACCAGGAAGACCTCGTGACGCCTCCCCTGGATGGCCTCGCAGACCAGCTTCTCCACCCGGCCGTCGCCGTACATCTCGGCGGTATCGATGTGGTTCATCCCCAGGTCGAGGCCGCGGCGCAAGGCATCGACGGCGGCGCGGCGGCCGTCCTTCTCCATGTTCCAGGTCCCCTGGCCGACCGCGGAGACCTCCCGGCCGGTCGGCCCGAATGTCCGGTACTTCATCGTCCGCTACCCTCCTCCCTCCGGCCTCTGCGTCTGCAAGTCTCGTTCTATGAGCAGGGAAGACCGCCCCGTGACTCCTCTGGAGGACATGATTGACTCCAAGGGAGGACGGCTGTAAGCTTGAGGGAAATTCAAAGAAAGCCCTATGACCCCTGAACCTGTAACCAATCATTGCCCCTACTGCAACCGGGCCATGCAGGTAACCCGGATGACGTGCCCTTCCTGCGAAGTGTCCATCGAGGCCGACTTCCCGGCGCCGCGCCTGGCCCGGCTCCCCGTGGAGCACCAGCGATTCATCGAGATGTTCGTCCTCGCCAGCGGCAACCTGAAGGCCATCGCCGAGCAGGCGGGGGTCTCCTACCCGACCGTCCGCTCGCGGCTCGACAAGATCATCGACGCCCTGCGCCAGGTGATCACGGAGAGCAGCGAGGGCGCCGAGGAAGCCTTCGGCGCCCGGGAGAGGACCGAAGCCGCGGCACGCCTGATCAAGGCGATCTAGAGCTCCGGCGTCCATCCCCGGAGGGGATCCCCGGTCCCCTCCCGTCCATTCTCTTCTCCTGGGCGCGCGGTAACTTCTGGTCCCACTTTTGCGTAGATAGGGAGGAGCGATTTCGCTCTTCCCAGAGAGCCCGTTGCCACGGAGACCTGTGTCCACCTCCCGTAAATTCCGGCTTCTGCCGGGCAGCGGCGGCAGGAGGAAGGCGGAAGCGGAACGGCTGGATCAGTTCCTCACCGATCTCTCCGATCCCGGCCTGATCAACTCGCTGCGGCAGGAGGAGCAGCGGCGCAAGCGTCTCCTGCTCGCCACGGCGGCCCTGGCCGCCGGTCTGCTCCTGGGCGGCGGCGGGGTCTGGCTGGCGCTGCGGTCCGCGGCGGCACTGCCCGCCGGAGGCGCAGAGGCGCACCCCGCGCAATCCGTGGCGACGGCCCGCATCCTCGTCAGTCAGGGAAGATCGCTGGCCTGGGCCAAGCAGCTCCCCGAGGCCTGGAGCTATCTCAACCTGGCGACCGAGCTGGCCCCCAACCTGGTGGAAGCCTGGGACGCTCTGGGCATGGCCCAGTTCTTTGGCGGCCAGATGCAGGCGGCCGAGCGGTCCTTCCGCCGCTGCCTGAAGATCGAGCCCGGATACGAGCGCGGCTTCCACTTCCTGGGGGACCTCAACTTCTACTCGCGCCGCTTCGACAGGGCCGAGGAGTTCTACCGGCAGGCCCACGCGAACCGGGCGCTCGCGCGGGTGCGGCTGCTCCAGGGCCGGTTCCCCGAAGCGGCTCCCCTGGTCCGCCAACTGACGCGCGAACGGCCGGACGACCGGTGGGTCCAGGTCATGGCCGAAGCCGTGCGCGCCGGCCGGCTCACGCCGGAGACGCGCCGGCGGCTCGATCCCGGGTACGTGGCGAGCTGGAACGCCGGGACCGCCCTGGGCTGGCGCCTCTTCTACGCGAAAGACTACAACGAGGCCTCGGCCGTCTTCGGTCGGGTCCTGGCCGAACACCCCGACGACGACTCGGCCATGCTCGGCAAAGGATGGTGCCTGCTCAAGATCGGGAGCAATCTCGAAGCCCGGCCCTACTTCGAGCGCGTGCTGGCGAAGTGGCCCGCCAGCTACAGCGCCATGAACGGTCTCGGCTGGTGCCTGCGGGCCGAGGGCCAGATGGAGGGAGCTCTGAGATCGTGGCAGCGGCTCTGGGAGCTCCGTCCCGACTCCCTCGAGACGCCGGAGGCGCTCAAGGGGATCGGCACGATCCACCACGAGCGCGGCGACTTCCATCAGGCGGTCCTCTATCTCTCGAAGTCCAACCTGCTGTGCCCCTACGACCCGGAGACCCGGAAACTCCTGGATGACACCCTGAGGAAGCTCTCAGCGGGAGACTCAAAGGAATTAAAATTCTGAGGGGGAATGTTGAAGGAAACAGACAACAGGATGGTGAAGCCATGAACCAAAGCAACCCGGCAGCGGCAAGGCGGCGATTCCAGCTCGTCCCGGGCGACGGGGAAGGCGAGCAGCTCGATCGCTTCCTCGCCGGCGCCGACCCCCTCCTGATCGCTTCCCTCCAGCAGGAGGAGCGCGACCTTCGCCGCAGGAGGCTGGGCTGGAGCCTCGCCGTCCTCCTGGGACTCGCGACCGTGGGGCTCGCAACCGCGCTCCCCTTCCTCTGGCGGTCCGGTCTCCTGCGCCCTTCGGGAGAGCTGGCGGGCAGGGTCTCCCCGGATACGGAGAAGGCCCGTCTGCTGATCGGGCAGGGCAGCCAACTCATCTCCGAAGACCGTTATGGCGAAGCGTTGGCCAGCTTCAGCCTGGCGGCCCGGCTCGCTCCCGGGCTCCCGGATGCCTGGATCGCGCTGGGCAACTGCCAGATGCGCAACTATCAGTCGGACCTGGCCGAGAGAGCCTTCCTGCAGGCCCTCGCGCTGGAGCCGGCAAGCACAGGAGCGCTGCGGAGCTTGGGCAACCTCTACCTCCGCCGGGGAGAGGAGCGCAAGGCCGAGGACACGTGGCGGCGGGGCGGCCCGGACCAGCAGCGGGGCGAGCTGGACCAGCAGCTCGCCCGTCTCTACCTGCTCCAGGGAAGGTTCCGCGAGGCGGAGGTCCGCCTGGAGCCGCTGCTCGACGGGTCACCGCAGGACGAGCTGCTGGACCGCATGACGCAGGCCGCCAGATCCCGGCGCCTGGACTCCGGCCTGCGATCTTTCCTCGAGCCCGAGCCCGCCGGCCTGTCGTCCTGGGCGGACCTGGGGTGGCGCCTGTTCATGGAAGAGCGGTACGACGAGGCGTCCGCCGCCTTCGCAAGGGCCCTCGCCGAGGTCCCCTACGACGTGAACGCCCTGAGCGGCCTGGGCTGGTCTCTCCTCTCCATGCACCGGGTCGGAGAAGCCAAACTCTACTTCGAGCGCGCCCTGAGGCTCGACAACGACCACGCGCGCTCGCTCAACGGCCTCGCCCACTGCCTGAAGAGCGAAGGGCGGATCGCCGAGGCCATCGCGGTCTGGCAGGGAATGGCCAGGCTCTATCCGGGCGTCAACTACGGCACCCCGGGCCTGGCCTGGACGTACTACGAGCTGCGGGACTACCGCCAGGCAGCCCTCCACTTCGCCCGCCTGGTCAAGAGATACCCCCACGACTCGCGGGTGGTCGATGCCCTCAACGTCGCCGTCGAGAACCTCGGGCCCGCGCGGCCGCATTGAGCCCCGGCTCAGACGAGCCCGTAGCCGATCTCCCTGGCGACCCGCCTCAGGACAGGCAGCAGGGCAGGATCGGCGAGAGGCCGGTGGAAGACCGGGGACGGGGCCAGGGCTGTCTCCGCCCGCTCGTAGAGCGCAACGCAGGGAGAGTTCCCGTACATCGAGGAGGGATAGTAGAGTCCCTGGCTGTCGGGGTAGGCCTCATAGATCGCCTGGGACCAGCGCTGGGCGCGCGGCCGGGGACCGGAGTTGATGGCCAACGAAGCCCCGGCCCGGGTGGGCCAAGAGCCGGTCAGGTCGAGCAGCACAACAGGGCCTTGGAGGGCGAAACCAACGAGCCAGGGATCCCTCGCCACGCGGTCGATGACTCGCACGTCCTGGAAGACCTCGGCCACACAGGTCGGTCCACGCTCGGCGGCGTAGAGGATGCAGCGCTCCTGTGTGCGGGACGGTGGGATCTGGTGGTCGAACCGGCTCGCGGTCGGCCCGAAGGCGCGAAAGGCGTTCCAGAAGGTCGGGTGCCGGCTGCCACGGAAGTAGAGACGCCAGAGGACCGTCCCAGTGGGAAGCACCTTCCACTCCGGCGCGATCCTCGCCAGGTCGGCCGGCGGGGGTGGCTCTGGGAATGTCGACAAGAGCGAATCAGAGGTTCGAGGCGAGCTCGGCGACGGGCTGGACGGGAAGTCCCAGGCGAAGCCAATCCCGGGGGCTCAGATTGCGGCCGCGCAGCTCGTCGGTGGAGAGGTCGGGATTGGACGTCGTGAACCATCGGAAGACGGACATCGGGTGGAGTTCCGGATCGAGGCGAGCCACAACCTCGCCGATCCCACCGATCAAGCGGTCGCCGTCGAACTGGAACTCGGGGACGTACCAACCGTTGCCGATCCGGATCCCGTACAGGCTCGGCGGCTCCGAGGTGAGGCGCTGCCGGATGCGGCTCGAATCCACACCGAGCCGCTTGGCGGCGTCCGCCGTCGAGAGGCTGGACTTCAGGAGAGCCGCATACTCGGCCACGGTCTGGGCCAACGGGTCCTGCGTGCCCGAGTCCTCCGCGTCGAGCACGAAGCCGCCCTGCTCCAAGGCTTCAGCCTCTGCTTCCGTGAGGTCCAAGCGGGAGTTCTGGCGGTAAAGCGTCCGGTGAAGGCGCGTGACAGCCTCTTTCACCATCGCGTCCAGCACTTCGGGCGCAACCTCGATCCCGTGCGCATGCAGGAAGGCCACCGTGGAAGCTCTGGTTGTATTGGCCATCCGTTACCTCCCCTTTCCTCACGGTAACTCACACCGTGAGATCTCGGGAGAAGGATAGCATAAATCGCGGGGCCGGGTGGTGCTATCCTCCCGCCCGTGACCCCCGCCGAGATCCTGGCGCTGACCGCTGCCGCCTTCGGTGCGGGCGCGATGAACGCGATGGCGGGGGGCGGCACGATCCTCACCTACCCCACTCTCGTCTTCCTCGGCCTGCCCGCCATCACCGCCAACGCGACCTCCTGCGTGGCGCTGCTGCCGGGCGCCGCGGCCAGCCTGTTCGGCTACCGGCGGGAGGTGCGGGAGCACCGGCGCTGGCTGAAGACGCTGTTCGTCCCCAGCCTCGTCGGCGGGGCCGTCGGCTCGGTGCTCCTCCTGCGCACGCCGGAGAAGACCTTCGCGTTTCTCGCGCCGCTCCTCATCCTCTTTGCCACGGTCCTCTTCATGATCCAGGGCGCCCTCTCCCGCCGGGCCGCGCGGACGAGCCCGGGGACGGATCCCGATCCGTCCTCCCTCCCAGCCGGACGCTGGGCCGTCGCGATCCTGCTCCAGCTCGGGGTGGCGACCTACGGCGGCTACTTCGGGGCCGGCATCGGCATCCTGATGCTGGCGCTGCTGGGCTTCCTGGGGATGTCGAACATCCACGCGGCGAACGGGCTCAAGAACTTCTTCAACCTGTGCATCAACGCGGTGGCGGCGGGGTACTTCATCGTCAAGGGGGCCGTGGTCTGGCCGGCGGCCCTGGTGGTGATCGCTGGCGCCACCTTGGGCGGCTACGGCGGCGCCCGCTTCGCCCGTTCGATCGGCAGGGAGAAGGCGCGGGCGGCGGTGGTCGTCATCGGACTGCTGGTGACGGCGATCCTGTTCTGGCAGCAGGCTGCACGGTGAGACGGCCTCTTCAGAAGATGTGCCTCTCAGTACTCGGGCCATTCAGCCTCACCACGGAAGAACTCTTCCACCGCAGCCTGTTTCGGCCAGGCGCTGGAGCTTGGCACATTCTTGGGCGAGGCGAACCCGCCGCAGACGCTGCAGCTTCTCGGGCAACCGCGTCCTGGATGAGCTTGCTGCGGCTCGGAAAGAGTCCCCCTTCAACGAGTTGGTCGACCTGCTTGAGGACCTCTGGATCCAGAGAGACGGCGATCTTGGCGCTGCTCATGCAGCCACTGTATCACCCCTGGTCGTACCAGCCCCAATGGCCGGGGGCAACGCGGAGCCAAGGCGTACTGAGGCACCCCCAGGTCAGAGCGCGCTCGGGATTTGTGGATCTCGCCCCCAACATTCCGTCGAGGTCCGGCACTGTCACTGCGGCGCGGTGCTCAGGCTCAACGAGAGATCAGGGGAGGCGCCGCTCCAGTATGTGCACGTCTGTTTCTGCTGCTTGACTCCGCGCTGCTGCGGGATTAGAATCATTTCAGAACATTGACATTGCTATAGAT
>DASWME010000259.1:0-1851 GCA_036399915.1 Thermoanaerobaculia bacterium
CCAGAGGATGCTCATGGACCCGCTGACCATGCTCCTGGAGTTGGACAAAAGACTCGAAGCCGAGGGCCTACCGCCGCAGTCCGGGAAGGACTTCGCGGTTCGTTTGGCCGAAGAGAACCGAAAGCTTCTGGCTTCCGGAGCGGCGGCATACATCGATACCTGTGCGCAGAAGGGGGAGGTCGAAAAGCACCTGCTCTACCAGGGGCTTCACGGCCCGATCCAAGCCCTTCCGGGATGGTCGAAGGACTGGGAGACGAGGTGCATCACGATTCTGCCTCCTCGTTAGGAGAGGAGAAGACCGGCCCCCTCGCCAGGACCGGCCTCTCTCCTAAACGTCTTCCCGCTGGAACCGCTGGAAGAGCGGGGCGGGATCTTCGGCGGGCTCGCGGCCTCCCCACCGTACCCAGAGGCGGGCCAGCTCGGAAGCGAGGGCCTTGCAATGGCGGGCGGTGCGGAACGTCGCCACGAGCCGCCTGGTGGGGAGATACGCGAGGGTGTACAGGTGGCACCCGTGGTAGCCAGGGCCGGCGGCGGTCCCCCGGAAGATTCCGAAGGGGCGCGCCATCCAGCCCCGGACCTCGGGCTCCGCGCCGTCCTCCAGGCACACGCGGAACCGGCCCCTCCCCCATGCAAGGGGGAGAGGCTTCCCGGCCCGCTGGAGGCCATCCAGGTGCGCGTCCGCGGCTTCCGCGAGCCATGTCCCCACGGACGCATGGCCGTAGGCTTCCGCTGCCTGCTTCCAGCGGGCGGACTGCGCCGCGGTCGCATGGACGGTGAAGCTGGCGACTTTCACGACGCGCTCCCATAGCTGCCGCGGACTTCGTAGTGCTCGCGGGGGCGCTGCCCGACGCTTGCGTCCAGAGCGCGCATGTATTCGTCATAGAGTTGCGGCAGGTCGGCGATCCCGGCCTCGATTGTGGCGGCGACCTTCTCAAGGTCCGCGCCGCAGCGGCCCACCAGATCAGCCACGGCGGCCTCGTAGCCGTCAAAGACGTGGCCGCCGTCGATCCACAGCAGCACGTCCCGGACGTGGCGGAGATCCCGCAGCGCGGCGTGGATCAGGCCGTAGAAGTCGCCCTCCTTTGGGAGCGGCCACCACGTGCGCCCGGCATACCGGTACATCTCCGTGAGGAGGTTCGCCGTGCGGCGAAGGGCGGCGGCGTCCCCCTTGCGGGTGAAGAGCAGGAGGAACGTCTCCCGGAAGCCTCCCCCCTTGAAGCGGCGGTCTGTCAGCCTCTCCAGGCGGCTCACGACGGCACCCCCTTTGCCAGCTTGCGCTCGAAGGTGTCCGCTACCTGCTTGAGGAGCCGGGCGACGCGGGAGGCGTGCTTCGAGAGGCGGGCGTCTCCCGGGTCCAGGGTGGAGAGGGCGCGCTCCTGCCCCACGCTGGCGAGAAAGCCCTGGAGGTGCCGGATGTCCGCCACGGCGGCGCGCAGCTCCATCCGGGTGCTCGACTCGGGCCATGCGGGCCAGCGGTCGTAGGTCTCCAGGAGCATCCCGAAGAAGTGCTCCGCCGCCGTCCGCAGGGCGGCGTTGAACTGCGGTTCGGAGATGTACAGCAGGAACGTCTCGCGGAAGACGGGGAAGTCCTCCCAGGCGCCGGGGTCGATGATGGGCGGGATGGTGGGCGGCAGCACCTCCGGCGGGATCAGTGGGGCGCCGGGCGGAACTGGCGGCGGGGCAGGTGCGGCGGGACTGCTAGACTGTACGGCTAGCTCGGCATCATAAGAAAGCCACGTCCTGGTGGCAGGTCGCAGCGATGCTTGGGCCCGAGCCGACACAGCTTGCGATCCCCTCCGAAGGGGCGATGCTTAGGTTGATCGAGAGACCTGGGCATCCGGCCCCAACGGA
>DASWME010000260.1:0-6616 GCA_036399915.1 Thermoanaerobaculia bacterium
CGCCGTCGAGCCGCCTGTGATGGTGTAGGTGAAAGTGTCGGGAGCGCTTCCCGGCGGATTGTTGCAGTAGTTTGCCGCCGGCTGATAGGTCAGGTCCGCGCCGGCGTTGGTGATCAGCACCGTCCCGCCGTTGGCCGAGGGGTTCTGCACCGCGGTGATCAGCTTCGTCCCGCCGTCCGGATCCGTGTCGTTCGCGAGGACGTTGATAGTAGTCGCGCCGGAGTCCTCGGCGACCGTCGCCGTGTCGTTGACCGCCGTCGGGTTGTCATCGAAGCAGGTCACCGTCACCGTCACCGTCGCCGTCGAGCCACCGTTCAGGGTGTAGGTAAAGGTGTCCAGCGTCGTCCCCGGCGGCGTGTTGCAGTAGTTCGCGTTCGGTGTGTAGGTCACGCCCGTGCCGCCGCCTGTGATGGCCACCGTGCCGTTCGCCGGCTGCGTCACCGACTGCACCAGCTTCGTCCCGCCGTCGGGGTCCGTGTCGTTGGCCAGCACGTCGATGGGATTGTTCGTCGAGTCCTCGTCAGCCGTCGCCGCGTCGTCGACTGCCACCGGCGGCTGGTCGCAGACCGGCAATGCCGGCTCGCCGCTCGGCAGGCTCGGAGCCGAAGGAGAGCAGACTCCATTGGTTTCCGTGGGGAACGGCAAAACAGGGGACCCGACCACCGGGAATTGCGTACCCGTGGTGTCGATTCCCGAGCAGGCGGTGAGCGTGATACTCCCGCGGCGGGAGGGAGGAGAAACTCCCGTGCCGGTGGGGCGCACATCTCCCACGCCGAAGGTCCAGCTCAGCTCCCCCTGATACGAGCGGGCCGAGATGCTCCCTCCCTTGCGGGAGGGTGAAGAGGTCGTGTAGTCCCCTACGGCCCGGAGCGTCGCTCCATCAAGGGTGACATTGCCCTTCGCCTTGAGGTCGATCGTGCCACCCTGATTGCCTGTGTTGGTCTTGCCCGCCTCGAACGCATTGCCCGCAGCCGACAGAGCCCCCGCCAGCGAGATCGCCCTGATGATTCCCCCCGTGCGCTGGGCCGAGGTTCCGGGCGAGGAGGTGACGGCGAAGAGGCTCCCCGCCGGATTCGGGCCGAGTACCTGGACATCGTCCGCCGCGAAAAGATCGACTCTGTACCCGGTAGATCCGCCTTCCACACCATCGGCGCGGAGCCGGCCCAAGCGTCCAGGGTTCGGGCCGGCGCTCCCCAGATCCTGGCCATCGACCAGGAGTCCCTTGCCGGAGCGGAGCACGACCTGCGAGGCACCGTCCGTCTTCGACACTGAGGCGATCAGGCCGCGGATCTCAATACCGCACGCCTCCAGTTGTACGAGTTGCGATCCGGACTTCTCTCCCTGGGAGACGATGATGCCGTCCCCCTCCACGCGGATTCCCGGCCCCGTGGAGCTGTGCGCCCGGATGAGGATTGCTCCACCCACCTGATTGCTGCTTCCGCCGTTCAGAACCTTTCCGGTGAGCTTCGTGCCCAGCACCTGCCGGCTCGGGCCGGAGGCGACCAGCCCGGCGGCCATGACGGTGCCGTCGGCCGTGATCCCAATGATTCCGGAAGTTCCGTTCAGGGTGCTTGCGGCGACCGTGGAGCCCGCCTCAAGGACGACATTGCCGTCGACCGAGAAGGTGATCTGGCCGGAGGACGCTACTGAGTCCGTGAGCCGGCTGCTCGATACGACGGCCCCTGGCAGCGCTCCCGAGGGGCCACGGAGGGTCAGGTTGCCCCCAACCGTCAGCGAGATGCTTCCTCCGGTTCCCCCTCCGCGCCGGTTTTCAGCGAAGATAGCGCCTCCCGCCTCCACGGTGAGATTGCCGCTGACCGACATGGCGATCGGGCAAGCCGAAGCATTCAGCGGCAGCGGCGGATCGTCGTTGCACTGGACCGTGCCCTGGATCACCAGGTTACCGTCATTGACTGTGAACACCCCGTTCACCGCACCGTCGTGGTCCTCAGCGGAGCCGTCCAGCGAGCTGAACAAAATGGTCCCGGTCAAGGTCACGCCATGGCCAAACCCGAGAGCGGGGGTCATCAAGGCGAGCAGGAACACGAGGAGCGATCTCTTAACTGATTTCATGGTTTTCATGGCCTTCCTCTGGAGACGAACCCGATGGGACAGGGCAAGTGGAGGGACGATAGCACTTTGTCCAGAGGGAATCCAGAAGGCCCATGCAAATCAGTCAATAAGTCCGCGGCAGCAGGCGGACCCAGGGCCGCTCTGCATGGAATGCAGAGGAGTGACCTTCAGCCGAGGTCGGGCGGTCTCCACTCCATGAGCCGGTAGGGTCCCCGGTCCTCGACGGGCCGGAACCCCAGCCGCTCGTAGAGCCGCATGGCCGGGTTGTAGATCTCCACGTGGATCGTCACCGGCTTGCCTGCGGCTTCCCCCTCCGCCAACAGGTCGCGCAGGATCGAGGTCCCGGACCCGCCGTTGCGGAACTCGGGCAGGAAGGCGATGTCCACCAGCCGGATCTCGTTCGGCCGACGATGGACATAGAGCCGGCCGGCGGGCACGCTGTCCACCAGGATGATGTCGAACGACGCGCCCGGGTAGTGCTCCTGGTACCAGACGTGCTGGGCCCCGAACTGCTGGCGGATGAAGGCGTCCTTCATCTCGGCGGTCCAGTCCACGATCATGGCGAGCTCCTCCTCCCGGGTGCTGCGGTAGATCCGGAGGAGGAACTCCATGTCGCCTGGCTCGATGGGGCGGAAGGTGATGCGGGAATCCAAGGTGGCCTACGCTTCTCCCTCGGGATTCATGGAGACCAGGACCGAGAACAGCTCCGAGGGAGCCCTGCGGCCGACTTCGGCCAGCTTCACCTCCCCATCCCACGCGCCCGGCGCGAGCCCGAGCAGATAGACGCCCCGGCGCAGGCGCGGCCGGCCTGACTCGTTGTCAAGCGTGAACTTCGTCCGCAGCACGACCGGCGGCGCCTCTGCGGCTTGCTGGACCCGAAGGACGAACTGCGGCAGCGCCTGCCAGTCGAGGGGGAACCGGAAGCTCACCGGCGGGCTGGGGTTCCACCCCGGCCGCCGGCGGAAGCTCCAGGCCATAAACAGGACAGGGCTTTCAATAGCCGGATCAGGCGAGGGAAAGAAAACGTCCAGATCGGCGGCGAGGGGAAGCTCCCGCCGGCGCTTCAACTCCAGGGCGAGCGGCGGATAGAGGCCGTCGATGCGGATCCGTAGCGGCCGGCCTGGGAACGACGTGTCCCCCTGGAATAGTCGGGCGGCGGGAACCACGACCGGAGAGGGCTCGATCTCATCCCCTTCCCCTTTGAGCCCGGGCCGGCGGATCTTGCGCGGCAGCCGCCGCAGGTTGCGGAAGGTTTCACTTCCCGCGATGTAGCCGACGGACATCGGCCGCACCACGGCCTCAAGGGCCAGAGGCTCAGCCCAGGCGAGATCCCCGAACAGCGGTGCCAGCAGGCCCGCCGAGCCGAGGGCGAGGAACTCGCGCCGATGGAGGAGCGGCTTACCTACATGGTTTTCCTCATTCGCATCCGCCGAGGGGTTCATGATCGATCCTCCTCCTGAGATATTTAAATTACAAAAACGGCGTGCTCCCGGCCATCCGGGAGCACGCCGCGGAACATCTCTACCCTCTTGGCGGGAAGACGCCCTGCAGCGCGATGCAGAAGTAGAACGTCAGGTAAGGCTGCAGGTTGTTGTGCGGCTGGTCGCCACCGGCGGGCGGTAAAGCTTCTGGGGCCATCGCAACCAATGGCGCTCCCGCTGGCGGTAAGTATGGGGTAGCGCCGATCACCCGCGCGTAGGCGTTTCCTGCGGGAGTCGCGCTGTCTCCGGGCGCTCCCTGTGAATTCAAGGTATGTGAGTGAGCTGGTATCTCACTTTCGAGGAGAGTCACGGTTTCCGAACCGCCGGTCTCTCCAAGGTCGTGTAACGAGAGCCCCGGCCCCTGGCCCGGATGCATCGGCGCGCGCCCCTGGAGGTCCGGCAGCGCGAAGTTGCTCTTGCCGTTTCCGCCGTAGGTCGTACCCAGGAGGGAGAAGAGCGCCGTATTCTGAGAAAGCGGCATGAGCTGGCCATCGCACCACGCCCACCCTCTGGGGGCGAAGTTGAAGGGGAAGATGCGGATTTCGGCGACGAACGGATCGGCCATGTCTCGTCCCTCTCTAGGTCGGGCTGGGGAAAATCCCGAATAAGGAAATGATGAAGTCGACGCAAAGGTACGGCTGGAAGTTGGTATGGGGCTGGCTGCCGCCAACCGGAGAAATCGACTGAGGCGCCATCGCAGCGGCACCGGGCGTCGTCTGGTAGCCGTCATAAGTGCCCGTTTGTCCGGAGACGTTTCCTCCCGGATCGGTGACAGTTGAAGTGCTGGTCGACGCGAGCAGCGGGTGGGAGTGCGCCGGAATCTGATTCACGGTCAGCGTGATCTCCTCCGCACCTCCCGTCTCCGCCAGGATGAACCCGTTTCCCTGGTGAATCGGGATGCGGCCTCGCAGGTCGGGCAGAGCGAAAGTCGACTCACCGTCTCCGCCGTAAGTCGTCCCGATGAGTTGGAACAGCGTTTCGTTCTCGGAGATCGGCAGGAGCTGCCCTTCGCAGAACATCCAGCCGGCGGGAGCGAAGTTCCCGGCGAACATGCGGATCTCACCGACATAGGGTTGAGCCATTTCGGTTCTCCTCTAGTTCGGACTCGGGAAAATGCCCTGGAGGGCGATACAAAAGGATAGGGTCAGGAACGGCTGCATGTTGAGATGCGCCTGGCTGCCGCCTACGTTGGTCACCGAGGGTGCCATCGCCACCAGATTGTCCGGTGAATGGTATGCCGGCAGATTGACCTTCGCCAGCAGGTTGCCGCCAGGTATCAGGGCATTGCCGGGGTTGGACGTCCCGTTCAGCACGTGCGTGTGGGTCGGCAGCTCCGCGATCGACAGCGTGTGCGCCTGTTCGCCGCCGCGCTCGCCGAGCGTATGGCCGCTGCCGACGTGAATCGGCGTGCGTCCCCGCAGGTCCGGCAAGGCGAAGTTCACCCGCCCATCCCCGCCAAACGTCGTACCGAGCAACGAGAACAACGCCTGGTTCTGGTTGATCGGAAGGAGCTGGCCGTTGCAGAGGGCCCAGCCCTTGGGTGCGAACACAAAGCTCATGATTCGAACCTCGCTCAAAAACGGTTCAGCCATCTCCACCTCCCTGTTAAGGGCCCGGGTCGAAACCCAGGCGATTCACTTCAACGAACCCAAGACGGAGCCTCCTGACTACGGGGGCGTGTTGATCGGACCTGCGATGAGCGCGCAACCGGCGTTCGCACTGGCGCTCCCCGTATTCGTGCTCGTGAGTTGAGCCGTACAGCTGGCGCTCGCCGGTGCCGTATCGACCAGTTGGAGGGTCGACGTGCTCGTCTCAACCAGTGCGATGTACTCCGGCAACAGATCTGTGCTCGTCGACCCCGCAGGCACCGTGTTACCTCGTACGTCGGAGCGCACCGTGTTGCACACGGTCGCACAGTTCGATTGCACCAGAATCGCCGCCAGTGAGTTGGATGGTGCGTTCGTATCGACGTTGTTGTTCGTAATCGTCACGTCGAGCCCACCCGTGCCGTTCCTGCCGATGACCTCAATGCCGCGGCCGTTCGGACACTGCCGCACCGTGTTGCCGTCGAGCACGATGTCGGCATTGGCGTCACCGTTGATGTTCACCCGAATGCAGTTGCCGATCGCCGATCCAGACCCCGCCACTCCGGCGTTGCCGATCGTGTTGCCCTGGATCCGGCCCTGGAAGTTCCCCGTCGTCCCTGCCCCCACCGCCGTGAACAAGTTGATGCCGTGGCTGTTCTGGCCTGTAAACGTCGTGTTGTTCAGGATCTTGAACTGCATGCTCGACGTCTGCGACTTCGAAAAGTCGATCCCCAGCTCGTTGTTGGTGATCGTGCAACCGCTGATCGTGAAGTCCGAAACCACGGCCGTGTCGTTCGACGTCACCTGGATCCCCATCACCTCGTTACCCGAGAAGGTCGTGCCGGTAATACTGGCGGTGGTCAGCTGCGAGTTGCCTCGGATCTCTATCAGCGCGCCATGGTTGCCTACCACCGCCAGGTTGTTGCTGAAGGAGCTGCCCGAGATGGTCAGCGACGAGATCGTGCCCGTCGTGTTGTCGATCCGCAGGTTGTTGTAGGCGTTGCCGGTGACCGTAGTGTTGGTGATCGAGACGGCGCCCGACACGTTGGAGAAGCTGATCCCCTCCTCGTTGGCTACGTTGCCGTTGTCGGTCACGCTGCTGCCGGTGATCGAGAATCCGTTGACAGAGGTGCCATCGATGCCGTCCTCATCACCGCTGTTGACGATCATGGAAGACAGACTGACGCCGAACGTGCTCGTCAAGAAGATGCCGTCGCCGGTCGTGTTCTGAATCGTACCGCCCGTGCCCGCGCCGCCAGTGCCCTTCACCTTCAGACCACCCGAGGAGCCGGTGGTGTTCAACACGATGCCATTCGCCGGACCGCTCGCCGCTGTACCGGCCGAGATGCTCCGGAACTCCAGGTTGTTCGAGCCGATCGTGGTGCTCGCCACGTTCAGCGCCGTTCCCGTCGTCGTCGTGATCTTGTTGATCAGGGCTCCGGTCGCCCCCGCATTGCAGGGGTTCTCGTCGCAGAC
>DASWME010000261.1:0-13990 GCA_036399915.1 Thermoanaerobaculia bacterium
GCGCCTCCAGCCCTGACCGGCAAACCTGGACCTTGACGATGCGGAAAGCCTCGCCCGGGCGGGTGTTGGACGACTGGTACGAGATGCGGTAGCGCGAGCGCAGGTCGCGCTCGATCTCCTGGTAGGCCCGCTCCAGCTCCCCGGTCCCATGGAGGAAGAAGCTCCGGCCCCCGGTTTCCTCGGCCAGCCGGGCGAGCCGCTGGGACGCTTCGCTCCGCGGCAGGTCGATCCCGATCGCGTAGACTGCGATGCCCGCCCGCCGGGCGCACTCCAGGGCATCCTCGAAGCGGAAGGCGCTCGTGCGGTCCAGGCCGTCGGAGAGGAGCAGGACAGCCCGCTGCCCCGACGTCCCGCCGAGGTAGTAGAGGGAGAAGATCAGGCTGTCGTAGAGCGAGGTCTCCTCCTCCGCCACCAGTCCCGAGAGGCCCTCCTCCAGGACCGCGAGGTTGCCGGTGAGCCCTACCGCCACGTGCGGCGAGCGGTTGAAGGTGATGAGGGCCGCCTCGTCGCGCGGCTGCAGCGTGCGGTGCAGGAACTGGAGGGCCGCCTGGCGGGAGGCTTCCAGCCGCGGCTGCATGGACGCCGAATTGTCGATCAGCGTCACCAGGCGCAGGGGAGTGTCCTGGACGCGCTCGACGAGACGGACCGACTGGCGCACGCCGTCTTCGAAGACCTGGAACTCACCGGGAGCGACTGCTTCGACGGGCTTCCCCGCTCCATCCACCACGTTCGTGTAGAGCTCGACGAGGCGGATGTGCATCTTCTCCGTGGCCGCGGGAGCGTTGAGGAGCACGAGGTCCTCGGTCGCGGTGCCGTCGTTCAGATAGGCCACGGCGCGGACGTAGCCGGCCTGCGCCTCGCCGGGGAGCGCCAGGGGCTGCGAGAAGGGGGGCTGGTAGAGGGTCGCCACCCGCGAGTCTCCCAGGTAGAACTCGACGCGCTCGACGCTGCGGTCCTCCGGCGCCTCGACCTCAGCCCGCGCCCGCAGGCTGCTGCGGTAGGTCCGGCCCGGCTCTGGTTCGAGGAGCCGCACGGCGAACCGTTGCGCGCCGGCGTTGAAGACCAGCTCGTCGGTCGCCAGGATCTCCCCCCGGCGGTTCAGCCCTTCGGCGGAGAGCCGGTGCGGCCTCGGCACCTGCCCGAGGTCGAGCTGCGCCACGTAGGGCGGCCGGTTGCGGGTGAGGACCGGGTGGCCGTCCAGGGAGAAGGCCACGCGCTCGATCTGCTCCGTATCGGGCAGGCCGGCGGCCCGGTCCACCCGCGCCTCGAAGAGTTGGGTCCCCGCGAGCAGCTTGCCGCCGGGAGCGAGGATGCGCAGCCCCGGGCGCGGCGCCGTCAGCGAGGAGTCGGCTTCCTCGAACAGGTTGAGGAGCTCCGGCGAGATCTCCGGGACCGGCCCGTCCGCAGCCGCGACGGCTGGACTGGGAGCGCTCGCCGGCGCGGGAGCCGCGGCCGGCGCGCCAGCGGCGGGAACGGCCAGCTCGCGCTCGCCCACGAAGGAGCGGCCCAGGGCGGGCGAATCCAGCTCCACTTTCAGCTTGTAAAGGCCCGGCCGCAGCCGCCGCTCGAAAGCCAGTGGCCGACCCCTCCCGGCCGCCGTGGGCAGGGAGTCGAAGCGGTAGCGGAAGGAGTCCACTGTCTCCGCGCCGCGCAGGATGCGCCCGGAGACGACGAGCTCGCGGCGGCCGCCCGGGACCGGAGCCGCGTCGGAAGGAAGGACGACGGGCTCGACCATGACGCGCACGAGGCCGTCTCCCTGCCGTCCGGGGAAGGCGACGTCGAGACGGGCCTGCAGGGTGACGGTCTCCCGCCGGACCGCGGTGGAGGGCGGGGTGAAGCTTGAGACCCACTCCCGCGGCTTCGGCGCGCTCAGCGCCCGCTTCACGATGGTTTCATAGCCGTCCCGGCCGGCCAGGCGGACCCACATCGCGGTCCTCGCCATCTCCGGCTCGCCGGCGCACTCCTTCCTGACGGCGGCCACGAAGTCCGGGGCGTCCCCGGGATGCCAGAGCCGGGCGTGACCCTTCCCGTCGCTCGTGAAGACGAGCATTGTGAGGTACTTCACCTGGAACCGGGGCTCGTAGGCCCAGACCTCCAGAGGAGCGCCGGCGCACCGGGTCTCGAACGTGGAGCTCGGCTCGCCGCTGACGAGGAAGACCCGGGCGCGGTCGTCCCGCGGATCGCTCCAGCGCCGGCGGGCGTCGTGGAGCCGCGCCTCCCAGCGCTCGCGCGCCTCGTTGCGGTCCGTCTCCGGATAGGGGTCGCGCACCTGCCAGAAGCGCTGGATGAAGGCCTGCCGGTCGGCCTCGTCCGCAAGCCCGAGGAAGACCTCGCGCTCGCGGGGAGTGATCAGGGAGCCCACCTCGTCCAGCCAGCCTTGGGTGCCCTCCTGGGCGCGCAGCGGCAGCGCGAGGAGGTCGAGGAGGAAGAGGGAGAGAACGAGTCGAGAAACGCGCCGTGTCATGGCCCACACCTCCGCGGCGGGGGTGCCGAAAACGACAGGTATGGCTATCCTCACCAACCGCCTACGAAGGACGGGCCTAGCAAGAGGCGTGCCCCTATTCCGCTGGCTTGGGCTGCTCCTTCGCCGGGCCGTCCAGCTCCTCGATCAGCGCGTCGGACGCCGGACGCTCCTTCTTGAGGCGCGCCGCGGCCCGCTCCGCGTCGCGGAAGACGCGCAGGACGTTCAGCCCCGCGAGCTTCTTCACCTCCTCGTCCTTCCAGCCGCGCTGCAGCAGCTCGGCGAGCAGCGCCGGGTAGTCGCCCACGCCCTCCAGGCCCAGCGGCACGCTGGTGATGCCGTCGAAGTCGGAGCCGATCCCCACGTGGTCGATGCCCGCCACCTTGCGGATGTGCTCGATATGGTCGGCTACCTGTTCGAGGGTGGCCCGCGGCGCCGGGCGCTGCTTGCGCCAGTCGTCCAACTCGCGTTTCACCCGGTCGGGATCGCCCGGGTGGAGAGCCTTGAGCCGCGCCTCCTCGGCGTCCTCCTGGGCATTCCAGGCGCGCACCTCCTCGGAGACGAACGAGGGGACGAAGGTCACCATCACCACGCCGCCGTCCCGGGGAAGCAGGCGGAGCACGTCGTCCGGCACGTTGCGGGGATGGTCGTCCAGGGCCCGCGCCGAGGAGTGGGAGAAGATCACCGGCGCCTGGGAGACGGCGATGGCCTTCTTCATCGTCTCCGGCGAGACGTGCGAGAGGTCCACCAGCATGCCGAGGCGGTTCATCTCGCGCACCACCTCCTCGCCGAAGCGGGTGAGGCCGCCGTGCCGGGGGGCGTCCGTGGCCGAGTCGGCCCAATCCGTGTTCTTCGAGTGGGTAATGGTCATATAGCGGGCGCCCGCAGCGTAGAGCTGGCGCAGGGCGGCCAGGGAGTTGTGGATGGAGTGGCCTCCCTCCATGCCGATCAGCGAGGCGATGCGGCCGGCCTTGTGGATGCGCACCACGTCGTCCGCCGTCCTCGCCACCTCGAAGGTGTCGGGATAGCGCTCGGCGAGCCGGTGCACGTCGTCGATCTGCTCGAGCGTCGTCTGCACGGCGTCCGCGCCGGGGATCTCCACCGGCACGTAGACCGACCAGAACTGGCCGCCCACGCCGCCCCGGCGCAGCCGCGGGATGTCGGTGTGCATGGGGGGATCGAGCTTGCTGGTGTCCCCCCGGAGATCGATCTTCTCCAGGTGGTTCTGGACCCGCTTGCGGTACTCCCAAGGCAGGTCGTTGTGGCCGTCGACGAGCGGCACCTCGTCGAGGAGCTTGCGCGCGCGCTCGACCAGGGCGGGATCTGGGGTCCGGTGGACCGGCTCCGCCGCGATGGCCGCGGCACCGGCCAACGCCAGCAGGACTCCAAACCAGCAGATCTTTCCTCGCATGGGGTGGCCTCCTCGGTTGAATCCGGAAGGATTGTACGGCGGGCGCTCGCCCGCCAGGCGGTGCTCGCGATAGAGTCGCCGCGTTTCCGTTGTTCAGGAGAGGCCCCATGGACCACCCCGTGCCGTTCCGCCCTAAGGATCATGCCATCTACCATCCGAAGCAGATGGGCAAGACCACGCTCTTCCAGTCGGACCGCATCCTCGTGGGACTGAACGCCTTCGAGCCCGGCCAGGAGCACAAGCTGCACGCCCATGCGGGTATGGACAAGGTCTACCACGTGATTGCCGGACGGGGCGTCTTCCTACTCGACGGGCGCGAAGAGCCCATGGCGGCCGGAACGATGCTCATCGCGCCGGAGGGGGTCCGCCACGGCATCCGCAATACGGGCGAGGAGCGCCTGCTGGTGCTGGCGATTCTGGCGCCTTCGCCGTGAGCCCTCGCTTCCCCCACCCCTGGAGATGGGCGTTCGCGCTCGCCGCTCTGGCGGTCCTGACCATTTCCACGCTCCAGGCCGCCTCCCTCTACCGCTTCTATCTCGGGCAGACGCGGCTGCCGCTGTGGGACATGGCCGGTCACGGCTGGGGCGGTGTCGAGCTGCTGCGCGCTCTCTCCCAGGGACGGCTCCTGCGCTTCCTGGACCTCCTGAACCGGCAGGACAAGTGGCCCTTTGGCTACTCCCTCCTGCTGCTGCCGTTCCTGGCCGCCGGCGACGCGAGCTTCGCCTCTGCGACGCTCCTCTCCACCGTCCTCTTCGCCCTGGTACCCGCGCTGCTGCTATGGGCGGCGCGGGAGGTGGACGCCGGTCCCGCGGGCCTGTGGGGCGGCCTGATCGCTGCCACCCTGTTCCTCGCAAGCCCGCTGCTGCGGGTGCTCGGCATCCTCGTCATGCGCGAGATGGCGGGGATCGCCTTCTCTCTGCTCGCCCTCGTCCTCTACCTGCGGGCTCGGCGCCTGGGCACCCCCTGGACCTGGCGCCTCACGGGCCTGGCGACGCTCGCGCTGGTCCTCATCAAGTACAACTACGCTCTGGTCTGGGGACTCGCCGTGCTGGCCAACGAGGTCTGGCGTCTGCCCGCGGACCACCGCCGCGAGTTGGGGCGGAGGACGGCGCGCCTCCTCCGGCCGTGGGGACAGCCGGACCGGAGGCGAACCGTCCTCGCGGTCTATCTCGACCTGCTGTTCCTCGCGACGCTGCTGGGAATCAACCCCGGAGTCGGGATCTACGCCGGGCTGGTGGCAGGCGCCGTGGCCTTGGCGGTGCGCTGGCGGCGCGATCCAGAAGGCTTCCGCGCCCGCTGGCGCTCGCTGCCGGTGGAGGTCCGAGCCGCGCTCGCCACGCTCGTGATCCCCCTCTGGGCCTGGTGCCTCAGCCCGGACCCGATCCATCCCAAGAACATCGTAGCCTTCCTCAGGAACCGCTCCACGGGGCCGCCGCTCTTCTCGGCCGAGTTCCTCACCTTCTATCTCCGCTCCCTGATGCGGGACTACGCTCCCCTCCCCCTTCTCGGCGGTCTGGTGATCGTCTTCCTCGCCGTCTCCCTGATCGGGCTCTGGAGGTGGCGGGACGAGCCGTTCCGCGTCCTTTTCCTGACAGCGTTCCTCGGCCTCGGCCTCGCTACCTTCCATCCTTATAAGGAGCCGCGGTTCCTGGCCGTGGCTGCGCCGTTCCTGATGCTCCTTGCGGCGGTGGCGTTCAGCCGGGCCGTCAACGGGCGGGGACAAGCCCCGCCCCTACGCATTCTGGGAGGATTGCTCTGCGCCGGGGCGCTCGCCGGAATCGCCTGGACGGCGACGCAACGCGTGAACCTCGACGCCCGCCTGCCGAGAGACTACAAGCTCTACTCGGCCCGCCCCGGCCTCTGGAGAACGCTCGCGTTCTTCGGCGATTCCACCGCCGGAGCGCGCCGGGTGGCGGTGATCGGCACCTTCAACGAGCTCAGCCCGAACCTGTTCCGCTGGTGGCTGGTCCTGGACGAGGAGACGCGGGACAGGGAGATCACGGTCGTCAATCCGCCGCCGCGCCCCGATCCCAGGCTCTCTCCCGCCGCGGTGGGACAGCGGCTGCGGAGATGGCTGGAGCGGGAGCGGCCGGAGCGCATCCTGGCGATCCGGCTGCTGCCATCGAGCCGGCTCTACCGGGGGAGAGACTTCCAGCGCTACAACGCCTGGCAGCTCGCCGCCATCAGCGTCCTGGAGAGGGACCCGAAGTGGCGGGTGGGGCGGCGGAGGGTGTTTCGGGGGCTGGGGGTGGAGATCCTCGTGATGGATCGTCCTACCGCGCCTTCGCCGCCGGGGGCGGCACTGCCACCATCCCCTTCCCCTCCTCCACCGTGACCACCTGGTTCGTGGGCACGTTGGTGAACCGCTGCTTGACCCCGCTCGGCCATTCGACCTCCAGGGTCTGCACGGCCTTGTCCTTGCCGAGGCCGAAGGTAGGCGCCATCTCGCTCTGCGAGCAATAGGAAGAGCCGCTGCGCACCATCGCCCACTGCCGACCCGAGGCGCTGGTCACCCGCACCACGGCGCCGATGCCGTCGCGGTTGGACTTCGTCCCCACCGTCCGCACCCGCAGCCAGTGGTTGCGGTTGCCGCCGTCATTGCGGAAGAGGTAGGCGGGGCCGTGGTTGGTGGTGAGCACCACGTCGAGGTCGCCGTCCCGGTCGACGTCGCCATAGGCCGCGCCGCGCGCCACGATGGGACGGCTGAACTGCGGCCCCACGGCGGACGCGATCGAGGCGAACTTCCCCCTCCCCAGATTGCGGAACAGCAGCGGCGGCTGCCTGTAGGTGACCCGCGGCTGCACCCGGTTGATCTCCTCCTCGAGATGGCCGTTGGCGGCCAGGATGTCAGGATGGCCGTCGAGGTCGTAGTCGAAGAAGAAGACGCCAAAGGTGAGGGTCAGCAGGCTCGCCTGCCCCACCGCCGAGGCCGGAGCCTCGTCCACGAAGATGCCGCTCCCCTCGTTGTGGTAGAGGGCCAGCATCTCGTTGGCGAAGTTGCCCACCAGCAGGTGGGGCCGCCCCGAGCGGTCGTAGTCGGCGGCGTCGACCCCCATGGCGCCGCGGGCCGTCCCCTCTTCGGAGAAGGCCACGCCCGCCTCCACCGCCTCGTCGGTGAACGTGCCGTTCCGGTTGTTCCGGTAGAGCTTGTTGGGTTGGGTGTCGTTGGCCACGAAGAGGTCCGGCCAGCCGTCGCCGTTGTAGTCGAGCACGGCGATGCCCAGCGACTTGCTCGTGGGATCGGCGACGCCGGCCTTCTGACTGGCGTCCTGGAACCTGCCGCCGCCCAGGTTGCGGTAGAGCTTCGACGCCGTGCCCTTGTAGGACTCGGGGGTGCAGTAGGACTTGGTGGCGCCGTCGAGGGAGCACCAGAGGTCCTTGTCGCGGCTCCACTGGACGTAGTTGGCCACGAACAGGTCCAGCCTGCCGTCGCGGTCGTAGTCGAGCCACGCAGCGCTGGTGCCGAAATTCGCGTTCTTGACACCAGAGGCCGCGGTCACGTCCTTGAACCGGCCGCCCCCTTCGTTGTGGAACAGCCGGTCGCCATCGAGGGAGGTGATGTAGAGGTCCTCCCGGCCGTCGTTGTCGTAGTCGCCCGCGGCGACCCCCAGGCCGTACGTCTCGACGTCCAGGCCGCTCCCCCGGGTCACGTCGGTGAAGGTACCGTTCCGGTTGTTGCGGTAGAGGGCCTGGAGCGACTTCCTCCCGCGCGGCTGCCAGTCGCGGCTGTTGACCAGCAGGACGTCCAGCCAGCCGTCGCCGTCGGCGTCGAACAGGGCGACCCCGGAGCCCAGGGTCTCGGGCATGTACTTCTTCCCCGCGCGGCCGCTGTTGTGAGTGAACCTGATCCCCGCGGCGGCGGTCACGTCGGTGAACTTCACCCCGCCCTTCGGCGCCGGGGCTGGAGCCGCGGCGAGGAAGAGGACGGCAGGGACGGAAAGGACGACAGGGACGAGACGGCGGGTCAAGACGTCAACCTCCCCCCGCGACCACGGACTCTACGGCGGTCCGCTGTACGGGCAGCAAGGGAGCGCTCTCGTGCTCGTGGATCTGCTGGCGCTCGTTGTTGTCCTCGGGGCTCAGCAGGCGGCGCCTGGCGGTGATCGCCTGCGACGACTCCTCGGCCTTGAAGCGCCGGAAGAGCTTCGCCTCCCGCGCCGCCTTCTCCTGGTTGCCCAGGGCGCGCCAGCAGAGCATGGCCGTGTAGTGCATCTGCACGTCCTCGGGGTCCACCATGCAGACGCGCTCCAGCACCTCGATGGCTTCGCGGTACTGCCGCTTGAGGAACAGGATGCGGGCCATCTGGTTGAGCACCACGCGGTCGCGCGGGTACTTGGCCTCGACGGTGCGCAGCGAGGCCAGGGCCCCGTCGTAGTCCCCCTCGGTCTTCTGGATCATGGCCTTGAAGAAGTGGATACGGCCGAGCCCCGAGTCGATGGCGAGCGCCTTCTGGACGTAGGGCTTCGCGGCCTCGACCTCGCCCTCGCGGATGAGGGCGCGGGCCACGTTGAGCCAGCCGTCGGCGTAGCCCGGCTCGGCCTCGGTGACCCGCTTGAAGGCGTACTCGGCCCCCTTGAGGTCCCCCTGGAGCATCAGGCCGATCCCCCAGTCGTTCCAGCGCTCGCGGTCGTCCTTGGCGACGATGGGCCGCCACTGCGGCTCTGCGCCGGAACCCAGCATGAGCTGGGCCTCGTCCGTGGCCAGGGTGACGATGGGCAGGTCGGGGATCTCCCCCTTGATCTTGCCCGAGACGTTGGCCGGGATGTTCGCCTTGTCGAAGGAGTACTCGGCGCTGTTGTGGTGCGGCGAGATCAGCCCCGGGGCCTGGCCCGGCTTGGGCTGACCCGCGTAGACGAACTGCGTGTAGTAGTGGGAGAACTTCCGGTAGTTGAGCTTCGCCGTGAAGGTGATCGGCCCCTTGGCGTCCTCAGGGATGCGCACGCGGTAGTGGGCCACGTCGGCCGCGCCGGGCGGGATCATGCGCACGTAGAGCACGCTGCGCGCCTGCCAGGCGTTGCGCTTGTTGATGGGGTTGCCCTCGGCGTCGAGCTGGTAGGAGCGGTAGAAGTGGGCCCCGGGCTCGACCGGCCCCTTGCCGCCGTCCTCCACCCGGCCGCTCCAGAACACCACCCGGCCGTCAGCGTCGCGGCCTTGCAGCTCCAGCCAGATGTCGAAGGCGTCCACTGTGCCGCCGGGGAAGAAATGTCCTATGGCCTTGGTGCGGACGACCACGTCCACCCGCACCGTGGAGCCCGGCTTGACGGCCGGGGCCGCCCGCTCGATGGGCGCCGCCACCTTGCCGACATCGCGGATCACCACCGTGCCGGCCTGCTCGGCCTCCTCGCCCACGGCGAAGGTGGACGCGAGTTGCGGGCCTTCGCCCGCCCGACGCACCATCGGCGTCTCGCCCTTGCCCTGCTCCACCGGCGAGACCGCGAAGATATCCACCTTGATGAAGCCCGAGGTCAGGAACTTCTCGGTGACCTCCATCTGCTCTTTGTCCTGATTGACGAAGGCCACCGCCATGTTCGCCGCCGGGAAGCGGTGGGAGTGGACCTTGCCGTCCTTGTTGCCCGGGTCCTGGGAGTCGACGAGCGGCATGTGGCAGCCGGCGCAGGTCTTCGACTCGGCCGGGTAGTAGAAGGAGCGGGCCCCCTGGCCGGAGACGCCGCTCGCCTGCCAGTTGTCGTAGTCGTTGAAGCCGCGGAACCAGCGGTAGGAGTTCACCGGCACGTCGAGGTGCACCTTATGGCAGGCCGAGCAGAACTCCGCGGAGTCGAGCCGCATGAACGGCTTCATGAAAGTCTTCTTGTGCGGCTCGGGGTCGAGATAGGTCAGGAAATGGTCCACCTTGCGGATGACCGGGTTCTTGCTGGTCACCAGCTCGTGGAGCGGCGGGTACTCGATGGTGAAGCCGCCGTTGCCCATGGAGCTGTCCACGTGGGTGATGGCGTGGCAGGAGGTGCAGGCGAGGCCGGCATGCGCCTCCGGCGTGTCGATCTGCTCCTTGATGGGCCGCTCGAACCGGCCGTTGAAGAACACCGCGTGGTCATGGCAGCCGGCGCACCACTTGCTCGGCTGGGGACCGATCACGTCCTGCATGTACTCGATCGACTTGCGGTAAAACTGGTTGTTGAACGAGGCGAAGTGGTGGGCCGAGCTGTTCCACTGCTGGAAGATGTCCTTGTGGCAGTCGCCGCAGGCGGCCGAGTCCATGAAGAAGTTCGACGGGATGATGCCGCCGACGTTGGTCTTGGCCGACGAGGGGAAAAACGGCGACTTCGGCCCTCCCCCCTCCTCCCGCATCGAAGTGGGGACGATCAGCGGGTTGTGGATGCGGTGGTTCGGGTTGGGGTTCGCCCTGCGCCACAAGGCCGCCGCAGCCGGCAGGACCACCATCAGCACGACCGCCACCGCGAAGGCCTGGCGGAACCGCGGCCAGTCAGCCCCCCGGCGCCAGAGCCAGGCCCCCAGCGCGGCCACCCCCAGCGCGGCGGCAATCACGTGCGCCCAGAAGACGGGGCGATTGTGGAGCACGTTGCCGTCCCAGGCCAGCCAGAGGCCCGCCAGCAGAGCCAGGGCGAAGAGGATCGCCGCCGGCGCCATGCCGGCCCGCAGGTCCGGCCGTCTCGCCAGCAGCACCGCGAAGGCCACCGCCAGGACCAGCCCCAGCACGAAGTGCAGGAGCACGTTGCCCATGTAGAAGACCGTCGGGTGGGCGAACGCCGCGAGGTACGCCGTGTTGACCAGCAGCACGACGAACAGCGCCGCCGTCCACTTCGCGAGCTTGCTCCGTCTCGTCTCCATCGCCATGCTCCTTCACCAGCAAGGTCTCCCATCATAGCCTTTTCCGGTCTCGGACCTCCCCCGACCGCTGGTGAACCGGTGGATCTATAAAGGGATCTATAAAAGAATGGCTTACCGAACCTTCCACATCTTGTGCTGCTGGACCGACAGCCGCCAGGGCGGGTTCTCCTTGCACAGCCGGATGCACCAGTCGACGGTCCGGGGATCGACCTCGGCCCCCTCGAAGGCGGGCGAGATGAGATAGTGCTCGGCGTCCACCACCGTCTTCGGGATCGCCTGGCCGTGGCCGCGGACATACTTGACCTCGTGGGCCCTGCGCTGGCGGATGGCGTGCTCGGCCACCTTGGGGCTGACGGTGATCCAATCGATCCCGGGCGGCAGCTCGACGCTGCCGTTGGTCTCGATGGCCAGCTTGTAGCCGGCCGCGTGGAGGGCGTCGATCAGCTCGCGGTCCACCTGCAGGGCCGGCTCGCCGCCGGTGAGGATCACCCAGTCGCACCTGCCTGAGAGCTGGTGGAGCTCTTCGAGGATCTCCGGAATCGTCATCCACCGCCCCGACTCGAACTCCGTGTCGCAGTCGAAGCCGTGCGTCTCCACCTTGCAGGCCAGGTTGCACCGCGAGAGCCGCAGGAACAGGTTGGGCGTGCCGGCGCGGACCCCTTCGCCCTGCAGGCTGTAGAAGATCTCGTTGACGAGGTAGCGGTCCATCGATGTGGTTACTCTAACCGATCGGTCTCCCTTGGCCGATCGACCGCGTATGCTAGTATGCAGGTATGAAGCGCGCCACGATTACTCTACCTGACGATCTTGCCGAATTGGTCGACCGAGAGGCGGTTCGGCGGCAGACGAGCTTCTCGGAGGTGGTTCGGCGGTTCATCGTTCAGGGCCTTGCAGGGTCGGAAGAGAAGCCGCGGCAGATCCCGTGGGCCGGCCTCTTCCATGATCCGGATATGGTGCCCGCCGAGCGATTGGACGAGGAGCTGGCCGATCACTGGGCTGATGATCTCGATCGCGATCGTTGACACCGGTCCCCTCGTCGCCTCGGCGAACACGGCCGACCCGGCGCACCATGCCTGCCTCGACGCGCTGCGGACGCCGGGATTTCACCTCGTAATTCCCGCCCTCTGCGTTGCCGAGGCCGCCTACCTGATCCATCGCCGCAGAGGCCCCATGACCGAAGCGCGCTTCCTGAGGGGACTCGAGAGCTTCGACGTCCAAGCGCCAGCAGTCCAGGACTGGCCCCGGATCGGGGAGTTGGTCGAACAATACGCCGATCTCCCCCTCGGAGGTACGGATGCCTCGATGGTAGCCTTGGCCGAACACCTGCGTACCGAAATCCTCATCACCCTGGATCACCGTCACTTCGGAGTGGTCCGTCCCAAGCATTGCGGGCGTTTCCACCTGCTGCCTTAAACAACGCGGCAGGCGGGCGGCAAGCCCGCCCCTGAACCTGGCGGGCTCAAGCTTTAAGCCGCAGAGGCTCGCGTCGTATGGGGTGAGGTGAAGCCGCTGCGGCAAGCGGCCGCGAACCGAAGGAACGGGCCCCGAAGGCATCGCGCCTCCGGGGCTGTTCGCTCGGTCAGTGCGTCAGCAGCAGCACGCGTTGATGGAATCCGAGGTGATGGGAATGGGAGCGTTCTGGTAGTCACCGACGCCTCCCTGGACCGCCTTCGTCTGCAGGTCGGTCAGGTCGCGGAGCGTCTCGCGAGACAACGTCAGCTTTTTGGGGGTGGTCTTCTTCATAGCATCTCCTTTCCTGGGCCTCTAGGCCCTCGATCGCCGGATTATCACCCATGACCTGTCTTCCAGACCCGTCCACGAGGTGCATCGCCTCGGTAATCACAGCGCTGGTGGTGAAGAGCCGCCCCGTGAAAGCATGGAGCCGGGCTGCGACCTTGGGGTGGTCCTTCTCCGACGCGTTCAGATATGCGACGAGAGGACCGGTATCCAGAAGCCAAGATTCCAAGGCCGCCAGTTACGCCCTCGAAGCTGTTTGAACCAAGGGTCGGAGGTGTCCGGGCGGAGATCGAGCTTTCCTCGCAGATGCCCGGTTCGCTCAGCCATGGGCCGCTCCCCGACGCCTTCGCTCAGGATCTCGAGGGCCAACTCGGAGACGGTCTTGCCTTGGAGTTCCGCCTACCTGCGGATCGTGAACATGGTACGCATGAAGCCAGTCTACTACGAGCAGTTTCGCCCCGAAGAGGGTTGCCCCCTCGGGGCTATACCCTCCCATCATTCTTCAGCACAGCACACGTTCACAGAATCCGAGGTGGGCGGAGGGCAGCAACTGCTGTACCGAATTAAAGAATTACCTCCCAGAACCGCCTTCGCCTGATCATCCGGTCAAATCGCGGAGCGTCTCCCGGGACAGCGTCAGTTTCTTCAAGCTCCTCTTCTGCATGGGATCTCCTTTCTTGGGCCTTCAGGCCCTTGAGGAGAGATTATCGCCGAAGAGGCCGCTCCCCTACACGTACGCCGGCGGCGGCTGGAGCGCGGAGTAGTCGTTCTCGAAGATGGCCAGCTCCCCCACCCGCTCCACCTCCTTGAAGCCGGCGAACTTGTAGGTGATCAGCATCTGGCGGTTGCGGTCGTTGGAGACGAACTCGGCCCGCAGCTTGACCCCGGCGTCCCTGGCCCGGCGCAGGATGTGGTGGAGCAGGATCGTGCCTACCCCTTGGACATGACGCTCACACGCAATGCCCGCCTGGGAGGTCCGCGAAGGGTTCGGCGAGACCCTTTTCCTCCTCTTCACCCGTCCCGGAGATGCCGATGCCCTTCGACACGTCGGAGCGATGCTCTACGACAACGCCCTAGAGTGCCCTCCTCGCGGCCAACGGCGTCGATCAGCCCGTCCCACTCCAGCATCTCTTTCGCAAGCGAAACTTTCATCATCTCGGTACTTCCTCCTTGGATTGGTGGTGCTCTGCAGCTTGATTTTATACGGTTGAGTGCGGCGCTCGTCACCCCCGCGCTTGGCTTTCCCCCGCCGGGAGCGGCGGCGTCACCTCGAACCGCAACGGCAAGCCCACCGAGGTGGCCGATAGAAGCGAGTGTAAGTTGCTGTCCTGGAGCGGCTTGCGTGGAGCCGACGATCGGATTTGAACCGATGACCTGCTGATTACGAATCAGCTGCTCTACCGCTGAGCTACGTCGGCTGGTGCGTGCGGAGACCAGGGCTCCGAGAAGCGGAGGCGTATTGTAGGGTATCCCCGCCCGCCAAGGCAACGATCCACCTCTCGGCCTCGGGCAATCTGGTCGTCTCGCGGGCTTCCCGTCAGGTCCGCCTCTCTCTGCGAAGATAGGCCGCGAAC
>DASWME010000262.1:0-21495 GCA_036399915.1 Thermoanaerobaculia bacterium
TCTCCTTCCCGGAGGTGGTCTACGGCGATCCCAAGCGACTGGCGGCGGAGTTCTACGAGCGCTACGCGCTGGCCCGGGGGTGAACGCCTAGAATAGGCCGCCATGCTCCTCTATCGCACCGCTCCTGAAGGCTTCTGGGCCGTGGCCGGATCCGCGTCGGACCCCGGGCTGCGCATCCTCGCCTCCGATCCGTTCGAGACCCTCCCCGGCGGCTGGGAGTACGGGGCGGAGGTCTCCCGCGATGCGGCCCCGCTGCTGGCGCCGGTCCGCCCCGGCAAGATCGTCTGCGTGGGGCGCAACTACGTGGAGCACGCCCGGGAGCTGGACCACCCCATGCCCGAGGAGCCGTTGCTGTTCCTCAAGGCCCCTTCGGCGCTGATCGGCCCCGGCGCGCACATCGTGCTGCCGCCCGAGAGCCAACGGGTGGAGCACGAGGGGGAGATCGCCGTGGTGCTGCGGCGCCGGCTGACCCGGGGGGCCACGCCGGAGCAGGCGCGCAGCGCCGTCCTGGGCGTCACCTGCGCCAATGACGTCACCGCCCGCGATCTCCAGAGGAAGGACGCCGTCTTCGCCCGCGCCAAGTCGTTCGACACCTTCTGCCCGGTGGGGCCGGCGATCCGGGTGGGGGCGGACCTGGAGGACCTCTCCGTGATCACCCGCGTCAACGGCGCCGAGCGCCAGCGCGGCCACGCCCGGGAGATGGCGTTCGGGATCGTGGACCTGCTCCTCTACGCCTCGCGGATGATGACCCTGGAGCCTGGCGATCTCCTGCTCACCGGCACCCCGGCGGGCGTGGGTCCGCTGACAGACGGCGACCGCGTCGAGGTGGAGATCCCCGGGGTCGGCGTGCTCGGGAACCCCGTCGAGGCGTGGCGGGGGTAGGCGGCCGTCAGGCCTTCAGCGCCCGCCAGGGAAACAGGATCAACGCCGCGAGCAGCAGCAGGTGGACCGCCCCTGCGAAGACGAAGCCCGCGAAGAGCAGCGCAAGCCAGGAGGAGAACAGCAGCAGGGCGAGGGCGGCGCGCGCAGTCGGGGAACGCATCGAAGGCAAGCTATCACAGCGCCCCGATCGGGTATCCTGGTTCCATGATCGAGGCCGTGACCTTCGACGTCACCCGCACCCTGCTCCACGTCCCCCGGCTCGGCGAGATCTACGCCGAGGTCCTCGGCCGCCACGGCGTCGAGACCGATCCCGGCGAGGCGCTCCGGCTGTTCTCCGTGGTCTGGCAGGAGCTCGCCTGCAGCGCCGATCCGGGGCGCGATCGCTTCACCTCGCACCCCGAGGGGGAGCGCGGGTGGTGGCGGCGGCTCCTGGAACGGATGTGCGAGCTCAAGGGGGCGCCGCCGCCCTCCCGGTTCGCGGCGGCGGAGCTCTTCCACCGGTTCGGGACCGCGGAGCCCTACGAGGTCTACCCGGAGGTGCCGGAGGCGCTCGCCAGGCTGCGCGAGGAGGGACTGCGGCTCGGCGTGGTCAGCAACTGGGACCACCGGCTGCCGCAGGTGCTCGGCCAACTGGGGCTCGCCCGCTTCTTCGGGTCGATCACCTGCTCCGCCCGGGCGGGGGTCGAGAAGCCAGACCGGCGGATCTTCCACCAGGCCGTGGCCGAGCTGGGCATCGAGCCGGCGGCGACACTGCATGTGGGAGACGGCCGGCTGGAGGACGTCGAGGGAGCGGTGGCGGCGGGGCTGCGCGCCCTCCACCTCACCCGCACCTCGGGGGGCGGCGACCTGCGGGACCTCTCCTCGCTGCCGGATCTGGTGGCCGCCGCGCGCGCCGGGCAGGCGGGCCGGCAGTGGGCGGGCCCTGTGATAGACTTCTAAAAGGGCAACCGCATGAAGATCTCCACCAAGGGCGAGTACGGCATCCGCGCGATGCTCTACATCGCCATGCACGGCGAGAGCGGGCCGGTGACGAGCCACGAGATCGCCAGGCGCCAGGGCATTCCCGAGCCCTACCTACGCCAGATCCTCGCCCTCCTCTCCAAGGACCGGCTGATCCTCTCCAACCGCGGCCCCCAGGGCGGCCACGTGCTCGGCCGGCCGGCATCCCAGATCACCCTGCGGCACGTCCTGGTGACGCTGGAAGGGCAGACGACGCCGATCGACCAGATCCTGGCCCTGCCCTGCACCATCGACGTGGGCACCGAGCACTGCGCCATCCGCGAGGTCTTCCTGGAGGTCAAGAAGGCCGTCGAGCGGATCCTCTCCACCACCACGCTGGAGGACCTGGTGAACCGCCAGCGCGAGATCCTGACGCAGCACATCTCGGTGCCGCTCGACCTGCCCTCCCCCACGGCGTCTCTGCTGCCGATCCTTCACGACGGATCCCCTCGCCGCGGGAGCTTGTGAAAAATCGCACAAGGTGCTAGACTGCGCCCGCGCCGGAAAGGTGGGGAGGGAGGGCGCGCCGCGGTGGGTTGCCGGCCGGCTGATCGCCGTCCGCGCCCGAATCCGAGAAATGCCAGAGCGGCCAAAGCCACGAGCCAACTGGGTCAAGCTGTCCGGGCTCGGCATCGAGTTGGCCGCGGCGGTCGTAGGTCTCAGCCTTTTCGGGTACTGGTGGGACCGCCATTTCGGCACCTCGCCCTGGGGGTTGGTGGTGGGGGGGGTGATCGGGGTCGTGGGCGGGATGTACAACCTGATCCGCCAGTCGCTGAGCGCCATCCAGGAAGCCGGCCGCAAGGACGGTGACGACGGGCGATGACCGAGACCCGAACGCCGGCCGCGGAGTACCTGCGATTCCTGGCCTGGGCAGTGGCGGTCGCCGCGCTGGTCGCCGCGCTGGGTTGGGTGCCCGCCCGGCGCTTGGCGGGCGAGGACGCCGGGCCCGCCTGGCTGATGGGTTGCGCGCTGTCGCTCTTCGCCTCGGCGGTGGGGGTCCTTCCGGTAGTCCGCGCCCGCCGCGCGGCGACGCCGGCCGCGCACGTGCCGGCCATGATGGCGGCGATGGCGATACGGTTCGCGGTCCTGCTGGTGCTCGGCGCGGTGGCCGCGCTGTCCGGCGGGTTCGAGCGCGGACCCCTGCTGCTGGGGGCCGCGGCGAGCTACCTGGCGCTCCTGGTGGTGGACACCCGGTACGCCGTCCGGGGCTTGTGAAGAAGACGCTTTGGAGACTCGAAGATGCTTGCTTTCCTGATGATGGCCGCCGATCCGCTCGAGCACGTGGTGCAGCATCCGATCGTCCAGAAGCCGGCGAACTTGGGGTTCCTGACGCCGGAGGGGAAGATCTCCCTGCTCACCGATCAGACCGCGACGCTGATCGTGGCCGGGCTGCTGCTGATCCTGTTCCTGCCCGCTCTGGTCAAGCGCCGGCGCGGCACGGACGAGGTCGGCCGCTTGGTGCCGGCGGGCCCTGCCAACCTCCTGGAGATGATCTGCGAGTACCTGCGCAAGGAGATCGCGCAGCCCAACCTGCACGAGCACACGGACCGGTTCATCAAGTACATCTGGAGCGTCTTCTTCTTCATCCTGACCTGCAACCTGCTCGGGCTGCTGCCCGTCGCGGCGCTCAGCACCCTGTTCGGGCTTCATCTGGGGGGCACGCCCACGGGCAACATCTGGGTGACCGCCACGCTCGCGATCCTCACCTTCTTGATGATGGTGGTCAACGGCATACGCCTGGGGGGCCGGCACTACTTCGCCCACTTCTGCCCCGGTCCGCTGTGGCTGGCGCCGATCCTGGTGCCGGTCGAGATCACCGGTGTGCTGGCGAAGACCTTCGCCCTGACCGTGCGTCTGTTCGCCAACATGGTGGCCGGCCACATCCTGCTGGCCGTGCTGCTCGGCTTCATCCTGAGCGCCGGGGCGACCATGGGGTACCTCGGGGGCTTCGGCATCGCCATTCCGGCGGTGGCGGGAAGCGTCGCCGTCACTCTGCTCGAGGTCTTCGTGGCCTTGTTGCAGGCGTTCATCTTCGCGTTCCTGACGACGCTGTTCATCGGCCAGTCCGTGGTCTTCCACCACGGCGGCCCCGGCGAGCTGCACGAGGAGGGGGCGCACTGATTCTTTGACGGGTTTCAATTCGCCATGCCCGGACCGCGCGGGGCACTCGGGCCGTAAGGCGTGACTGCGATGGCGATCAAAGCGGACGGCCGGCCCCGCACGGCCGCCAACGACCGACGAAAGGATCGTTTCCGATGAGCAAGAGAAGGGCCAAGATCGCGCTGACGATGATCGTCCTGGGCTTCGTCCTGATGCTGGGCTCCGCCGCCGCGGCGCACGCCCAGCAGGGCAGCAATGCCACGTTCCTCTCCGACGCCGGCGCCGGCAACCTCGGCGGCGGGATCGGGGTCGGCCTGGTGATCATGGGCGGCGCCGCGGGCATCGGCCGGATCGGCGGCAGTGCGGTGGAGTCGATGGCGCGCCAGCCCGAGGCGGCGGGCCAGATCAGCACCGCGATGATCATCACCGCGGCGCTCATCGAGGGCGCCACGCTGTTCGCGGTCATCGTCTGCCTGCTGGCGCTCGGATAGCTGAGGCCATGGTTCCTCCCTCTCCAATTGAGGGGAGGGAGCTCAAGACCGGACGAGTATGCGCAGATGATTCAGAGACTTCTGACGACCCTGGTCGCGCTGGCGTTCGCGGCTCCGGCCCTGGCGCAGGAGGCCGAGCACGCGGCGGGCGGCAGCCCCAATCTCTTCGCCGGCGACGTGGGCAACGCCATCTGGACGCTGGTGATCTTCCTCCTCGTGGTGTTTGTCCTCGGCAAGTTCGCGTGGGGGCCGATCCTCAATACCCTCCAGACGCGGGAGAACTACATCCGCGAGGCGCTGGAGACGGCGAAGCGCGAGCGCGAGGAGGCCGAGGCGCGGCTGCGCGAGTACGAAGAGAGGCTGGCCGGAGTGCGCGCCGAAGCCTCGGCCATCGTCGATGAGGGGCGGCGCGACGCCGAGGTGGTGAAGCGGCGGATCGAGGAGGACGCCAAGCGCGAGGCCGACAAGATGATCGAGCGCGCCCGGCGCGAGATCCAGATCGCCACCGACACCGCCACCAAGGAGCTGTACACCCTGTCGGCGAAGCTGGTCACGCAGATGGCGGCGCGCGTCATCGGCCGGGAGCTGACCGCGCAGGACCACGAGCGCCTGATCGCCGAGGGCATCGAGGGGATCGACGGAGCCGGGCGGAACTGAAGCCATGGCGAACGTGGACTTTCGCGACCTGGCCGTCGGCCGCCTCTATGCCGAGGCGATGCTCGGGCTCGCCGAGGAACGGGGCGCAAGCGACGCGCTGCTGGAGGAGTTGAGGGAGCTCGTCGAGTTCCTTGACCAGAACCCGAAGGTCGAGCACTTCCTGTCGAGCCCGATGGTGGACGAGGAGGGCCGCGCCCGCGTGCTCGAGGATCTGTTCCGGGGCAACGCGAGCGACCTGCTGGTGGACTCGCTGCAGGTGATCAACCGCAAGGGGCGGCTCGCCCAACTCCGCGCCATCGCCGAGGCCTACCGCGTCGCCCACCGCGACCTGCGGGGCTGGGTGGACGTCCACGTCCGCACGGCGGTGCCGCTCACCGACGCGCTGCGCACCCGTCTCAAGGACGCCATCGCCGCGGCCACGGGCAAGAAGCCGTCGCTGATCGAGCGGCTCGATCCGTCGCTGATCGGCGGCATGGTCGTCGCCGTCGGGGGCAAGAAGATCGACGCCAGCGTGGCGTCCCGGCTGCGGGACCTGAGCGCGGCGCTGCTGGCGCGCGCCTCGCAGGAAATACACAGCGGCAGAGCCTACGTTGCCGAGTCTTGATCGAAGCAAGGAGCTTTCATGAGATTCAAAGTCGACGAGATCGCGTCGGTCATCGAAGAGGAAATCCGCAGGTACCGCACCGAGGTCGACCTTTCCGAGGTGGGCCAGGTGCTGGAGGTGGGCGACGGCATCGCCCGCATCTACGGCCTGACCGGGGCCATGGCGGGCGAGCGCCTGGAGTTCGCCAACGGCGCTCAGGGGCAGGTGTTCAACCTGGAGGAGAGCTCGGTGGGCGCCGTCGTCCTCGGCGACTATCTGGGCATCAAGGAGGGCGACGAGGTGCGCCGCTCGGGCGAGCTGCTCTCGGTGCCCTGCGGCCCGGCGCTGATCGGCCGCGTCGTCGACCCCCTCGGCCGGCCGCTGGACGGCCTGGGCGTCGTCGAGACCCCGCACCGCCGGCCGCTGGAGTTCAAGGCCCCCGGCATCGCCGAGCGCCAGCCGGTCAACGAGCCGCTGCAGACCGGCATCAAGGCCATCGACAGCATGATCCCCATCGGCCGCGGCCAGCGCGAGCTGATCATCGGCGACAGGAAGACGGGCAAGACCGCCATCGCCATCGACACGATCGTCAACCAGCGCGGCGGCGACGTCATCTGCGTCTACGTCGCCATCGGCCAGAAGGAGTCCACCGTCGTCGGCCTCGTGGACAAGCTGCGCGAGCTCGGGGCCATGGACTACACGATCGTCATCTCGGCCGGATCGTCCGACCCGGCGCCGCTGCAGTACATCGCTCCCTACGCCGGCGCCGCCATGGCCGAGTACTTCATGTACCAGGAGGGGCGGGCCACTCTCTGCGTCTACGACGACCTGTCGAAGCAGGCGCAGTCCTACCGCCAGCTCTCGCTGCTGCTGCGCCGGCCGCCGGGCCGCGAGGCCTACCCGGGCGACGTCTTCTATCTCCACTCGCGCCTGCTGGAGCGCAGCGTCAAGCTGCGCGACGAGTACGCGGTGGTGCCGAAGGACACGCCCGCGGACAGCCGCGACCGCTCGCTGGTGCGCCAGCACCCCGAGGGGCTCGCCGCTCCCGAGGAGCACCGGCCGGACGACGTCAACGGCACCTACCACCGGCCGCACGGCCGCCACAAGGCCGAAGCGTGGCTGGCGACGCTGCCGGACCGCGACCGGTACAAGGTCCACAAGTTCCCGGACAGCGGCGGCTCGATGACGGCGCTGCCGGTCATCGAGACCCTGGAGGGCGAGGTCTCGGCCTACATCCCGACCAACGTGATCTCGATCACCGATGGCCAGATCTACCTCGAGCCCGACCTCTTCTTCGCCGGCGTGCGCCCCGCCGTCAACGTCGGCATCAGCGTCTCGCGCGTGGGCGGCAACGCCCAGCGCAAGTCGATGAAGAAGGTCGCCGGCTCGCTGCGGCTCGACCTCGCGGCGTTCCGCGATCTGGAGGCGTTCGCCCAGCTCGGCACCGAGCTCGACGCGGCGACCCAGCACCAGCTCGACCGCGGCCAGCGCATGGTGGAGCTCCTGAAGCAGCCCCAGTACCAGCCGTACAACGTCAACGAGCAGGTGCTCTCGATCTTCGCCGGTACCCGCGGCTTCCTGGACGACGTGCCGGTGCGCGAGGTGGCGCGCTTCGAGGCGGCGCTGCTCAAGCACTTCCGCGATGAGCATCCGGAGGTCCTCGACGAGCTGGAGAGCGCGCGCGACCTCCCCGAGGCGCTCGCCGAGCAGATCAGCCGGGTGATCCGCGACTTCAAGACCCACGCTCGCGCAGCGGCAGCCTGACCTATGGCCAACCGGCGAGTCTTGGTCAAGCGGCGCAAGGCGGTGCGCAACATCCGCAAGATCACGCGCACCATGCAGCTCATCGCGACCGCCCGCTTCCAGGCGGCGTTCAACCGCGCCGTGGCGACCCGGCCGTACACCGAGAAGCTCGCCGAGCTGGTGGCCGACCTGTCGCGCGCGGCCGGCGACGTCGACCACCCGTTGCTCAAGACCCACGACGAGGTGCCGCGCTCGGCCCTCGTCGTGCTCACCAGCGACCGGGGTCTGGCCGGCGGCTACAACGCCAACGTGCTGCGCACGACCCTCGGCCACCTCGAGCAGCAGGCCGCGCAGGGGATCTCGACCGACGTCCACATGGTGGGCAAGAAGGGGATCGCCTACTTCCGCTTCCTGCGCCGGGCGGTCGCCGAGCAGACCTCGGGGGTCGGCGACCGGCCGCGTTTCGAGCAGGTCGAGCCGATCGCCAACGCCCTGATGGACCGCTTCGTGCGCGGCGAGATCGCCTCCGCCCACGTGGCCTACATGAAGTTCCTCTCCGCCGGCCAGCAGCGGCCCGTGGTGGTCCAGCTCCTGCCCTTGAAGCCCGAGGTCGGCGAGGGGGCCGCAGCGCCGGCCGTCGAGTACGAGTTCTCCCCCGATCCGCGGCAGCTCCTCGACGAGCTGCTGCCCGCCACAGTGCGGGTGCGGCTGTTCCAGGCCTTCAACGACGCCGCGGTCTCCGAGCAGGTCGCCCGCATGGTGGCGATGAAGGCGGCGACGGACGCCGCGGGCGACATGATCAAGGCGCTGACGCGGGAGTACAACCGCGCCCGGCAGACGCAGATCACCATGGAGCTCCTGGACATCGTGGGCGGCGCCAACGCCCTGTCCTAAAGCTCCTTCAAGAGAAGAAGATTGGAAGGCATCGCCATGGAAAACGGCAACTACGGCAAAGTCACCCAGGTCATCGGCTCCACTCTGGACGCCGAGTTCTCTGAGGATCACCTGCCCGGCATCTACAACGCCCTCCGTGTCGAGGTGGCGCGGACGGTGCTCGGCGAGACGAGCCACGAGACCCTCTGGTGCGAGGTGGCCCAGCACCTGGGCGGTGGGCGCGTGCGCGCCGTCGCCCTGGGCTCCACCGACGGCCTGCAGCGCGGCGTGGACATCCTCGACACCGGCGCGCCCATCACCGTGCCGGTGGGCGAGGAGACCCTGGGCCGCGTGTTCAACCTGGTCGGCGAGCCGATCGACGGCCTGGGTCCCATCAACGTCACAGACCGCCGGCCGATCCACCACGAGCCGCCGGAGCTCGACGAGCTCTCCTCGAAGACCGAGCTGTTCGAGACCGGCATCAAGGTCATCGACCTGCTCTGCCCGCTGGTGCGCGGCGGCAAGGCGGGCCTCTTCGGCGGCGCCGGCGTGGGCAAGACGGTGATCATCCAGGAGCTGATCGCCCGCCTGGCCCGCTTCCACAGCGGCTACTCCTGCTTCGCCGGCGTCGGCGAGCGCACCCGCGAGGGCAACGACCTCTGGCTGGAGATGCAGGAAGCCAAGATCGGCGACACCGGCAAGCGCGTCATCGACCAGACCGTGATGGTCTTCGGCCAGATGAACGAGCCGCCGGGCGCCCGCCTGCGCGTCGCGCTCTCGGCGCTGACCATGGCCGAGCACTTCCGCGACCAGACGGGAGTCGACACGCTGCTCTTCATCGACAACATCTTCCGCTTCTCGCAGGCGGGCTCCGAGGTGTCGGCGCTGCTCGGCCGTATGCCGTCCGCCGTGGGCTATCAGCCGACCCTGGGCACCGAGATGGGCGAGCTGCAGGAGCGCATCACCTCCACCGACCGCGGCGCCGTGACCTCCATCCAGGCCATCTACGTGCCCGCCGACGACTACACCGACCCGGCGCCCGCGACCGCCTTCACCCACCTGGACAGCACGGTGAACCTGGAGCGGTCGATCTCGGAGAAGGGCATCTACCCGGCGGTGGATCCTCTCGCCTCGAGCAGCCGCATCATCGCTCCCGAGTACATCGGCGAGGACCACTACCGGGTGGCCCGCCGGGTGCAGCAGATCCTGCAGCGGTACAAGGACCTCCAGGACATCATCGCCATCCTGGGCGTCGACGAGCTGTCGGAGGAGGACAAGGTCATCGTCCGCCGGGCGCGCAAGATCGAGCGCTTCCTCTCGCAGCCGTTCTACGTCGCCGAGCAGTTCACGGGCTTCCCTGGCAACTACACGTCGCGCGCGGACACCATCCGGTCCTTCGACGAGCTGTGTGAAGGCAAGTGGGACCACCTTCCAGACCAGGCGTTCATGTACGTCGGCGCGATCGAGGAGGCGGAAGCCAAGGCCAGGAAGCTGGCGGAAGGCTAGGCCTGGGGAGCGGCAGCCCATGGCGAGGACGGACACCTTCCACTGCAGCGTCATCACCCCGGAGCGGGCGGTGCTCGAGGCCGACGCCACCTTCGTGGCTTTCCCGGCGCACGACGGCGAGGTCGGCATCCTGAAGGACCGGGCCCCCCTGCTCTACCGGATGGGCATCGGCGAGCTGCGGGTGGAGAGCCCCGAGGGCAACCACGTCCTGTTCGTGGCTGGCGGCTTCGCCCAGATGGTGGACAACCGCCTGACCCTGCTGACCGAGCAGGCCCGCCGGATCGACGAGATCGATCCGGCGGCGGTGGAGCGGGCCCTGGCCGAGGCCCGCGCGATGCCGATGGGGAGCGACGCCGCCTTCGCCGCCCGCCAGCGGGCGCTCAAGAGCGCCGAGGTGCAGCGCCACCTGCTGGCCAAGCACGGGCGCGCCGCGTGATAGCCCGTCCTACGTCTCTTCCACCGGGTACGTCGCCGAGCCGCTGAGGAGGTCGGTCAGCGACCGGTGGGCTCCGGAGACGAGCAGCGGCAGTCCGAGCGTCAGCAGGGTCAACACCCCGCCCAACCAGCGGCGGGCCGTCTGGTCGAAGGTCAGCGGCTCGCCGTCGCGGTTGCGCGACGTGATCCCCGCCCAGGCCATCCCCAGCGTATGCCCCCAGAAGGCGAGGGGCAGCACCGTGTAGAGGAACGAGAAGGAGAGGAGCAAGACGCCCAGCGCCGGCGCCTCGGAGAGGTCCAGCTTCACCCCCATCCAGCGGGTGCCGAGGAGCGCCACCACGCCGACGGCGGCGTGGACGAGCAGGTCGGCCGCGCCGGCGGCGAAGCGCCGTCCCCGGCTCGCGAACTCGCTGGCCGGTGCTGGCACCGGTTCCTCGCGGGGCCCGGAACGCGGCACCGGCACCGGTCCCGTCCGCCGGGCGAGCAGCGGCTCGGGGCTCGGCGGCCGAGGGAGCTCGGGCGGAGCCGGCGGCGGCGCGGACGAGCGGGCCGGTCGCCTGGGAGGCTCGGCGGACGTCTCCTCGGGACCGCTCAACGGCAGATCGAAGAGCAGGGGCTCGTCCGGCTCGTTCGGCTTGTCCCGGCGTCGCATCAGCGGTAGGGCAGGTATTTGACGTAGATCTTGTAGAGCAGGTCCTTGGGCCGGTCCTGGTAGGTCTGGGCGAACAGGTAGTGCCGCCTGAGGGCCTCGTCGTCGCGTTGGAGGTCCAGGGCTTCCTTGAGCTTGTCCGCGGCCTTCATGGCGTCGGCCCGCTGCAGGTCCCGCACCGCCAGATTGTAGTAGGAGTCGGCGATGAGCTGGGTCACGTCGAGGTTGCCCGGATCGGCCGCGCGCATCTTCCACAGCTCGGGCAGGATGTACTCCCACTCGTGCTGGTGGAAGAGGTCGATCTGCTTGGCGAGCGGCTCGAGCTTGCCCTTGGTGTCCGCCAGGAGCTGCGCGTCCTCTCCTTCGAGCCGGGCGATCGCCCCCGCCTGCTCCAGGCGGTGGAGCGCCTTGAGATAGGTGCCCGCGGAGTAGGCCTGGCGGGCCGACTCGATCAGGGCCTGCCGCCGGGCGGCGTTCGCGCCGCTGGCTGGCGCCGCGGGCTGCCCTTGGGGCGCCGCGGCGGTCCCTGCGGCCGGCGCGGCGGCGCCTCCCCACTCGGCGATCAGCTTCTGGGCCTGCGGGTAGTGGGGGTCCGTCGGGGGCAGCCGCCGGAGCTGGTTGAGGGCGATGGCGGTCTTGCCCGCCTCGTGAAGGCGCTGGGCGCGGGCGATGGGGTCCTGCGACAGGGCAGGCTCCGGCGCCTCCACCTGGGAGTTGGGGAAGAGCCGCTCGCGGTTCTGCCAGGCGAACCACCCTCCCACCAGGGCGATCAGCAGCACGGCGCCCCCGAGCAGGACGAAGAGGCGGCGGGCTCGCCCGCCCTCGCGCGCGGCGGCCGTCCGCCGGGCCTGCCGGCGCTCGGGGACCGCCACCGGCTCGCCGGGGTCGGGAGGGACCAGGATCTCTTCCTTGAGCTCCTGTCCCGAGACGTCCACGGCGGCGGTGAGGGGCAGCACGGCCCCGGCCGGCGCGTCGGGACGCCCGGCCGCTTGCGGGGGAGCCGGCACGGTTCCGGCGTCGAGCTGCTGGAGGTGCTCGCGGGCGGCGAAGTAGCCGGGCTGGATCTCCAGCACCCGCTGGAAAGCCTGCCGCGCCGCCTGCGTATCGCCGGCCTCGAGCCGCGCCAGGCCATCGTGGAAGACCTCCTCCACCTGGCGCTCGGACTCCGCCTTGAGCTTGCGCGCCGCCTCGATGCGGCGGGAAGCCTCCGGGTGGTCGATGTCGATCAGGAAGATGCGCGACCAGGCGTCGATGGCGCCCTGCGGGTCGCCGGCGTCGAAGGCCGCCTGCCCTTCGTCGAGCCGCTCCTGGATGCGGCGGTCGCTCTCTGAGTCCCCTCCTATGAAGCTCGGGCTGGCGGACGGCGGCGGCACGGCCGGCAGGGGGGACGGGATCTCCCTGGCCGGCGCCGCCGCGGCCCGGGCGCTCTCCAGCGCCGCGATGCCCGGATGGTCGGGATCGAGGGCGCGGGCCTTGTCGAGCAGCCGGCCGGCTTCGTCGGCCTGCCCCGACTGCGACGCCTGCCTCGCCGAGGCCAGGAACTTGAGCACGTAGGGCTCCGCTTCCATCTTCTCCTGGGCGGCGCCGACGAGGCGCTGGAGCTCCGGATCGGCGGCGATGGCGCCGCGCTCGCGCTCGGCGGCGGCCATCAGGTCCTGGAACCGGCGCTCGGCGAGCAGCGACTGCAGCTCGTCGCGGAGGAAGGCGGAGCCGCCCTCGGGCAGCTCGTCGGGAAGATCGAGGCTGATCCCCTCGAGGTCCACGAACGGGTCGTCCGGCGGCGGCGCTCCGTCCCCCCGGAGGTCATCCACCCGCACCGGGCCGGCGCTGGAGCGGAGCCGTTCCTGCAGGATCTGGGCGGGCTGGAACTGCGGGTCCATGCGCAGCACGAAGTCGCAGCCGAGGAGCGCTTCCTGGCGGTTGCCCTCCCGGGCCAGGTCCAGGGTCTGGTCGAACGTGCTGAGGAGGCGCTGCCGCACGTCGGACGACAGGGAGGTGTTACCGGAGTCGCTCATCTCGCCGGCGATTCTGCTGGATTGAAAAGCCGCGGGTATCCTAGCAGAGGAACTCTCCGCGGTACAACGGCCGGCGGGGCCGGCGTTGTATCCTGCCGCCGTGCTGCCGCTCGAGTGCGTCCCCAACGTGAGCGAGGGCCGCCGTCCCGAGGTCGTGGTGCGGCTGGCCGGCGCGGTCTCGTCCGTCCCGGGGGTGCGGCTGCTCGACGTCTCGTCCGATCCCGACCACAACCGCACGGTGCTGACCCTCGCTGGAGAGGCGGAGGGGCTCCACTCGGCGCTCCTCGCCCTCTACGAGACGGCTATTGCCGAGATCGACCTGACGCGGCACCAGGGGGTGCACCCGCGGGTGGGAGCGGTGGACGTGGTGCCCTTCGTGCCCCTGGGCGGCACGCCCATGGCGGCGGCCGTCGCGGCGGCCGAGCGGCTCGCCGCGGAGGTGGCGCGGCGCTTCGGGCTGCCCGTCTACCTCTACGAGCGCGCAGCGCGCCGCCCCGGGCGGTCGGCCCTGGCCGACATCCGTCGCGGCGGCTTCGAGGGCTTCGCCGCCAGGATCGCCGATCCCGCCTGGGCCCCGGACTTCGGCCCCGCGCGGGTCCATCCCACGGCCGGGGTCACGGTGATCGGCGCCCGCTTCTTCCTCATCGCCTTCAACGCGGTGCTCGCGACGCCCGACGTGGCCCTCGCCCGCGCCGTCGCCCGTAAGGTGCGCGAGTCGGGCGGCGGGCTGCCGGCGGTGCGGGCCATGGGCGTCTACCTGGCGAGCCGGGGCCTCGCCCAGGTGAGCATGAACCTGGTGGACTACCGGCGCACGCCGGTCCTGGCGGCGCTGGAGCGGGTGCGGGAGGCGGCGGCGGCCCTGGGGACGCGGGTGCTGGAGTGCGAGGTGATCGGGCTGGTGCCCGAGGAGGCGGCCCTGGGGGTCGCGCGGGACGCCCTGCAGTTGCCGGGCCCGGTGCCTGTGCTGGAGCAGAGGATCAAGGACAGCAAGGACAGCAAAGACTCCAAGGGCAACAAGGATTGTCCCTGAAGTCCTTGAGGTCCTTGAAGCCCCTTTAGTCCCGCAGCGCCGCCATCAGCCGGTGCGGCATGCCCTCGAAGGAGCCGGACGACATCGTCACCAGCACGCTCCCTTCCCGCGCCTCCTCCAGGGCGCGCCGCAACACCTCGGCGCCGTCGGCGCACAGGGTGGCGGGCACGCCGGCCGCGGTGAGCGACGCGGCGAGGGCGCCGAAGTCCAGGCGCTCCTCGGGGGCCAGGCGGCCGTTGTGGAAGATCGGCGCGAAGAGCACGCGGTCCGCCCCGGCGAAGGCCTCGCGGTAGGGCGCGAAGAAGAAGCGACGGCCGGCGGTCAGGCTCCGCGGCTCGAACAGCGCCACCAGCCGGTGGCCAGGGTAGCGCTGGCGCAGGGCGGCCAGGGTCTTCTCCACGGCGGTCGGGTGGTGGGCGAAGTCGTCCACTACAGTGACGCCGCGGGCCGTGCCCAGCTCCTCCAGGCGGCGCTTGACGCCATGGAAGCGCGAGAAGGCGGCGGCCACGTCCGCCGCGGGAATGCCGTCGCGGCGGGCCGCCGCCCAGACCGCCAGGGCGTTGGCGACGTTGTGGCTCCCGGCGAGAGGGAGGGTGATCTCGACCTCCCCGGCCTCGGGGTCGCGGACCCGGAAGCGGCTCGCCTCGGGCAGCGGCTCGATCTCTCCCAGCGGGTGGAGGTCGTTGTCCTCCTCCAGGCCGTAGAAGAGGGTGCGGCAGCGGGCCTTCCCGGCCAGCTCGCGCACCTTGGAGCTGTCCCCGCAGGCGGCCAGGAAGCCGTCCTCCGGCAGCAGCGCGACCAGCCGGGCATAGGCGTCCCAGAGCGCCTCCGGAGTCGCGTACAGGTCGGCGTGGTCGTACTCGGCGCTGGTCAGCAGCAGCGTCTCGGGCTGATAATGGAGGAACTTCGGGCCGCGGTCGAAGTAGGCGGCGTTGTACTCGTCCCCCTCGACGATGAAGCGGTCGCCGGCGCCGTCGTGGAAGCTCGCGGGCAGGTCGTGCGGGGCGCCGCCGATCAGATAGCCCGGGTCCCGGCCGCAGGCGGCGTAGACCCAGGCCGCCATGGCCGTGGTGGTCGTCTTGCCGTGCGTGCCGGCCACCACCAGGGAGCGGTGGTGGTCCAGGAAGAAGCGGGCGAGCGCCTGCGGCATCGAGGCGAGGGTCAGGCCCAGCCGCTCGGCGGCCACCGCCTCCGGGTTGTCGCGGTGGATGGCGTTGCCGATCACCACCAGGTCGGGCCGGGGGTCGAGGTGGGCCGGGTCGTACCCCACGCCGGGCCGGATGCCAGCGCGCTCGAGCAGGGTGCTCATCGGCGGATAGAGGGGGCCGTCGGACCCGCGGACGCGGTGGCCCTGCTCTTGCAGAAGGCAGGCGAGCGGCGCCATCCCCGTACCACCGATCGCCAGGCAGTAGATGTCGAGTCTGGGAGAATTCACGGGCCGGATTTCTCGTTCAAGGGGCAGGAGTGTAGCATTCCTGGAGATTTCATCCACTCGTCAGAAGGAGCAGGCCGTCATGCATCGTCACGTCAAGACCGTCATTTTGGCACTCTGTGCCGTCCTTTTGGTCGCGGCCACGCTGCTCGCCGCGGGCAAGCCCAAGGCCGTCGTCGTCGAGCCGGTCAAGGACCTGGGTACCGTGCCCAAGGGGGAGAAGCTCGTCCACGACTTCGTGATCCGCAACGAGGGCGATGCCGTCCTCGAGATCACCAACGTCCAGCCGGCCTGCGGGTGCACGGTGGCCGAGTACGACAAGACCATCGCGCCGGGCCAGACCGGCAAGGTGCACGCGGCGGTGGATACGGCCACCTTCAGCGGGCCGATCTCCAAGGGCGTCAGCGTCTTCACCAACGATCCCGACAAGCCGCAGCTTGAGCTGACGGTCCGCGCCACGGTGGAGCCCTACATCTCGGTCAAGCCGGGCTACGCCCGCTACATCACCGTCCAGGGCGAGCCCATGGAGGGCAACATCGCCCAGACCCTCTGGGCGCCCGACGGGTCGTCGTTCGACATCGTCAAGGTGGACTCGCCGTGGCCCTTCCTCAAGGTGACCTGGCGCGAGGCCAGGCCCGAGGAGCGCAACGCCGACTCCAAGGGCAAGCAGTGGCGCGTCGAGATGCTGCTCTCCAACGACGCCAAGGTGGGGCCGCTCTCCGACTACGTGGTGGTTCACACCAACCATCCGAAGCAGAAGCTCGTGCAGATCCCGGTGTCCGGCTTCGTGCGGCCGGTCGTCGCCGTCACCCCGCCGGTGGCCGACTTCGGCAAGATCCAGCTCAAGGAGCCCCTGCGCAAGGCGCTCAACATCCGCAACTTCGCCACCGAGCCGATCAGGGTGACGGGCGTCGATCCCGCCCTGCCCAAGGGGATCGAGGCCAAGCTCGAGCCGCTCGAGGAAGGGCGCGAGTACCAGGTGCGGATCCTCCTCAACCCCGGTCTCGCCAAGGGACCGTTCAACGGCAAGCTCACCATCCACACGGACAGCCCCAAGGTGCCGACCCTCGAGGTCGAGCTCAAGGGCACCGTGATCTAGCTCCTGCGCAAGGCGGGTTCCGAGGAAGCCCTCACCCCAACCCCTCTCCCAGAGGGAGAGGGGCTTTCCCGGCCCGCCTTTTTTCGTCTCTGCCAACGACGCGTGGTCGTCCCTTCCCGGTATCGCGCTTGCAAGAGGTTTCGTCCGGTGAGAACTCGCGTTCTCCCTGGAAGGAACGGAGCCGTTTGCGATGCGCAGGAGATCCGTGGCCTCTTCGGCCATTTCTTCAGTGGGATACGACGAACGGTCGCGGGTGCTGGAAGTGCAGTTCCAGAGCGGCGCCGTCTACGATTACTTCAAGGTGCCACCCAAGGTCTACGAGGATCTGATGAAGGCTCCTTCCAAAGGAAGCTTTGTCTCCCGCAAGGTCCGCGACCGTTACCCCTTCGTCCGCCGGGATCATTAGCGCGGCGCCGCTCGCCCCGCGGCGCTTGACCTGCGGGGCAGACTCTTTGACCTGAAGGGCAGGCGACGTGACCTGAAGGGCAAGCCGCTTGACCCGCAGGTCATGGGCGTGACCTGAAGGGCAGGCGACGTGACCTGAAGGGCAGGTGTCTTGACCCGAAGGGCAGGCGACTTGACCTGAAGGGCAGACCGCTTGACCCGCAGGTCATGGAAGTGACCTGAAGGGCAGGCGACGTGACCTGAAGGTCAAACCGCTCATGGCCGCCCCCAGAGGTCCTTCTCGGGTTTCGCAGCGGCGGGGCGCCGGCGGTCCTTCGACAGCACCTCGTTCACCTCCTCCAGCATCGAGGCGAGCGCGGCGTTCTGCGCCTCGGCGAGCTCGCGGATGCCCTTGAAGGCGAGGTCCACCAGGGCGTCCATCTCCTCGCGGCGGAAGCTGCGCCTCTCGCCGGTGCCCTGGATCTCGACCAGGGAGCCGGCGGCGGTGGCGACGACGTTCATGTCCACCTCGGCCACCTGGTCTTCCACGTACTCCAAGTCCAGCAGCGGGGTGCCGCGCAGCAGCCCTACCGAGACGGCGGCGATCTGGTCGCGCACCGGCCAGGCCGCGATCTCCCGGGTGAGCAGGAGCCGGCCGAGGGCGAGGACGGCGGCTACGTAGGCGCCGGTGACCGCCGCCGTGCGGGTGCCGCCGTCGGCCTGGAGCACGTCGCAGTCCAGGGTGAGCGTGCGCTCGGGCAGGGCCCGGAGGTCCACGGCGGCGCGCAGGCTGCGGCCGATCAGGCGCTGGATCTCGGCGGTCCGGCCCGAGGGCCGGCCCTGCACGACCTCGCGCGGGGCGCGGGTATGGGTGGCGCGCGGGAGCATGGAGTACTCGGCGGTGAGCCAGCCCTCGCCGCTGTCCTTCTTGAAGGGAGGGACGCGGTTCTCGACGCTCGCGGCCACCAGGACGCGCGTGTCGCCCAGCTCGATCAGCGCCGAGCCCTCGGCGAACTTGAGGACGCCGGTCTGGATGCGGAGGGGGCGGAGGGCGCCGGGAGAACGGCCATCCGGGCGGACGTGGACGGCAGAGGGATCCATCGTGCTCATGGATCCGCATTCTATCCATTCATCCGTACCCCCACCCCATTGCGTAATTCCGCCCAGAGAGGGTCGGGAGAGGGTGGAGCCCGGGAGCCGTCCAAGCCGACCCATCTGCATCCTTCAACCAAAAGATAGGAGGAGAACGTGAAAACTCGTCTCGCTTTTGCTCTGCTGCTCCTGATACCAGGATTGGGCCTCGTCCCCGCACAGGCTTCCAGCCACCGCGAGGCTCTCGCGGTCCTCAACGAGCCCTGCGCCGACAACACCGACACCTACGCCTGGGTGAAGCCCGGTACCCACGATAAGCTCTACCTGATCATGAACTTCAACCCGCTCCACGAGCCGGGCCAGGGCAACCAGGGCTTCCGCGCTTGCAACGGCTACCGCTACGAGTTCCACATCGGGATGGGAGCGAGCCTCAAGGACAGGGCGGTCTACCGCATCGAGTTCAGCAACCGGCTGACGCCCGAAGCGGCACCGAGTGCGGGCGACCCGCTGGGCGGCGGCAACGAGCTGCTCTGGCAGCTCACCGGCGGCACCGAGACCATGACCGTGAAGCGGCTCGTCGCGCCAGCAAGTCCGAACCCCGTGACCTTGGGCAGCAACCTGCCGGTGCTGCCCAACAACCACGGTCCCCAGACCGACCGGCTGATCTACGGGCTCGGCGCCTTTGCGCCCTACAGCAGCGGCGATCCCAGCAGCCGCGAGGACGCCCTCTACGACCAGGCCTTCGTCGACCAGTTCATTCACACCCTCACGAACGGCGGGCGGATCATCGCCGGCCAGTTCGACGATCCCTATCAACTCGACGAAAAGGGCATCTTTGACCTCGTTAACCTGGCCAGGGGCGACCTCGGCGGCATCCCCGGCGCGCGCCGGGACCCGGCGGAGGACGTTTTCACCGGCTTCAACGTCTTCTCGATCGCCCTCGAGGTCCCGATCACCGACCTCTTCCCCGGGGGCATCCCCCACAACAACGAGCTCAGGGCTGACTCGACGGACAGCCTGCTGCGGATCTGGTCCAGCATCTCGCGGCAGGCGACGCAGACCGTCGACCCCACCAACATCATCACCGGTCTCAAGGGCTCCGGGAAGTTCGTCCAGGTGGGTCGCAACGCCCTCCCGCTCTTCAACGCCGGCCTCGTCGGCACGCAGCGTCATACCAAGTACTTGCGCAGCACCCCGCTGACCGACGTGAGCAACTTCGGGGCGGACATCCTCTTCCCGGTGCTGGTGCGCGACGCCGAGGCGCTCGGCATCTACGCGGCGCTGGGGGTTCCCGCCGCCACCGTCGCTACGCTGAAGGGTCCTCGCCTCGACATCATCGAGGCCGTCAACCTGGGCCGCCCGATTCCCGTCGCCGATGGCTTCACGGGTGACGTCATCACGCTCGATGCCGCCCTCGACTCAAGCTTCCCCAACGGCCGCCGCCTCGGCGGCGGGCCGACGGCGAACTCCCATCAGGTCAACGTGAACAGCGTGGTGCTGAGCCTGGTCGCCGCCGGCGACCCGGCCGCCGGGCTCTTTCGGGGCGTTGAGGTCAACGACAAGAACTTCCTCTCGCGGTTCCCGTTCCTCGCTCCTGCCCACAACGGCGTCTTCCAGGGCCACGGTGGCATCAACACGCCGCCCGTGCCCGACATCCCGCCCCCGGACGTTCGGCTGTGCCAGTAACGGCAATACAGGGGCTCCCGCTCGCGGGGGCCCTGAGCTTCGCATGCGAATAGGGAGCACTAGAAAGATGCGTACCGCCGGACCTTTTGTCTTCGCCGCGCTGCTCGCTTTGGTGAGTGCCGCCCTGCGGGCGCACGACTTCTGGATCGAGCCGTCGACGTTCACGCCGGCGCCGGGCCAGCGGATGGCAGTCCGCCTGCGGGTCGGGCAGGATCTGCGTGGCGACCCTGTGCCCCGCGATCCGAGCCTCCTCGAACGTTTCGTGGCGGCAGGTCCGTCCGGCGAGTTTCGGGTACCCGGCTTGCCGAACACCGAGCCCGCCGGCGTCATGGCTTTACCGGCTCCAGGGCTCTACACGATCGTCTATGACAGCGGGCGCTCGCCGGTGGAGCTCGACGCCGGGAAGTTCGAGGAGTACCTGAAGCTGGAAGGGCTGGAGAAGATCAGCGCCCTGCGCGCCCGCCGCGGCCAGAGCGCCACCGCAGTCAAGGAGGTCTTCTCGCGGTGCGCCAAGGCGCTGATCGCTGCGGGAAGCGGCGCCGGCCCGGGATATGATCGGCCGCTGGGTCAGCGCCTGGAGCTGGTGCCGGAGAAGAACCCCTACGCGCTGATCGGGGGAGGGGAGCTGCCGGTGCGTCTGCTCTATCGCGGCAAGCCGCTCGCCGGCGCCCTTGTCGTGGCGCTCCAGAAGGACCGGCCCGAGGCCAAGGTCTCCGCCCGCTCGGACGCCCGGGGGCGCGCCACGCTGAAGCTGGACCACCCGGGCTTCTGGCTGCTCAAGGCGGTGCACATGGTGCCCGCGCCCGCAGAGACCGGCGCCGACTGGGAGAGCTTCTGGGCTTCCCTGACGTTCCAGCTCCCAGGGCGGCAGGAGTAGCGATCAGGATCCATGGACCCGAGGGACGAGGAGGATCGCCTGCTCATGAGCCGGGTGGCCGCCCGCGACGGCGCCGCGTTTGCGCGCGTATTCGAGCTGCACGCGCCCATGGCGCTGGGGCTGCTCAACCGCATCCTCGGCGCCCGGGCCGAGGCGGAGGAGATTCTGCAGGAGGTTTTCCTGCAGATCTGGATGCAGGCCGACCGCTACGACGCGGACCGCTCCTCGCCGCGCGGCTGGATCCTGATGCTGGCCCGCTCGCGGGCCCTCGACCGCCTCCGCCGCAGGGACGCGGCCCGGCGGCGGGAGGAAGCCGCCGGCGACGAAGCGGAAGAAGCGATCCCCGCCGTGGGCACGGAGCGGCTCGAGACTCTTGAGCAGCGCCGCAGGGTCAGCTCGGCCCTCGGGCTCCTCTCGCCGGACCAGCGCCGCTGCATCGAGCTGGCCTTCTTCGAAGGGCTCACCCACACCCAGATCGCCGAGCGCCTGGAGGCGCCTCTCGGCACCGTCAAATCCCGGATCCTGCTGGGGATGAACAAGCTCCGGCAGGCCTTGAGCGCGCCATCATGAGCGTCCCCCACTCCGCCCGTCTCGAGGAGCTGCTCCCGGCCTACGCCCTCGGCGCCCTGGACGGCGAGGATCTCCGCGAGCTGGAAGCGCACCTGGCGCAGGGGTGCGCGGAGTGCCGCCGGCAGCTCGACCTCTGGCAGCGGGACCTCGAAGCGCTGGCCGAGTCCGTGCCTCCGGTCGAGCCGTCGGAGACGGCGCGGGCGCGGGTCCTGAAGCTGGCGGCGGGGACGGCGGCGCCGGCCCCCCGCCGCCTTCCCCGGTGGGTGCCCTTTGCTGCGGCCGCCCTCCTGCTCTTAGGGGTCTGGGGCGCCGCCGGCCAGATCGGGATGCGCGGCGAGGTGCGCCGCCTCACCGCCGAGCGCGACCGGCTGGCGCGGCAGGTCGCCGCCCTC
>DASWME010000263.1:0-3226 GCA_036399915.1 Thermoanaerobaculia bacterium
CCCGAGAGGTCCGCCTCGGCAAAGGCGCTCGCGAAGGTCTCGTCGAAGGTCGTGCCGTTGAAGAAGCGGTCGCGCTGGCCGGCGTCGAGGGAGATGTAGGACTGCCGCGGCCCCTGGATATCGGCAAAAAACTCGATCTCCTCTTCCAGAAGCCGCCCGCTCTGGTCCTCCCGGCGGTCCCAGTCGCTCCCTAAGCTGATGCGGCTCCAGCGCTCCCCGTACCAGACGCGCCGCAGGCCGGCGAGGAGGAAGTTGTAGTCCACCCGCGGCATGAAGCCCATGTCGGCCCGGAAGTCGCGGCCCACGTCCTCGTAGCGGGCGTAGGCGCCCCAGTTGCGCGAGTTGTAGTCCCAGGAGAGCCAGAGGGCGTCGTCCTCGAGCGTCCCCCCGGGCAGGTCGAAGTCGTCTTCGCCGTCGCGGTCGTAGTCGACCCTTCCCACGGGGTATTCAGTCTGGGACCGCAGGAACTGCGCGCGGAACTGGTTGGAGCCGCCGAGCCGGTAGAGCCCGTCGAAGCCGCCGACGCGGTTGAAGTAGCCGTCGCCATCGCGGCCGGTGAAGAGGACGCCCAAGGCCGAGGAGCTGCCGAAGTCGCGCCGGTAGCGCAGCACCGCGTCCGTCGTCTCCACACGGAGGGAGGCGAGGTCCGAGCCGTTGCTTCCCGGCAGGATGAGGTTGGTGCGGTCGTCCTGGGTGACGAAGAGCCCCATGGCGCTCTTGCCCTCCTTGCCCGTGAGCTTGGCGCCCCAGGCCGGATCGGCCACGTTGCGGGTGAAGACCACGTTGAAGGGGCTGGTGAAGAAGTCCGCTCCCTCCAGGAAGAACGGACGCTTCTCCGGGAAGAAGAGGGCGAACTGGGTGTTCACGTCGAGCTGCGCGGCGTCGGCCTCCACCTGGGAGAAGTCCGGGTTGATGGCGGCGTTCAGAGTGAGGTTGGGAGTGACTCCCCACTTGGCCGTCAGGCCCAGGTCCGTCTCGGCGTCCCCTTCGCGCAGGGGGCGATCGAGGGAGCCGTCCTCCCGCCGGTCGGTCCGGTTGGCGGTCACGGTGGGCGCGATCTCCATGTTGCGCCCCGGGGTGATCCCGGCAAAGCCGGTCATCTTCGAGGCCTGGCAGAGATAGCAGGTGACGTTGCGGTCGAGAGGGTGGCTGGAGATGCGGTGGCGCTGGTCCCGGGGATAGAAACGCAGGGCGTCGAATCCCCAGGTCTGGTCCCCCTCGGCGCGCGGGAAGCGCAACGAGCTCCACGGGATGGCGATCTCCACCTCGTAGCCGCTGCCGTTGACCTTCCCCGCCGCATCCCAGATGGCGTCCCAGGAGGCGTCCTCGTTGCCTCCCACGTCGTCCTGGAAGAGGTCCATCTGCACCCCCAGGGGATTGACGAAGAACTCGAAGGCGCGGCGCTCGTCATTGAAGGGATCGATGACGATGCCGACGAAGTCGTCGCTGAAGGCCGTGTCCCGGTCCGAGAGGTGGGCCCGGATCTGCGAGGGGTTCGGATCATGGGCCCGGAACGCCACGTAGAAGTGGTCGCCATCGTAGGTGAAGAACGCCTCGGTGCGGACCGGCGGCGGGGCGTTCTCGGCCGGCCGCGTCTCGTACCGGAGCTCCAGCTTCGCCGCGCTCTGCCAGGCCGGCTCGTCGAGCACGCCGTCGACCGAGACCTTCGAGTCCGCGCGCCCGACTCTCAACGGCGGCCGGCCCCCCCGCCCTGGTGGGCCCTCAGCCGCCTCCTGACCCCAGGCGAGCGGAGCCGCCAGCACGAGCAACACACAGAACGCGACCTGCCTGCCAACCCTTCTCGTCTCCATCGGCGTCCCTCCCTGGTGAGCGTGCCCATCGACTACCTAGGTCGTACGTATGAGCACCCCGATTTGTTTAGACGCTCCACCCTGGCGAAGGGTTTGCCGCAGCCTTGTCTCTGAGAGAAGCTAACCGGGACTACCCCACCTCGTCTAAGGAGTCGCATGGAACCTGACGACGCGATCTTGGTGGAACGGGCCCAGGCGGGGGACACCGAAGCCTTCCGGGTCCTGGTGGAGCGCTACAGCGCGAAGCTCTTCCGCCTGGCCTACCGGATCGTCGGCGACGAGCCCAGTGCTGAGGACGCGGTGCAGGAGACCTTCCTGCGCGCTTACCGCTCGCTCGCCCGCTTCGACGCCCGCTCCCAGTTCGGGACGTGGCTCCACCGGATCGCCGTCAACACCGCCGTCGAGATCCTGCGCAAGCACCAGCGCCAGCGGTCCCGCCAGGAATGGAACGAGGTCGAGGCGGCCACTCCCCTCCCCTCCCAGGATCCGGGCCCGGACCGCCGCGCCCTCTCCCAGGAGGTCGAGCGAGCGGTGCGCGGCGCGCTCGCCGGGCTCTCGCCCATGGAGAGGACCGCCTTCGTCCTCCGCCATTTCGAAGGGCGGTCGATCGCCGAGATCTGCAGCGCGCTCGGCCTGCGCGAGAGCGCCGGCAAGCAGGCCGTCTTCCGGGCGGTGAAGAAACTGCGGCGGGTGCTGGAGCCGCTGACCGAGACGCGGGTCCCCAGAGCCAGCCGCGAGGTGCTCCTATGAGACAGCTCCAAGACGACGACCTGATCCTCTACTTCTACGGCGAGGCGGAGACCCCGGAGGAGATCCGGAAGCTCCTCGCGAGCTCCGCGGAGCTGCGCTCCCGCTTCGAGGCCTTGCGCCGGGCGCTGGAGGCGGCCGGAGAGGCCCTTCCCGTCCCCGAGCGGCCGGACTCATACGGCGCCGAGGTGTGGGCCCGCCTCCAGCCGAGGCTGGAAGAGACCCACGCCCCCGACCTCCCCGGACGCGGGCGTATCCTTTCTTTTCTATCTTCCCCCGGCGGGAGGACTGAAACCTCCCGCCGGGTCCTGGCCGGCATCGCGGCCGCCGCCGCGGTGCTGCTGCTCGGCGTCGGTTTCCTAGCCGGCCGGTTCTGGCCGCGGCCGGGCGAGCCGCGGATCGCGGAGGCTCCCCTCCCGGCCGGGGCGCGGGAGCGGATCCTGGTCCGCACCGTGGCGGCGCACCTGGAGCGCTCCGAGCGCCTGCTCACCGAGTTGGCGAACGCGGAGACGGACAGTGCCGTGGACATCTCGGCGGAGCGCCAGTGGGCCCGCGATCTCCTATCGGCCAACCGCCTCTACCGGCAGTCCACCCGGCAGGGAGGACGGCCCCGGCTGGCATCCCTGCTCGACGAGCTCGAGCCCTTCCTTCTGGAGCTCGCCCACGGG
>DASWME010000264.1:0-3073 GCA_036399915.1 Thermoanaerobaculia bacterium
GGCAACGCCGAGTTCGACAAGCTGATCGCCGCCGAGGCGGGCAAGTTCCAGGGCTTCCCCCTGAAGATGGTCACCGTCAGCACCACGACCCAGAAGAAGGGGAACAAGACGACGACCACCCGCCAGACCATGGAGGTGACGCAGCTCGACTCAAGCGCCGCCGTCCCGGCCGCCACCTTCGAGATCCCCGCCGGCTACAAGGAGACCCAGATCCTGCCGTCCGCTCCGCGGCAGGGCGGGTCCAGGTAGGCGGCCGGTGCCGATGAGCGGCGGCAAAGGCGATCATCTCCAGGGCGAGCGGCTCGGCACCCGCGAGATCTTCCGCGGGCGCACCATTCACGTGGACGTGGACCGCGTCCGTCTCCCCAACGGCCGGGAGATGGACATGGAGCTGGTCCACCACCGCGGCGCCGCCGCCGTGGTGCCGGTGCTCGACGACGGCACCGTGCTGCTCGTCCGCCAGTACCGCTACGCCACCGGCGGCTGGCTCCTCGAGATCCCCGCCGGCAAGCTCGATTCCGGCGAGTCTCCCGAGACCTGCGCCGCCCGCGAGGTCGAGGAGGAGACCGGCTACCGCCCCGCCAGCCTGCAGCCCCTCGGCTGGATCTGGACCACCCCCGGCTTCGCAGACGAGAAGATCTGGCTCTACCTCGCCACCGGCCTCCAGCCGACCGCCCAGACCCTGGGCGACGACGAGGTCCTCTCCCTCGAACGGATGCCCCTGAAAGAGGCCGTCGAAAAGGCCGCCCGGGGGGAGATCCACGACGGCAAGTCGGTGTGCGCGCTGTTGCGGGCGGGGTATCTGCGGAAGTGACTTTTCGTGCCCGGAGGAGATGACCGAGCCCATGCGATCCGCCGTCCTGCTCGAGCCTCGCCGGTTCACCGTCAATTCCGTGGAACCGCCTGCGCCCGGGGAGGGGGAGGTGCTCCTCAAGGTCTTGGGCTGCGGCGTGTGCGGCTCGGACATGGGGCCGTGGAAGGGGGTCCCCGGCGTCAGCTATCCGATGCAGCCCGGCGCGCCCGGCCATGAGGTGTTCGGCACCGTCGAGGGGCTCGGCCCCGGGGTGGAGGGCCTCGCCGTGGGCGCGCCCGTGACGGCCCTCTCCTACCGCGCCTACGCCGAGTACGACCTCGCCTGGGCCGGCGATGTCGTGCCGCTCCCGCCCGTCCTCGCCGGCCGCGTGGTGCTCGGCGAGCCGCTGGCGTGCGCCGTCAACGTGTCCCGCCGCGCCGGCGTCTCGGAGGGGGACGTGGTGGTCCTCCTCGGCACCGGCTTCCTGGGAGCCCTGCTCCTGCAGCTCCTGCGCGTTCCGGGGGCGCCGAGGCCGTCAAAGGTCTTCACCGTCTCCCGCCGCAAGCTCTCCCCGGAGATGGCGGACCGGCTCGGCGTCGACGAGCCCCTCACCTACGAGGACGACGCGCACGGCCGGGTGGAACAGGCAACCGGCGGCCGCATGGCCGACGTGGTGATCGAAGCGACCGGCCAGCAGCGGCCCCTCGACCTCGGCGCCGAGCTGACCCGGGTGCGCGGCCGGCTCGTCGTGGCCGGCTACCACCAGGACGGCCCCCGCACGGTCAACATGCAGCTCTGGAACTGGCGGGGCCTCGACGTCATCAACGCCCACGAGCGCGACCCGGAGGTCTACAAGCGTGGCATGGAAGAGGGCGTGCGGCTGCTCGCCGCCGGCGGGCTCGATCTCGCGCCCCTCATCACCCACACCTTCCCGCTCGCGGAGATCAACCGCGCCTTCTCGACGGCCGAGCAGCGCCCCGAGGGGTTCCTCAAGTCCGTCGTCCTGCCGGGGAGCCAGGCGTGAAGCCGCCGCGGCTGGGGTTCGTGGGCCTCGGCTGGATCGGCGCCATGCGTCTCGAGGCCCTGGCCGAGGCGGGAGCCGCCGAGGTCGTGGCCCTCTGCGAATCCGTCCCCGACCGGCTGGCGGAAGCGGGCAAGGTCCATCCCCAGGCCGCCCGTTTCGCCGACTACGAAGGCCTGATCGAGCGGGCGGAGGAGCTGAACTTGGATGGTGTCGTCATCGCCACCCCGAACGCCCTGCACGCGCCGCAGACCCTCGCGGCCTTGGAGCGGGGGCTCGCCGTCTTCTGCCAGAAGCCGCTGGCCCTCGACGCCCGTGAGGCCCGCCAGATGGTGGAAGCGGCCCGTCACGCCGACCGCCTGCTGGGGGTGGACTACTCCTACCGCTTCACCGACGGCGCCACCGAGCTGCGGCGCCGTATCCAGGCGGGCGAGCTGGGGCGGATCTTCAGCCTGGAGCTGGTCTTCCACAACGCCTACGGGCCGGACAAACCCTGGTGCTACGACCCGCGCCTCTCGGGCGGCGGCGCGCTGATGGATTTGGGCGTCCATCTGATCGACCTCGCCTTCTGGCTGCTGGACGACCCCGCGGTCCGGCGCGTCCGGGGAGGCGTCTTCCGCAGGGGCGAGCGCCTCTCCCTGGGCCGGATGGCTCCCACCGGACAGGTCGGAGTCGACGACTTCGCCAGCGCCTGGCTCGACCTCCAGGATGGGGACGTCATCGTCTCCCTCGCCGTCTCCTGGAACGCCCACGCCGGCCGCGACTGCCTCATCCGCGTCACCGCCTTCGGAACCGAAGGGGGAGCCGAGTTCCGCAACGTCAACGGCAGCTTCTACGACTTCGAGCTGGAGCGCTTCTCCGGCCGCTCAGGAGAGGTGGTCACCCGCGAGTCCAAGGATTGGCTCGGCCGGGCCATCCTGGACTGGGCGCGGCGGCTGGCGGAGTCGAAGCGGTTCGATCCCGAGATCGAGAGGAGCGTGCGGGTGAGCGAGGTAGTGGATGGGATTTACGGGAGGTAGAACGCTATGAAACTTACCGGCGGCCGACGCGCCATAGTGCGTTGACCGTCCGGTGCAGCGCGGGGTTGGGCGCTACTTCCCCGCCCCGGCGAGGGCGGACACTGCCCCCAGTCGATTGCGGCGTCGCCCTCCGGAGGGCGGCTTCTCCCCTCGACAATTCCATCACAGCCCCCGTGGATTGCATCACAGCCCCCCGCCAGGGCAATGTCGCAATCCGCGGGGGCGCAACGCGCCCTCGCG
>DASWME010000265.1:0-27294 GCA_036399915.1 Thermoanaerobaculia bacterium
TTCGACCTCCTCCTGCCACAGGGCAGCCTCCCGGCGCCATACTCGCCACCGCCCTGAAAGGGCAGGATTTGACCAGCCCGGGGTGTCAACCCCGGGTAGCTCGATCCCCCGCATCCCAAGCCCCGAAGGGCCGGCCTGCCCTCGGCAAACCGCCTTCTCTGAAAGAAGTTGCAAGGTGAGACGGCGATTTTCCGTCTTTATAGGGATGAACGGAGGGAATCCCCCCGATCCGTCTCTGAAGGAGGACATCGCATGGCCTCGCTCGTGAAGGTCCTGGTCCACGTCGTCTTCAGCACCCGGAAGCGCGTCCCGTTCATCGATGCGGCATTGAGCGCCGATCTCTATCCCTACATGGCAGGTATCATCAGGCACAAACGGGCCGCGCTGTTGGCTCTGGGCGGCATGCCGGACCACGTCCACGCCCTGATCCGTCTCAAGGCGGATCTGAGCCTGTCGGACACGGTGCGCGCTCTCAAGGCGGTCTCGTCGAAGTGGGTCCACGAGAAGCCGAACCCGATCCCGGACTTCGCCTGGCAGGAGGGGTACGCCGCCTTCTCCGTCAGCCCCTCGCGCGAGGCGGCGGTGAGGTCCTACATCCTCAACCAGGAAGCCCACCATCGCCAGGCCGGCTTCGAGGAAGAGCTCCTGGAACTGCTGAGGAAGCACGGAGTCGAGTTCAATCCCAAGTACCTCTTTGATTGAAGGCCGGCCCTTCGGGGCTGACGGAGGTTGGTGGCGACCGTTCCCGGGGTTGACACCCCGGGCTGTTCAAATCCTGCCCTTTCAGGGCGGGATGGACCAGCGAAGAGCAGGTTCCGGGCGCGGCTCAGCTCCTCTTCGAGAGAGCCTGGAATCGCTCCTCGGCTGCTCGCGGTGCGAGCACCCTTTCGGCAGACTTCTCTGCCGCAGGTCTGCCGTGCCGCAGCCTCCTTGGCGTGCGCGTCTCGGCAGGACAAGGCCGCTTCGACCTCCTCCTGCCAGAGGGCAGACTCCCGGCGCCACACTGCCCACCGCCCTGAAAGGCCAGGATTTGACGAGCCCGGAGTGTCAACTCCGGGTAGCGCGATCTCCCGGCATCCGCAAGCCCCGAAGGGCCGGCCTGCCGGTGGAGAGGGCGTTCTCCATAAGCTAGTCGCGGGAGGCGGCGCTCACCGCCACGGCGTGCGCTCACGGGACGTATCTCAGCCCCGCGGCGATGAGCGGCCCTGGCACACTCCGAAACTCTTGACACTTGTGAAGCGCAGCGTTACAACTAAATCAGATCTCAAGGGAAGCCCTCCAGTGAGGGGTTACGGTTGTGGCCTATGAGGTAACCGGGGCCGAGAACAAAAGGATCCTCTCTCCACCGATGCCGGAGCGCATCTGGTTCACGGTACTGGCTGCTGAGTCGGCTACCCCTCCCGGTCCCAGAAGGAGGTGTACCGCCCAGAATAGTCCTTAGGAGCTAAGAGAGGCTCCTGTATCGACAGCTTCGGTGCGTGGAGAACTCCCGCCTACGGCAATAATCGGGAGGCACCGCCGGAAAAATCCGGCACCTACCCGGGCACAGCCGCCACCAAAAAGCGTGAGAGGTCATGTGCAGGGACTCTTCCAGAGTGAAGGGTCCTTGCTTTTTCAGGATCCACGATCGAAGTAGGCGAGCCACGTGGCTTCATTGCGGTTGTAGAGTCGCTCCACGGCCCAGGCTAGATAACGTGCCACCTTGCCGATGACGGTCAACTCAGGCTGGCCATCGCCGATGACCTCGACGGTAGAACCGCTCTTCTTGGGATAGCCTTCGCGTAGCGCAGCCCGGGCCAACGCCACCAACTTGGGTGTACAACTCCCGACGCTCACTAGCCGGAGATGCACCTCCTGCATTTCGAGTTTCTTGTGGATTTCCACCAAAGGGACGAGGAACATGCTGCACAAGGCCTGGTAGGCGATCTCGGGCCGCCTACGCCCGGCGCGGAGCAGGGCGGAGGGCACCGCGACAGAGACCACGAACGTACCGCCGATGGCCGCGGATATCGCGGAAAAAATCCGCTCCCGGTCCACAGGATGCGTAGCGTTCGCCGGCTTACCCAAATCGAGCCCCTTGGCTGTCGTCATCTCCAAGAGGTCGGTGGCGATCTGGTCCGGGTTCAGGCAGCAGATGGCAGTGACGGCGGTGAACCGCTTGTTTAGCGGAGCGGTCTTGATGTACTCGGTCTCGGGGAAGTAGAGGACCACGGTGATGCGAGGGCTCTGGCCAAGCGAGTCGGTGGGATCGAAGAAGTCGTCGTATGGGGCTATGGGAGACAAGTCCCAGTCGAGCACGCCCTCGGCGGTCACCCGGGTATAGATGAGTTTGTATCGAAGCAGGTTTTTCCTGGAAACCGGAACAGCCGAGCGCTCTGGCTCGGGTGCGGCCCGAGCGAGAGGAAGCCCGAGATTCGCCTTGAGGCGCTCGATCGGAGGCACCAGCGGATCTGCCGCAGTGAAATCGACCCCTGAGAGACCATAGAACCAAGCCGGCAGTTCCGTATTCTCCAAGATGACGGGGATCAAACGGCGCTTCCTGCCGTTCCTGTTATCAAGGTCCATGGTCTTCTGGATCAAGGACTCCTCAGGAGCGACACCACCCTGAAAATACCGCGGGGAAACGACCGCCAGCGTGAAACGGCTCTGGCGGATGCATCGGGCCATCTCCTCGACAAAGCTCTCATTGGCGGCGAAGTCGCGCTCGTCAATGGCAACCTTGTAGCCTGCTTCCTCCAGTTCCTTGAGTAGCGTGCGGGTGAAGGTGCGATCCGGCTCCGCATGCCGGTAGCTGATAAAAGCGTCATAGCGGATCAGGTCGACCATTTGTCCCCCGCCTAGAGCTGACGTCCTTATTCTAAAGCGGACTCGCGTCCGTTCGCTTGGGTACTCTGCTGGGCGGCTCGTTTGGGTCGCGGAGAGGTTTCTTTGGGTTCCGGAGAGGCTCGTTCCGATAAGGAACGAAGGACCTACCCCCGCTCGCTCTTGGACCCGGGATAGATACCTGCCGATTCGTTAAGCTCCCCCTCTCCTTGCCGCCACCCCCGCCAGGAACTCGCTGCGCCTGTACTTCCCTGGGAAAAGGGGCGCCAGCGGCGGGAGAGGCTCGCCAGCCGCCGGCGAGCCTTTTCCTGCGCGGGCGAGGGTCGCCACGCGAGGATAAGGGTCTTCCTGGCGTGGCGAGGGTCGCCCGGCGACGGCGAGGGATTTCCTGGCGTGGCGAGGCTCTCCGGCGGCTGGAGACCCTTTTCGACAGGGGAGAACCCGTTCGTGGACCTGAACTTCCGCGCGAGGCTTGTGGCGACATCGGTCACAGGCGAAGAAAATCTGCGCGCGGGGGTTGGCGCGAGGCTGCGGATGTGGCATAGTTGCGCCGTCGATATCGATGCAGTAACGGAAGAGCAGTCGTAGAAGAACGCTGTAGTTGGAGATGTCCTTCCGCAGGCTCTCCGGACGGGCGGGATACCCGGTCGGAGGAGCTATATCCCAACGGCAGCAATAACGTTCAACCCAAAAGGAGAAAGACGTAATGCGCAACAAGAACACGTTCGGAGACAAGCTCAGCAACTGGAAGGTGACCGGCACCAACCTCGCGCCCCATCTTCAGGAGATGCCACACCTCCAGCCCATCCACGCCGACCTGCAGGCGTTGATCGCCGAGGCCGAGGCGCACGACGCCGAGCAGGAGATCGCCCGCGCCCGCTTCCGCGAACTCAGCGCCAAGCGGCGGGACATCGAGCGGCGCGGGCAGCGACTCCGCGCCCGGTTGGCTGCCCACCTCAAGGGGACATTCGGCTACACCAGCGAGCAGCTCATCCAGTTCGGACTGAACCCCCTAAAGACCGTCGGGCGGAAGCGGCCGGAGCGGAAGAAGAAGTCCGCTGAGGCTCCGGCGCCGCCAATGACCCCGATGGTCCCGACGGCCCAGTAGTCCCAAGCGGCAATACCCGATGAAGTTCCGGTGAACTCAATCGGAGAGGGGCGGTCCCGCGGGGCCGCCCCCCTCTCCTGTGGTTTGGCTCTATACTTCGCTGGTGAGGTTCGAATGGGACCCTGAGAAGGAGGTCCGCAACCTTCGGAAGCATGGGGTCTCGTTCATGGAGGCGAGCACCGTGTTCGGCGATGCGTTGGCGGCGACGATCCCCGACTCCAAGCATTCTGAGCTTGAGCTCCGCTTCATCACGATGGGGCTGTCCTCGGGGAACCGACTGCTGGTTGTCTCTCATACCGATGCAGGAGAGGGCGTCCGGATCATCAGTGCAAGGACGGCAACCGCACAGGAAAGAAGGCGCTATGAGTCAGGAACCTGAAGACGACGATCTGGAACCGGAGTACGACTTTTCGGGAGCGGTGCGCGGCAAGTACTACCAGCGCTACCAGCAGGGCACGAACGTGATCCTGCTCGATCCCGACGTTGCTCAGGCCTTCAAGGATTCAGAGTCGGTCAACCGGGCTCTCCGCCTCCTCCTCGATCTCGCCCGGCAGGAGGTCCCCCCAAGTCGCTGACCCTGGCGCTATCATGGTGCCATGGCTCAACTCCTGGTCCGACATCTTGAAGACGACGTGATGGCCAAGCTGCAGTGCCGCGCACGCCCTCATGGTCGCAGCACTGAAGAGGAGGTTCGCGAGATCCTCCGCAACGCGGTCAGGGACGAGGGCGGTGCTCAGGCACCGCTCGGCTCGCGGCTCGCTGCCCGCTTTGTCGGTTTGGGTCTCACGCAGGATGTTCCCGAGCTGCGTGGTGAACAGGCCCGTCCAGCCGATTTCAAATCGTGATCGTGCTGGACACCAACGGTGGTCTCGGCCCTGATAAGGCGAGCCGATCTGATAGCGGTAGCGTCCCTACGAGGGCTTGATGTTCTGCCAGAGTTCGGCGGATGCGAAGCGGGAAAGATGGCCGACGTTGGTCGTCGCGATCAACACGTCCGGCGCCTCGAGCGTCATCGCCTGGCCAGCGAGGATCACGTCCCCATCCAGCGCCTTGTCTCCTGCGGTCGGCTGCCCCTGCTGCCGAGCTTTCGCCCACAGGATGGCCGCCTGACGCATGGCAGCGGTCGACAGCGGTAGGTACTGCAGTAGACCGGCCAACGCATCCAGCCTCTCGATCCCCTTCAGCTTCTGGGCGCGCAGCAACTCACGACGCACCTCGTAGTCGGAGATCTCGGGCAAGATGACCCGTGCGCCCGAGGCGACCAGCGCCTGCAGCCACTGGGCACAGGCCAGACTTTGGGGAGAGTGCTTGGGGTTCGTGACCAAGCCGAGAGGTCCGGCATCCAGCACGATGGTGCGGCTCACCAGGTCACACCCTTGAGCTCCGGAGGAAAGAGGCTACGGTCGGAGAGACGATCCTCGTCCAAGGCCCGGATCAGGTATTCGCCAGTCTCCTTCTGCTCCTGAGCATCGTCCGCCTCGATCCAGGACTGGAGCATTTCGACCAGTTTCCCTTGGAGGTCCTTGGCAGGAAGGTGCTGGTCCAGCAGTCGGAGGGTCAGAGTATCAGCAGGCAACCCCTGCCGTTCGGCCTCATGCTGAAGGCGCTCTTCCAGATCCGGCGGAAGACTCAGGTTCAGCGTCATCATTATCTGCGTAACTTGAAGAGATTGGTGCAGCCAGGAGGAGTCGAACCCCCAACCTACAGATCCGTAGTCTGTCGCTCTATCCAGTTGAGCTATGGCTGCACGAGACGACTGCCGTCGTGCGGAAGGCGAATTGTAGGGCAGGCGGCGCCCGGAGCGCAACCCCAGGCGTCCCACGGCGCCCACGTAGGGGCGCCGCTACTCGATCAGCCCCGTCATGGGCGAGGAGGCGGAGGCATAGAGCTTCCGGGGGATGCGCCCCGCGTTGGCCGCCAGCCAGCCGGCCTCGACGGCCAGCTTCATGGCTTTCGCCATGCGGATGGGGTCCTTCGCCTCGGCCACGGCGGTGTTCATGAGCACGCCGTGGGCGCCCAGCTCCATGGCGATGGCCGCGTCGCTCGCCGTGCCTACGCCCGCGTCCACGATCACAGGAACGTTGGCCTGCTCCAGAATAATCCTCAGGTTGGCCGGGTTGCGGATGCCCATGCCCGAGCCGATGGGAGCGCCGAGCGGCATCACCGCCGCCGCGCCCAGCTCCTCCAGCTTGCGGCAGACGACCGGGTCGTCGTTGGTGTAGGGGAGGACGGTGAAGCCCTCGGCCACCAGCCGCTCGGTCGCTTTGAGCAGCTCGACGTTGTCCGGGAAGAGGGTCTTCTGGTCGCCGATCACTTCGAGCTTCACCCAGTCCCAGCCGCCCAGCTCGCGGGCCAGCCGCGCCGTGCGGATCGCCTCGTCGGCGGTGTAGCAGCCGGCGGTGTTGGGCAGGAGCAGGTAGCGGTCCGGATCGATGAAGTCGAGGAGCGAGCCCTGACCCCGCTCGCCGAGGTTCACCCGCCGCAGCGCGACCGTCACCACCTCGGTGCCGGAGGCTTCCAGGGCGGCGGCCATGGTCGGGAAGTCGGGGTACTTGCCCGTGCCCAGGAACAGGCGCGAGCGGAACGTGCGGCCCGCGATGGTGAGCGGCTCGGCTTCAGCGGCGGCGGTCGGGGGGGTGAGCGCGATGGTCATTCCTACCTCCGCAGGCGATTCTAGCGCAGGCGGGCGGGTGGGCTCCCGGAGCGTCCGGAACGGCCGGTCCCGACCTTGTGGAGGATCGGCGGCGCCGCCTGGCGGATCCCGGATGAAATTCCCCTCTCCCGCCCCGCGTTAAAATCAAGCCATGGTGCAGCTCGGCCCCCACCGCATCGATCCTCCGCTCTGGCTCGCTCCCATGGCCGGAGTGACGGACCGCGACTTCCGCCTCATCGTGCGGCGGATCGGCGGCGTGGGCGTCGTGTCCATGGAGTTCATCTCCTCCAAGGCCATCGTCAACGGCAACCAGCGCACCCGCGAGCTGATGTACTTCAGCGCGGAGGAGCGACCCCTGGCCATCCAGATCTACGGCTCCGACGCCGCCACCATGCGCGAGGCCGCCCTGGTCGTCGAGGAGCTCGGCGCCGACGTCTGCGACATCAACATGGGCTGCCCGGCCAACAAGGTCCTCAAGGGGTGCGCCGGCGCCGCCCTGATGGGCGATCTCAAGCTCGCCGAGTCCATCATCCGCACCGTGCGGGACGCGATCTCGATCCCCTTGACCGTCAAGTTCCGCCTGGGCCTCGACGACGGCCGCCGCAACTACCTCGAGCTGGGGAGGGTCTGCGAGGCCAACGGCGTCGCCGCCGTGGCGATGCACGCCCGCACCGCCCGGCAGATGTTCACCGGTGAGGCCGACTGGAGCCACCTCGCCCGCTTGAAGGAGACCCTCGCGATCCCCGTCATCGGCAACGGCGACGTGCGCGAGCCCGAGGACGCCCTGCGCATGATGGCCGAGACCGGCTGCGACGGCGTCATGATCGGCCGCGGCGCCACCAAGAACCCGTGGATCTTCCGCCAGATCGCCGCGCGCCTGGACGGCAGCCGCGTCAGCGAGCCCACCCTGGCCGACCGGCGCGACCTCATCCTGGAGCACTTCCGCCTGGTGGCCGAGCGCGAGCCCTCGAAGTTCGCCCTCCACAAGCTGCGCAAGTTCACCGGCTGGTACACCCACGGCCTGCCCCACGGCCGCAAGCTCCGCCAGGCCATCAACCAGCTTCCCGACGTCCCCGCCTTCCTCGCCACCGTCGAGGCCTTCCTCGACGGCATGCTGGTGGAAGAGGCGGCGTAGGAGCGACTGAACCACATACCGCGCCGGCGGGACTCACTGCGCAGGAGGACCCGCGCATGGACGCCAAACGCAGGATCGAACGCCTGATCTTCGTCTTCAGCGCCGACTCGGGCTCGTTCAACGCCTTCCTCGACAGCGCCAAGAAGTTCCTGCGCATCAAGGGCTGCACCCTCTGCACCATCACCCACGGCCTCGCCGGCGAGAAGTCCGAGTGGCGCGACTGCAAGGAGGAGCTGGGCGTGCCCATCGACTACGTCCACCGCGACGAGGTTTCCACGGACCTCCAGCGCGTCATCGGCGACCACCTCCCGTGCGTGGTCGCCCAGACCGGGGGCGACCTCGTCCTCCTGCTCGGCCCCGACGTCCTCGACCGCTGCAAGGGGAGCGTCGCCGACCTCAAGGGGCGCCTCAACATCTTCGCCGCCATGAAGCGCCTCGAGCTGCCCCAGGCGGCCGGGCTCTGACCGGACCCGCTCCGCCGCTGGGCTATGCTTCGCCCCGTGGCGGAGCACGCGATCGACCTGCAGGTCCCTCCCGAGGGGGCCCTCTCGGCCGTGCGGCGTGCGGCCGAGGACTGGGGAGCGGAGTTCCAATCCCAGGGCTCCGGCGGCCAGCTCCACCTCCCGGTCGTCGCCGGCATCCGCCGCGGGCTCGTGAGCGGCGATGTCGAGGTCCGGCCGGCCGCGGGGGGCTCGCGGGTGGTGTTCCGGCCCGAGGAGTCCATCTACTACGTCCAGACCCCGGCGGTGGTGATCCTGCTCCTCGCCATCTTTGGCGCCGGCCTCACCCTCCTCTGGCCCTTCTTCCCCCGGCTGATCAGCATCGCCCCCTTCGGCGCCGTGCTCGCCCTGGGCGGCTGGTTCCTCGTCATCTCCCGCCTGCGCACCAGCGGGCCCGAGGAGTTCCTGGAAGCCGTGGCGGCCCAGGGGGAGGGGGCGGAGACGAATGGATAGGCGCCCCGCCCGCGCCCGGGCATCAATGCCCGGGCTACCGGGAAAAAGCCTCCTGAAGGAGGCTGAGCCGGCCTTTAGCCGGCTTCTTCATTCTTAGCCCGGGCATTGATGCCCGGGCGCGGACGGGCGGCCTGAGACCGGCCGTCCCGGGAATCTCCCCCACCCCCGCCTGGTTTATACTCATGCAGCACGGCAGTACGGTTCTTTGGCAACTTGGGGGTGTACCGGTTTCGACGGGGAACAGAGCGGAGCAGGGGTTGCGTGCCGAGCTTCCACTCGTAACACCGGAAACATAACTGCGAACGACAACTTCGCTCTCGCGGCCTAATAACGGCTCGTGACGTCCCGATGGTGGGCCTTGATTCGCGGCGCCCACCGGGACGACGCTAAAGCGGATCAATGGATGCGGACGCCTTGCGACGCATCCGGATACAAAGCAAGGCTGGTCGCCACGACCGGTTGGCCTTCTTCCAACGCGTGCGCGACGAGATTTCAATAGAAGGCTACACACGTAGAAGCTCCTGAGACGCGTTTCTCGGACGTGGGTTCGACTCCCACCACCTCCACCAAGCCCATTCCTTCCCACCCACAGCGCAAACTCGCCAACTTCTCCAGACGACGGCTCGTCGTCCGCGGAGACAGCACGTCTTTTGGGAGACAGCCCGTCGTCTGCGGGAGTTGGGCCGGTTTCCGGATGACGGCGACCGCGGAGGCAGCCCGCGGCTCAGTCCTGGCCGCGTCCTTCGAGCAGGGCGCGCAGGCGGGCCAACTCGGCTTCCGCCGCCTCAGCCCGCTGGTTCGCTGCTTCGGCCCGCTGGTTCGCTGCTTCGACCCGCTGACGCTCTGCTTCAGCCTTCGTCGGCACCAAGCTGCCATCCGCACGGAACAGCCGGACAAAGTCGCCCTCCTTACCCTCCATGACACCGTGCCAGAGGCCGAGGAAGGCTCCGAGTTGCTGGCTCCAGAACCGGCCCTGTTCATCGGGCGCCATGGGCCGATAGGCCAGGCCCGCCAGTTCGAAACCCTCCAGACCCCGGCCCTGCGACTCGCACAGGTAGTACTCCGGCGTGCGGAAGATGCGGGCGTAGATGTCTTTCTTGACCGTGCGGTCGATCTCCTCGGTGGAGGGGGACAGCAACTCGACGATGACCTCCGGCAGGCGCCCGCCCTCCTCCCATGACACCCAGGCCTTGCGGAACCCCTTGGGCTCGACGCCGCCCACCCAGAAGACGTCCGGGCCGCGGAAGTAGGGCTTGCCCCTGGCCACGTCCCACGCCTGCTCGACGGAGTAGTAGACGAACATGTTCCCGCCCACGAAGAAGTCGCTCTGCCCGCGCTCGGCCATGGCTTGGCGGATCACCTCCTTGAGGAGGGGGATCTGCACCGTGTGCCACTCGGATTCCAAAGGTTCCCCGTCGCTGTAGACGAGCTCAAAGGGCAGAGGCGCGAGCGCCGAGACGGCTGGCTGGCTCATGGCGTGCTCCTTCCGGAGTCGTTCCTTGGGAGGATCTTATTCTGCATCGACGCAAAGGGAAAGGGGAGAGGCAAGCTCCGATCCTCCTCCTGGACGACAGGATAGCATGGGGAGATGTCCCAACGGGATCTCTGCTGCGCTACGGAGCTCCCCTTCGGAGCCACCGCTCCCCCGACAGGACACGGACCTCGCCATGGCGTACCAAGCTTCGCCAGCCACGGTTCAAACTTGAAAACGCTGGCGCAGCTTGAAGCAACGCCGGCAAAGCTCCAAATTCGGCGGACCATGCTTGCTGGGAGACGGATCAAGCTCAAGACCGTCTGGAATGATCTCGAATCAGCCGGCGCAGGCTTGAGACGAGCCGCAGCAGGCTTGCTCCGCCCCATTTCAGGCTTGATCCCTCTCCCTCAAGCTTGATCTGTCTTCCCCTCAAGCTTGGACCGGCTGATTCAAGCTTGCCGCGTGACGATCCAAGCTTTGCGCGGGAACTCTCCAGCTTTAAAAGCCGGCACAAGCTTGTGCCGGCTCGCCTCACGCTTGAACAGCCGCGGATCAAGCTTGGAGCGGGACATCCCAAGCTTGTCATGAAGAGATCAGGTCTTGGTGAGAGGAAAAGGCCGGGAGCCCCCCTTCAGACTCCCTCTCGTCTGCGGGGTTCCTGGATGATCCAGTACGCCGGCAGGAGCACCCACCAGAATCCCCCCTTAGGAGCCACGGCGATCGCCACGACGCCCAAGGCCGCCAGCTCCCACCCGAGCCGGGCGGGGAGCGTCTGTCCCAGCCCCTCCATCCGTGCCACGACCTGTCCGAGGAGGAGCATCATCACCCCCCAGAGCAGGAACCAGAAGATCAGTTCCTGTTCCTTCTCCGCGGGTATATGACCAAGGGTGGAGTCCGCCTCACCGAAGAACCCTTCGCGGAAGATCCGCACCAAGGGTTCCCACCCCACTATGAGGCCGCCAAGGATATGAATCGCACCGATCAGCATGAGTGTGCGGCCCACCTTCCGCTCGCGCCGTCGGATGATGATCCAGAGGCCGATCAGGAACGGCGGGATTAGGAGGAGGCGGAGGAGATCGGCGGGGACCATTCAAGAGCGCTTAGTACAAGCATAGCACTGATGAAATGGACTGTGTTTTTGTATTTGGACTGATCTCGTTCTGGCAGTTCCTCTAGGGGACCGAATAGCTGCTCGAATGCCTGATAGAACTGATCTACTGATATAGGGGCTGAACAGTGAGGTTAGCCCGGAAGATTGAAGGCCAGTTAACTACGGGCTGACGGCGAGTTATGCCTCCCTTTGAAGGAACGTCCCATTTGACGATGAGCGGATCGCGGGTTCCCGTCTCCAGCCCATATAACCGGCTTCTTTCAGCGACGACCTCATCCACTACCAATCCCGCCCATTGCGCACCCTCCCCCAAGCGATAGGCCTCGATGAAAGCTGGTCCCGCAAAGAGTTCATGATCCAGATTGACGTAGCGTAGATCCATTGTTGACATTTCCGATAGCTGGATCACACCCCCTCAAACGCCCCCGCAATACTCCGCTCATAAGGCGGCTCCAGCACTCCCGCCTCCGTAATAATCGCCGAAATCAGCTCTGCCGGCGTCACGTCAAACGCAAAATTCAGCGCCGGGGTCTCGTCCGGGGCCACCCGAGTCCCGAACACCTGCGTCACCTCGTCGGCGCGGCGCTCTTCGATGGGGATGTCCGCGCCAGTGGGGGTCGCGCGGTCGATCGTCGAGAGGGGGGCGGCGACGTAGAAGGGGACACGGTGGCGGTGGGCGAGGACGGCCACGGTGTAGGTGCCGATCTTGTTCGCGGTGTCGCCGTTGGCGGCGATGCGGTCGGCTCCCACCACGATGCGGTCGACCAGGCCCTGGGCCATCAGGGCGCCGGCGCTGTTGTCGGTCACCAGGCGGAAGGGGATGCCGAGCTTCTTGAGCTCCCAGGCGGTCAGGCGGGCGCCCTGGAGCAGCGGGCGCGTCTCGTCCACCCAGACCTGCCCCACCTTGCCGTCCCGCCAGGCGGAGGTGATCACCCCGAGCGCCGTGCCGTAGCCGGCCGTGGCCAGCGCGCCGGTGTTGCAGTGGGTGAGCACCCGCGAGCCGGGCGCGAAGAGGCTGGCGCCGTGCTCGCCCATGCGGCGGTTGATCCGCACGTCCTCGGCGTGCAGCTCGCGGGCCCAGTCGAGGAGCGCCGCCGTGACCGCCTCCGGCCCCTGCTTCCTGTGGGCCTCGAAGACCTTCCTTCCCTGGTCCAGGGCCCAGCGCAGGTTGACCGCCGTGGGACGCGTGCTGCCGAGAAGGCGCGAGACCTCCTCGAAGCGCCCGGCCAGGCGGTCGGGATCGCGCACGGTCCGCATCCCCAGCACCAGGCCGTAGGCCGCGGCCACGCCGATCGCGGGAGCGCCGCGCACGGCCAGGCGGCGGATGGCATCCGCCACCTGCTCGGGGGTTTCGCAGTCGATCCAGACCTCTTCGACGGGGAGACGAGTCTGCTCGAGGAGCCGCAGGCCCGGCCCCTCCCAGCGCATGGGCGAGAACGGATCGTCTCCTGGCGGGCGGTCGCTCATGAGGGGCCTATCTTATCGTCTCCTCCGACGACCGCTGATACAATGCCCGCCGTTCGGTGGCCAGTCTTCTTCCCCGCAACATCTGCGATCGAGGGGTGTCCAACCCGTGAAAGGCGATCCGAGCAAGCTTGGCTTTTCGACCCGCGCGGTCCACGCCGGCCAGACGCCCGACCCGCGCACCGGCGCGGTCGCGGTGCCCATCTACCAGACGTCCACCTACGTGCAGCAGGGGTTGGGCGAAGGGGCGGAGTACGAGTACGCCCGCGTGCAGAACCCCACGCGCAGCGCGCTCGAGGAGCAGCTCCGCCAGCTCGAGGGCGGCCACGCCGGCCACGCCTTCGCCTCGGGCATGTCCGCCATCTCCACTCTGATGACGGTGGTGCAGGCGGGCGACCACGTCGTCGTGTCGCGAGCCGTCTACGGCGGCACGTTCCGCTACTTCACCCGCATCCTGGAGCGCTACAACGTCTCCTTCTCCTGGGTGGACACCACGGACCTCTCCTGCGTCGAGGCGGCGCTGCGGCCGGAGACGAGGATGGTCTATATCGAGACGCCCACCAATCCGATCATGGACGTCACCGACATCGCGGCGGTCTCGGCGCTGGCCCACGCCCACGGCGCCAGGGTGGCGGTGGACAACACCTTCCTCTCGCCCTACTTCCAGCGGCCGCTCGCGCTGGGGGCGGACTACGTCGTGCACTCGACGACCAAGTTCCTGAACGGCCACAGCGACTCGATCGGCGGCGCGCTGATCTCGACCACCGCGGAGGACGCCGAGTGGTTCCGCCTGGTGCAGAAGTCGGCGGGCGCGATCCTCTCGCCGTTCGACTGCTTCCTGGTGATGCGCGGCGTCAAGACGCTCGCCGTGCGCATGGAGCGGCACGAGCAGAACGCGCGGCGGATCGTCGACTACCTGGCGAGTCATCCCAGGGTGCAGCGGGTGCTCTACCCCGGGCTGCCGGACCACCCCGGCCATGAGGTCCACAAGCGCCAGGCGTCCGGCTTCGGCGCGATGATCACGATCGAGATGGGGAGCTACGAGGCGGCCAAGGCGATGCTGGACCGCGTGCGGGTGATGAGCTTCGCCGAGAGCCTGGGCGGGGTGGAGAGCCTGATCTCCCACCCGGCGACGATGACCCACGCGTCCATCCCGCCCGAGCGCCGCGCGCGGCTGGGGCTGACCGACGGCATGGTCCGCCTCTCGGTGGGGATCGAGGACATCGCAGACCTGCTGGCGGACCTGGAGCAGGCGCTGGGGTAGGCCGGCCGGCCGCCCTCAGTCGTCGTCCGTGTCCGCGAACGCGAGCTCTTCCTCTTCCTCGTCGGCGAAGACGGCTTCCTTGTCCACGCTGTCCGCGATCCATTCGAGGAAGCGCTGCTCGCCGCGGTTGACGCCGAAGGCGAGGATCTCGGGCAGCTCGTAGCTGTGCAGCTCGCGGATGGTGTCCGCGACGCCTTCGAACTCCCCTTCCAGCGTCTTGACGATCAGCAGCAGCTCCCCGTCTTTGCAGATCTTGCCCTTCCAGCGGTAGATCGAGCGAATGCCGGGGAGGATGTTGACGCACGCGGCCTGACGCCGCGCCACGATCTCGCGCGCGATGAGGTAGGCCTGCTCTTCGGTTCCGACGGTGGTGACGACGACGATCGCACGCATGATTCCAAGTTACTCCACTCGTTCGGAGCGAGTCAATCGCGCCAGACCCGCTCGTCGGGATCGTAGACGAGCACGCGCACCCGGCCCGTGCGGTTGAAGACCCGCACCGCGGCGAGGCGGCGGTCGCCGTCGGTGACGTAGAGCGAGCCGGGCGTCGACGCGCCCAGCGGGCTGAACGACGCGAGGTCCGACTGGTTGAAGCGGATCGGATCGTCGCGGCGGTCGAGGGGCCGCCCGGGCGCGCCGGGGTCGGGCGGCGCCGGGCCCGGCGGGAAGCCGAACCCGAAGCCGCGCCCGAGGTGGGAGAGGCGCTGCGGCGGCGCGACCGCGGGATCCACCCCGCTATCGATGTCGCGGTTGAGGACGCCGTCGCCGTCGCCGTCGCGATAGAGGGTGAAGGTGAAGATCCCGCCCTTGCGCTTGCGGAACTTCACCGCCACGTGGGCGTCGTAGCGCACGGCGTAGGCGCGCGCGAGGCGCAGGACCCCCACCAGCTCCCCGGCCGCCATGCGCAGCCGCAGGTCGCCGGAGGTGCGGAGCAGCGACGGCACTCCGATCAAGAGGAGGATCGCCGTCAGCGCGAGGGCCACGATCAATTCCATGAGCTGGAAACCTTTCTGGTTCATGAGCCTGTCTCCAGGGACGCCAGGCGGGACGGGACGCGCGGCCCCGTCCCGCCCGGGATCGCCTCAGCGGGAGTCCTTTCCGGAGCCGGAGCGGCTCGTCCGCACCTTCTCCTTGAGCGTCGTCTCGCCGGAGACCGCCACGTACGGCTTGATCAGCTCGTAGGTCTTCTCGCCGATGCCGCGCACCAGCATCAGGTCCTCGGCCTTCTTGAACGGCCCGTTCTGCTTGCGGTAATCGAGGATGCGCTGGGCCACGGCCGGACCCACCCGCGGCAGCAGCGCGAGCTGCGAGACGTCGGCGCTGTTGATGTTGACCTTCTTGCCGCCGCCCTCGGCGGCCAGGGCGGGCAGGACCGCGAGGAAGACCGCCAGGAACACTCCCGCCAGGAGGCGAACCGCGTGCTTGGTCATGATTCCCTTCCTTTCCGTAGGATGCTGCGTTGACGTTTCGAGGCTTGGGCAAAACCGCTGCGTTCCCCTTCCGTGCTGTTGCGCGTCCCTCTCGTCGCCACCTCCTCTCCGTGGTTGACGGCGGCCCGGGGAGATCAAGACTCCTGCCAGGCGAGCGGGAACTGGCTAAGCCTCTGAAAGGAAAGGGTCTGCTGGTCCAAGGCCGAGCCTGGCAGGCGGCCGGCGTGTCAAGCGATTAGGCGGCGGAACGGGGCGGAAGCGGCGGGGACCATGGCCGGCGGGAGCCGGCGCGCGCACGGCGCGTGTCAACGGAATTGGCGCGCCGCGCAATCTTTTGCGGGGCCGGCGCCTTTCGAGTACAGTTACCGGCGCCATGGCGGAGGAACGTTCGATCTGGCGCGAGTACACCGAGGCGTTGATCATCGCCGCGGTCTTCCTGCTGTTCACCAACACCTTCGTCATCCAGACCTTCTACATCCCGAGCGGCTCGATGGAGGACACCCTCCTGATCGGCGACCACCTCTTCGTCAACCGGTTCATCTACGGCCCCACGGCCAGCGCGCTGGAGAGGAAGCTGCTGCCGTTCCGCCCCGTGCAGCGCGGCGACATCGTGGTGTTCCGCTCGCCGGAGGACCCCAAGCTCGACCTCGTCAAGCGCTGCATGGCCGTGGGCGGCGACACCGTCGAGCTCATCGACCAGCAGCTCCACCTCAACGGCAAGGCGGTGAACGACTCCAGCTACGCCGTGCACAAGAACGCCAACGAGGGGTTCAACTTCCTCGCCGACCCGCGCCTGCGGGTGCGGGACAACTACGGCCCCTTCACGGTGCCGCCCGGCGATTACTTCTGCATGGGCGACAACCGCGACAATTCCTACGACTCGCGGTTCTGGGGACCGGTGCCGGCCCACCTGGTCAAGGGGCGGGCGCTGTTCATCTACTGGTCCTACGGCGGCAAGACCTCGACGGGCAGGTGGGAAGGGGTCGTGGCGAAGCTCAAGGACCTGCTGGAGACCGCGGTCGGCTTCTTCTCGAAGACCCGCTGGGAGAGGACGTTCCGCCTGATCCGCTAAGCCGTCGTTCCATGCACGCCGAGAAATCGCTGCTCCGGGAGTACCTGGAAGCCCTGCTGATCGCGGTCATCTTCGCGACCTTCGCCCGCACCTGGGTGGTCCAGGCGTTCAAGATCCCGTCCGGCTCGATGGAGAAGAACCTGCTGATCGGCGACCACATCCTGGTCAACAAGTTCATCTACGGGCCGACGGCACTCCCCTGGGAGGAGAAGCTGCTGCCGTTTCGCCGGGTGCAGCGCGGCGACGTCGTGGTGTTCAAGTACCCCGAGGATCCCACGCGCGACTTCATCAAGCGCTGCATGGGGCTCCCCGGGGACACCCTCAAGATGGTCGACAAGGACCTCTACATCAACGGCCGGCTCGTCCGTGACGCGTCGTTCACCTACTACGACGACGTGGAGAGCTACCCGCGCAACCTGCTGTTCCACCCCCGCCGCGTGCGCGACAATTTCGGCCCCAAGACGGTGCCGCCCGACAGCTACTTCTGCATGGGCGACAACCGCGACAACTCGAACGACTCCCGCTACTGGGGGCCGGTGCCGGAGAGCTACGTCAAGGGCCGGGCCTTCATGGTCTACTGGTCGTTCGCGAGCGGCGAGGACGAGGCCGTCGCGTGGCCCGGCTACGAAGGGAAGGTCCGGCAGGTGGGCCGCGTGGCCCTGAACTTCTTCACCCGCACCCGATGGGATAGAACTTTTCGCATAGTGCGATAAACTATCCCCAGACCAATTCCTGCAGGAGGGTGCCATGCCACGACGGAGATCCGAACGGGGCGAGGGGAATCTCGGGTGTATCCTCTGGTTGCTCGTCTTCGGCCTCGCGGTCCTGATCGCCTGGAAGGCGGTGCCGGTCAAGGTCCAGAGCGCCGAGCTGTACGACTACCTGGACGAGATCGCGAAATTCGGGGCGGCGCGAAGGCCCGCCGAGGACATCGAGAAGGACATCATGGAGCGCGCCAAGCAGCTCGACATCCCGCTCCAGAAGAAGGACGTCAAGGTCGAGAGGACCCGGGACCGGATCTACATCGAGCTCGAGTACACGGTTCCGGTGGAGTTCCCGGGCTATACCTACCAGTGGCACTTCCGGCAGAAACTGGACCGGCCGATCTTCATCATCTGACGCGCGGCGGGCCCGCGGTCCTCGGGGGCGGCTTCGCCCCCGGGGCCCTGATGGGCGTCCATCTCGCCGGGTTGATCTTCTTCCTCAACCCGGGGCTGCCGTTCGCGGTCGGCCCGGTGCTGCGCGGGGTCGCGGTCTACGGCGGCCTGCTCGGGCTCGCCAGCCTCCTGCTCCACCTGCCGTTCACCTGGGGGCGGCCGCGGCGGGCCCGGCGCCTCCTGCCCTGGGTGCTCACGGTGGCGCTGGCCGCCTGCGCCCTGCTCGACTGGACCCACGCCGCCTACTACGCCTACTTCCTGCCGCCGGGCATCAACGACCGGCTGATCAAGACGGCCCTCTGGCTCTCGCTCGGCGCGCTGATCTCCTTCTACACCGCCCTGCTGCACACGCTCCACCGCCGCCCCTACGGCGTGCGCAGCCGGCTGGCCTACACGCTCGTCGCCGTGCTCTCGGTCTATGCCATGGTGGAGCGGCGGGAAGCCTTCCGCCCGCGGCCCACGCCGTCGCCTCGTCCGGCGGCGTTCGAGGCCGGCCGTCGCCCCCGGCTGTGGGTGGTCGGCGTCGACTCGGCCACCCTGGATGCCCTGCTGCCGCTGGCCGGCCAGGGGCGGCTCCCGTTCCTCGCGACCGTGCTCCAGGGCGGCGCCTACGGGCGGCTCGCGTCGCTGTCGCCGACGCGGCGCGACGCCGTCTGGACGACGCTCGCGACGGGCAAATACCCGTTCAAGCACGGCATCACGGGCCAGCGCGCCTATGCGGCGGACTTCCTGGCGCGCGGCGCCGAGCTGCGCCTGCTGCCCTCCGGCATCTCGTTCCGCCGCTGGGGGACGATGGGCACCGAGCCCCTGCCGCCGGGCTCGCACTCCCGCGAGGCCCTGGCGCTCTGGGAGATCCTGCCCCGGCTGGGCGTTCCGGCCGGCGTCACGGCATGGCCGGCGGCCGCGCCCCCGGCGGGGGAGGCGGCCTTCGCCCTCGCGGACCACTTCTTCAGCGGGGAGCCCAGGCCGGGGAGCGCGTGGCCCGCCGAGCTCGCCGCGCGCGGGCGGCTCTTCCGGCCCCGCCCCCAGGAGATCGGCCCGGCGCTGCGCAGCCGCTTCGGCCCGCGCGTCCCTGCGTGGCTGCTCGACGCCCTGGCGGGCGACCGCTGGCGGCAGGCGCTGACCCTTGCGCTCGCCGAGGAGGACCCGCAGGTCGAGGCGGTCTTCCTCCGCCTGCCGGGGCTGCGGGAGGTGTCGCGCCGCACCTTCGGAGGCTTCAGCGCCGTGCAGTTCGAGGGCGGGCAGGGGAAGGACCTGGCCCGCGCCGCCGCCGAGCGGCTGGCCGCCTACTACGCGGAGGTCGACTCCTCCCTGGCGGCGGTCTGGTCCCGGGGGGAGGGGCCCCGCCTGCTCGTGGTGGTCTCGGCCTACGGCGTGGACCCGCAGGGGGGATGGCGGCGGCTCTGGGGGCAGATGGCTCCCGGCTCGGCGCTCGGCGGCGAGTTCCTGGACGCGCCAGACGGCGTCCTCCTACTCTACGGCGAGGGCATCCGCCCCGGGGCCCTCCTGACCGGCGCCCGCCTGGTGGACGTCGCCCCCACGCTGCTCTACGGCCTGGGCTTCCCCGTGGCGCGCGACCTCGACGGCCAGGTGCTCACCGCCGCCTTCGACAAGGAGTTCCTGGCGGGGAACCCGGTGACGTTCTTTCCCTCGTACGAGGGGTTGGCGAAGGCCCTCACCACCCCGGCCCCTCCAAAGCTCAGAGCGACTTCAGGTACTCGACGAGGTCGCGCTTCTCGTCCGCCGTGAGGCGCAGTCGGCGGTTCCGGTCGTAGTGATCGACCACCGCCTCGTACGTCGCGAAGCGGCCATCGTGGTAGAAGCCGCCCTTCTGGCGCGCGAAGAGGCCGGCGAGCGGCGTCGTGCGATACCGGCGGTCGGGCGAGCGGCTCGCCTGGAAGTCGTCGATTCCCAGCTCCTCGGGAGTGTGCATGGGCCACCCAGGTTCGACGAAGAGTGGCGGCACGTGGCAGGTCGCGCACTGCCCCTTGCCCTCGAAGACGATCTTGCCCCTTGCTGCCGCTGCCGCGTCGAACGAATCCTTTGGCGGCTCCGGTGCCGGGATCGAAAGCTGGTAGTAGTGCAGCGCTGCGAGCTTCGACGTGATCTGGTCTGGCGTGTTGCGGATGTTGCCGTGACCGGCCTTGGCCGCCACCGGGAACTGCTGGCGGTCGTTCAGCCGGGGATCGAAGAACGTGCCCTTGCCGTGCATCTGGGTGTTGGCCACGTAGGCGTTCCAGTGCGTCACCGAACCCCAGCCGGTGTAGGTGTGCAGGTTGACCCCAGCAAGGCCAAAGGCGGCCGGCAGCACGGTCGCCGCCGACTTGCCGTCCGGTCGCATCGCCTTGCCGTCCTGGTTGAGCTCAGCGTCGTACTTGCCTGGTCCCCAGCTACGAAACACTTCCCGCACCTTGTCCTCGCTGACGCCGAGGAGGTCGGCAAAGGGCTTCAGGTTCGGCGCCAGCGCTGCCACTTTCCCGACGTCGAGGTCCCGATTCGGCCAGCCGTCGAGACGGGCCCCGATGCCCGCGGTGATCGAGTCGTCGACCGTCGAGTGACACAGCGCGCAGGTGATGCCAACGCTGACCACCTTGTCGTCGCGCAGGATCGCCTTGACGCCGACCACCGAGTGCGCCCGCAAGAGCGCCACCGTGGTCTCGGGATTGTCGAGGCTCACCGAGCCCTCGGAGATCGCCCTGGCGAGGATCTCGGGAAGCTGGCCGGCGTCGACCTTGAGGCCGAGCTGCAGCGCCTGCTTGGGGCTCAGGCCGGGCCCGACGCCGCCCTGCTTATCACCGAGGATCGCTTCGTGCAGGCGTAGCTGCCCACCCCAGAAGTCCTCGCTGCCGAAGCTGTCGTAGCGGAAGATCTCGCGCCCTTCACGCAGCAGCTTGGCAGCGTAAGCGTTGATCCTGGCATCGTGCCCGGCCCGCGTCTGCTCCGCTTCCACGGCAGGGTTCTTGGGAACACCCTTCATGCCCGGCAAACAAGCGAGGACCAGAACCGCGGCTGCAAGCAAGGACCCAATCAGTTTCCATCGCATTGTCATCCTCCTTGAGACCGGTGGCCACCGCGTTGTGAGTCGGACCTCCAGCCGCTGGTATGCAACGTGCAAGAATTATGTCGTTTCTATGTATCAGGAGACTTTCAGGCGGCGATCTGATACGCCCGCGAGGTGGCGATGGACAGACGGCGTGAAGTCATCCGTGACGGACTGCAGCAACGCGTCATGAGCGGGTTGCACCTGGGCCGGCTGCACCCCGGCGAGCGCCTCGGCAGCGCCCGCCAGACCGCCCGCGAGTCGGGCACCGACTACCGGATGGTCGTCGCCGCGCTCCGCGGGCTCGAACATGATGGCCTCCTCGAGATCCGGCCGCGGGGCGGTATCTACGTCGGTTGCCGGGGACCTCGCTCACGAAGCTACAAGCTACGGGGATTCGGCGATCGCCTTGCAGAGTTCATCCTGGGCGAGCTCGCCGGCGGGCTGCCGGTTGCCGCAGCCGCCGAGCGCCTGCGGCACTGCCTGGACACTGCCAGGCTGCGCGCCGCGTGCATCGAGTGCAATCAGGATCAGCTCGACTTTCTCTGCCAGGAGCTCCAGGTTGGCTTCGGCCTGGAGAGCGCGGCTGTCGAGATCGACCGCCTGCGCGGCGGACCGCCTTTGCCCGTGCGCCAAGCGGACGTGCTCGTCTCGACCACCTTCCATACCGCCGAGGTCCGGCGCTGGGCGGCCAGGCTCGGAAAGGCCTGCGTCATCGTCACTCTCGATCCTCGTCGCCGCGATGAGGTGACGAGGCTGCTCACTGAACGACCGGTTTATTTCATCGGCACCGATCCACGCTGGGCAGCCAAGGCGCGCGTCATCTGGGCCCGTGAGCCGGGAGCGGAGAGACTGCGCGTCCTGACCATCGGCCATGACGCCCTGGGCAACATCCCGGAGGATGCGGCCGTCATGCTGATGCCGCGGGCGCGACAGCTGTTAGCCGGTACTGCCCTGATGGAACGCGCCCTGCCGCACCGAGGGCTCTCCCGCGAGACGAAGCGGCAGATCCTCTCTTTCTTAGTCCACGCCAACATGGCGGCAGCGACTGCGCGCGGCAGCGGTTGATCCGGAGCGAAACGCCCGATCCTTCGGCCCCCAGACCGCCGAACGAACTCTCACCCCTTCGCCACCAGCTTGGGCCCCGCGGCGGCCCCGGCCCGGGCGCCGTCGCGGCTCATCGCGCAGCGGCCCTCGAAGGTGGCGCCGTCCTCGATCACCAGCGCCGGCGTGTCGATCTCGGCGAAGACCTTGCCGCTGGGGGCGATCTGGACCTTGCGGACGGCCCGGATGGCGCCCCGCACCGTGCCGGAGACGAAAACCTGCCCTGCCTTGACCTCGCCCTCGACCTCGCCCGACGCGCCCACGATCAGGTCCCCCTCCGACTCGACCCTGCCGGTGAGCTTGCCGTCGACGCGGAACGAGGCGTCGAAGCGCAGCTCCCCCTGCAGGTGGCTGCCGCTGTCCAGGAAGCCGTTCAAGTCGCTCTGCTGCTTGTGGTTGCTCTCCGACTTGAAGATCATCGGTTCTCTCCCCGCTCGATCAGAACGTCGTAGAGCCGCATCAGCTCCTCTTCCGAGTGGAAGTGGATGCGCAGGTGCCCCCCCTGGCCCTGCCTCCGGATCTCGACCCGGGTCTGCAGGCGGCGGGTGAGCTTCTCCTCCGCGGCGGCGGTATGGACCTCGACCGGACGGTCCGGCTTCTTCGGTTTCGGACGCTGGGGCGCGGCGGCCAGCCGCTCGAGGTCGCGGGCGGAGAGCCCCTCGCGCACGGCGCGCGCGGCGAGGCGGACCTGCTCCTCGGCGCTCTGAAGCGCCAGCAGCGGCCGCGCCTGCCCCGCCGTGAGCGCGCCGCCGCGCAGCAGCTCGCGCACCTCCTCGGGCAGGCGCAGGAGGCGCAGCGCGTTGGTCACCGTGGTGCGCGCCTTGCCCACCCGGGCGGCGACCTCGTCCTGCGAGAGGCCGAACTTCTCTTGCAGGGCGGCGTAGGCTTCCGCCTCCTCGACCGGGTTGAGGTCGCTCCTCTGGAGGTTCTCGACCAGAGCCAGCTCAAGCAGCTCGCGGTCGCCGGCGACCTCGCGCACCACCACCGGCACCTCCTCGAGACCGGCCCGCCGCGCCGCGCGCCAGCGTCGCTCGCCGGCGATGATGGTCCAGCCGTCCCCCTCCGGGGTCACCACCAGGGGCTGGACGATCCCCTGGACGCGGATCGACTCGGCCAGCTCCTCGATGGCCGGCTCGTCGAAGCGGGTGCGGGGCTGGAAGCGGTTCGGGTGCAGCTTCGCGACGGGGAGCGTGCGGACGCCCTCCTCCGGTCTCTCCTCGGCCTTCTCGATCAGGGCGTCCAAGCCGCGGCCCAGGCCGCGCTTCTTCGGGTTCAAGCCGCCCTCCGCAGGAACTCGCGCGCCAGCGCCAGGTAGGCCTCGGCGCCGCGCGACTTGATGTCGTACTGGAAGATGGGCAGGCCGTGGCTCGGCGCCTCGGCGAGACGGATGTTGCGGGGCACCACGGTGTCGTAGACCTTGCCGGCGAAGTGGGAGCGGATCTCCCCGGCCACGTCGCGGGAGAGGTTGGTGCGGTCGTCATACATGGTCAGTAGGATGCCGGCGATGGCGAGGCGGGGGTTCAAGCTCCCCTGGATGCGCTTGACGTTGGCAAGCAGCTCGGTGATCCCCTCCAGGGCGAAGTACTCGCACTGCAGAGGGACGAGGACGCCGTCGGCCGCCACCAGCGCGCTCACCGTGAGGTGGCCCAAGGACGGCGGGCAGTCGAGGAGGATTGTGTCGTAGCGGCCGGCGACCCCGGAGAGGACCGCCTTGAGCCGCTTCTCCCAGCCCTCCTCGCCCACGAACTCGACCTCGACGCCCACGAGGTCGCGCTGCGCCGGGACGACGTCGAGGTTGGGGAAGCCCGACGGGCGGACGATCGCCGCGAGGGGGACCTCGCCGGTCAGGGCGTGGTAGAGGTGGGGCGGGGACGCCTCGAGCCCCAGGCCGCGGGTGGCGTTGGCCTGGGGGTCGCAGTCGACCAGCAGGACACGGCGCTCGAGGGCGCCCAGGCCGGCTCCGAGGTTGATGGCGGTGGTGGTCTTGCCGACTCCGCCCTTCTGGTTCGCGATGGCGAGGATCATGCGTAGTTATCTATAAAGGTGCCGGGGGAGCGCGGCGCAGCGCCAGGATGCGCCGCCGCTCGCTCCCCGCGAGCAGGACGCCGCCGCAAGAGGCGAGCTCCCGCGGCAGGTCGGGATCGCGTTCGCCCGCCCAGAGGAGGACGCGGCCGTCCGGCGCCAGGCGGTCCGCGAGCGCTCTCCAGGTCTCGGCGTCGAGCCGGAGGGCCCGCGAGGTGATCACGTCGATGCTCTCCGGCAGGCCGGCGGGCAACGGAGCCTGGACTCTAACATTGAGGCACCGGCAGGGCAAAGACGCCCGGCGGGCGGCGGCTGAAAGGAAGGCCCACTTGCGCTCGCGGGCCTCGGCCAGGGTCATCGCGAGGGCCGGCCGGGCGGCGGCCAGCACCAGCCCGGGGAACCCGGCGCCGGAGCCCAAGTCCAATCCCTGCTTCAATTTAGACGGTAGAAGCGGCAGCGCCGCCAGCGACTCGCCGTAATGCCGATCGAGGATCTCGCCCGCCGTCCCCGGGCCGATCAGGTTGAGGCGGCGATTCCAGCGGCGGAGTTCCTCGTAATGCGCATACAAGGTGTCGAGGGCGCGGTCGTCCAGGGGTTCGGGCGAAAGGCGGGACAAGCCCTCCCTGAACCGGGAGGAGGACATCTCGGGCAGATCGAACCCCATACGGGGATTGTTTCACGTGAAACCGGCGGCCCGGCATGTTCCACGTGAAACATGCCTCAAGGACAGCAAGGACTCAGGGGACTTCAAGGACCTCAAAGGATCGGCGGGGAGGTCCTTGAAGTCCTTGAGGTCCTTTCTACGCCGGCCGGATCGTGATCCGCTTGAAGTAGCCGTCCCCCTCGCTCTCGGTCACCACCCCGGGGTCGTCCGCCAGGGTGACGTGGACGATGCGGCGGTCGGCGGGGTTCATCGGCTCCAGGACGCGCGGCCGGCCGCGGCGGCGGACCTCCTCGGCCACCCGTTGCGCCAGGCTGCGCAGCCGCTCCTCCCGGATCTCGTGGAAGTTGTCGCAGTCGACCCGCACCGGGAGGATCTCGCCGCACAGGCTGCGGATCAGCCGCGGCAGCAGGTGCTCGATCGCCATCACGAACTCGCCCTCGTCGGCGAAGCACCAATCCACGTCGTCCCCGGTGAGGTCCACCTCCAGGCGGTCCTCGCCCTGGAAGATCTGCGGCGCGAGGTCGAGCCCGGCGATGCGGATCAGCAGCTCGGCCGCCCGGACGGCGGCCTCGGCCACCGGACCGGTGGCCACGGGGTAGCGCTCCGAGACCCGCCGCGGCGTCTCCGGCAGGGTCACCAGTCCGCTGGCTTCCAAGGGTGCCGACCGCGGCGCCTCGGCCCCCCGGATGGCCCGGACCGTGGGCGGGATGCGGACCTCGTCGTCCTGCCCGCGGCGGCCCCCGGGCCGCTCGCGGCCACCGCGGTCACGACCCTCCCGCCGGCCGCCCCGCTGCTCCCGGCCGCCACGATCGCCACGATCGCGGCGCCGCTCCCGCCGCTCTCCGCGCTCGGGGCGCGGCCCGGCCGGCCGCTCAGCCGGGGGAGGAGAGGGGCGCAGCTCCCCGGCGGGCGCCGCCGGCTCGCGGGAGAGATACGAAGACGGCGGGGGAGGGGGAAGGGCGCGGCCCACGGGGGTCAGCGGCAGCGGCTCCGGCGTCTCCCGGCGGGGGTTGTCCGGGTCCACCTCGATCACCACCTTGCGGCGCCCCTTGAGGAACCCGTGCCGCTTCTCCAGGCTCCGGTAGGCGACGTAGCTGGGGTCGAGGTTGAAGTAGTTGGCGGCCTGGATCACGGCCTGCTGCAGGGTGTCGCCGGAGAAGAAGCGTCGCTTGGGATCGTCCATGGCGGTCTCTTGTGGGGGATCCATCTCGGGAGCCATCTACGCCTCCCGCTCCCGAAGACGGTTGTAAACCTGGAGTTGCAGGATGGTCAAGACGTTGTTGGTGAGCCAGTAGAGCACCAGCCCGCTGGGGACGCCGAGGAACAGGAAGGTCATGGCAATGGGCATGATCTGGAACATCCGCCGCTGCATCGGATCGCCGGCCTGGGGGCCCATGCGAACCTGCAGCACCTGGGTGGCGCCCATGATGATCGGCAGCACGTAGAAGGGGTCGTGCACGGACAGGTCCCGGATCCAGAGGATCCACGGCGCCTTGCGCAGGTCCACCGCCGTCGAGAGCAGGTTGTAGAAGGCGAAGAGGATCGGCATCTGCAAGAGCAGCGGCAGGCAGCCGCCCGCCGGGTTTACCCCGGCTTCCTTGTAGATGGCCATGACCTCCTCGTTCATCTTGCGCTGCATCTCGAGGTTCGGCCGCCCCTGCTTGTCCCGCAGCTTGGTCCGGTAGCGATCGCGGATGGCCTGGACCTTCGGGTTCAGCTCCTGCATCTTGCGCATCGACTTCGTGCTGCTGTGCGTCAGTGGCAGGAGCGCGATCTTGATCAGGACGGTCAGCAGGACGATGGCCCAGCCGTAGTTGGCCACGATGTGGTCGTAGATCCAGTGGAGCGCCGCGAGGAGCGGCCGGGCCAGGAACCCGAACCAGCCGAGCTCGATCGTGCCTTCGAGCCCATAGGGGAGCGCCTGCAGCCGGTCGTACTCCTTGGGTCCCCAGTAGGAGGTCAGGGCCAGACGGTCGCCGGCCGGCCGGAGGACGACGAGGAACTCCCGCGGGAGGTCCTTCTGCTCCTTGGTGATCTCCTCCTCGGGCGGCACCGGGACGAACCGCACGGCCTCCCGCTCGCCCGGCTCGACGAGCACAGGCTCGATCAGCGCGCGCTCCAGCCCCGCCTGGGGGATCTGGGCGGAGAGGAAGTAGGTGTCCGCGAGGCCGACCCAGCGCAGGGAGCGGCCGGCCACCTCCACCGCCTCGGTCGCGCCCTGGGCGTCGAGGAGCCGCACCTCGTCGCCCGCCTTGTAGACGGCCCGCCGGCGCTCGTAGCGGCTCTTCATCTCCTCCGGCGTGGGGTTGCGTATGCCGGGCCCGAGCAGCACGCCCCAGTCGCCGCGGCCGGGCAGGATCACCTCCGCCTCGAGCAGGCCGCGCTCGTTGAAGCGGAAGCGCTTCTCGGCGGCGCCCTGGGGACCGCTGTAGCGGAAGACGACGGAGCGGCCGTCCGCGCTCCTTTCGGCGTGGAACAGCGCCTGGTCCAGGGGATGCGGCTGGAGCCCCCGCCCGGCCGTCAGGGCGTAGGGGTACATCCCTCCCGTCCTCTTGCGCACCAGCTCCAGCGTGCCGCTGCGGGGGTTAGCGTTCTCCGGCACCACCATCGAGAGGAGCTGCGCGCCGCGGTTGGTGAAGACCGCGCGGGTGCGGCCGTCCTGGAGCACGAGCCGCTCCTCGCCGGCGGCCGCGATCGGCTGGGCGGGCGGCGCGCTGGGAACCCCCGGAGCCGCGGGCGCGGCGGGAGTGCCCGGCGCGGGCCTGGCGCCCGGCGCGGGCCCGGTCTGGGGCGCCGGCCGCTCATGAGGCGCGGGAGCTG
>DASWME010000266.1:0-49057 GCA_036399915.1 Thermoanaerobaculia bacterium
GAGGGGAACCCGACACCGAAGATTATGTTTGTTCTCCCTCCTCTCCCTCGGGGAGAGGAGGGCAGGGGAGGTGAGGGCCCGGCCGGGCTGTCCCGCTTTCAGGAAGGCGGGGCACTGTTGAGGGCGGAGTCGAAACATCGCGACGCGATCTAATAGAAGAATCCCGGCGGCAGGCCAGTGCCACCGGGGAACTGCGAACAAGGAGGACTGTCCCGTGAACACCGTCGAGAGCAATCCCCAGTCGAATGCTACGGACTCCGGCGAGTTGCCGGATGTATCCGGCCTGAGCCGCCGCAGGTTCCTGGGTGGCCTGGGAGGAGCCGCCGCCGCGGCGATGGCCGCGGGCGTCGTGGGCTTCGAGCCGCTCGCCAACACGGCCGCCGTCGCCGAGGCGGCCAACACCGGATCCGCCGCGGTGCTGCGGCGCAACCGCTGCTGGCAGGTGCGCAAGGACGCGGCCGACTTCCACAAGACCCAGGGTCCCGGCATCCATCTGACCAACGGCGACGAGGCTCGCTACCCGAACCGCATCGGCAACTACTCGAAGGGCCTGCCGCACAACAGCTTCGGCGAGGTGGACCCCAACGCGTACCAGAGCCTGCTCGACGCCCTCGACAGCGGCGATCCGGCCGACTTCAATGCCATCATCCTGGACGGTCCCAACAAGCTGACCAATCCCCAGAGCGGTCTGGCGTTCGACCTCGAAGGCGCGGACACCCACGAGATCACGGTGCCGCCGGCGCCGGCGCTCGCCAGCGCCGAGCAGGGGAGCGAAGGGGTCGAGAACTACTGGATGTCCCTGCTGCGCGACGTCAACTTCCTCGACTACGGGAGCAACGCCGATGTGGCCGCGGCCTGCGCCGACCTCAACCGGTTCGGCGGTGACTTCAAGGGCCCGAAGGCCGGCGGCCAGGTGACGCCGCAGACCCTGTTTCGCGACCCGCTATCCGGCACCACGGTCGGTCCCTACATCTCCCAGTTCATGTGGCTGAACACGCCGTTCGGCGTCGAGTACGTGGTGCGGAGGGGCCGCACCGCGCTGCCCGGCACCGACCACCTGACCAGCTACGCCAACTGGCTGGCGGCCCGGAACGGCCACTTCCCCGAGTCGGACGCCGGCGAGACCGATCCCGTCCGCCGCTATATCCGCAACGGCCGCGACCTCGCTTCCTGGGTGCACTTCGACGTCCTCTTCCAGGCGTACTTCAATGCCTGCCTGATCCTGATCACGCCGCCTAGCACGGATCCGACCTTCGGTGGCATCGGCTGCCCGCTCAACCCCGGCAACCCCTACCTCGGCAACCCGACGCAGACCGGCTTCGGCACCTTCGGCCCGCCGCACATCAAGGCCCTGATGTGCGAGGTGGCCTCGCGCGCCCTCAAGGTGACCTGGCACAAGAAGTGGCAGGTCAACCGCCGGCTGCGGCCGGAAGAGTGGGGCGGCCTGGTGCACAACCAGGTGACGGCCAACCGCTATCCGGGAGTCATCGACTCGCGGCAGCTCGACTCGCCGGCGCTCTCCCGGGTCCACAGCCAGTACGGCAGCTACCTGATGCCGATGGCGTTCGCCGAGGGGTGCCCGACGCACCCGTCCTACACCGCGGGCCACGCCACGGTGGCGGGCGCGTGCGTGACGATCCTCAAGGCGTTGTTCGACGAGAATTTCGTGATCCCCAACCCGGTGGTGCCGACGCCGGACGGCACGGCGCTGGTGCCCTACACCGGCCCGGCGCTGACGGTGCGCGGCGAGCTCAACAAGCTGGCATCCAACATCGGGACCGGCCGCAACATCGCCGGCGTCCACTGGCGTTCCGATGCCCGCGAGTCATTCCGGGCCGGCGAGGCGCTCGCCATCAGCATCCTGCGCGACCAGCGGGACTGCTACAACGAGGACTTCGGCGGCTTCACCTTCACGACGTTCGACGGAGCGACGGTCACCGTGTAGTCCTCTCCATCCCTCCGGCCGCACGGCCTCGCCTCCAGGCCGTGCGGCTCCTCTCCTGTCCCTCCGCGGAGCGAAAAGTCTGCGGGGTGTGACACACTTCTAGCTGTGTCCCGGTTTGTAGAAGAGGGTGCACCTCTGAGGATAGCCGTATCTTTGTAGCTCGCGGCTGGAGAAAGAAAATCCCGCGCGAGATCGGGCCAGGATCTCACCGCGGGGGGGACGGCCTCCGTAGCCCGGCTAAGCTAGATGTCTCAGGGATCCATAGCCAACCGTCAGGAGGAATCAAGGATGTCAACGATCGAGAACGACCACTTCAACCGTAGTACGGACGAGGCTGCGCCGGCGGATTCGTCTGGCCTCAGCCGCCGCAAGTTCCTCGGCGGGATCGGCGGCGCCGCGGCGGCCGCGATGGCGACCAGCGTCGTGGGCCTGGAGCCCCTGATGAACGCGGCCGCCACGGCCGAGGCGGCCCCTGGAGGGGGGCCCTCCACCTCGTTGCACCGGAGCCAGCGTAGCTGGCAGATCCGCAAGGACGCCGCCGACTTCCACAAGGGCCAGGGCCCGGCCGTCCACGCGGTCAACGGCGACGAGACTCTCTATCCGAACCGCATCGGCAACTACTCGAAAGGCCTGCCACACAACAGTTGGGGCGAGGTGGACCCGAATGCGTACCAGAGCCTGCTCGACGCTCTCGACAGCGGCGATCCGGCCGATTTCGACGCCATCATCCTGGGCGGCCCCAGCAAGCTGACCAATCCGCAGAGCGGCATGGCCTTCGACCTCGAGGGCGCGGACGCCCAGGAGCTCACGGTGCCGGCGCCGCCGGCCATCGCCAGCGCCGAGATGGGCAGCGAGGGCGTCGAGAATTACTGGATGGCACTGCTGCGCGACGTCAACTTCGCGAATTACGGCAGCAACGCGGACGTGGCCGCGGCCTGCGCCGACCTCAACCGGTTCGGCAGCGCCTTCAAGGGCCCGAAGAGCGGCGGGGTGGTGACACCGCAGACCCTGTTCCGCGACCCGCACCCCGGCGCCACCGTCGGTCCCTACATCTCCCAATTCTTTTACCTGAACACGCCGTTCGGCACCGAGTACGTCGAGCGCCGCCAGCGCACCGTGCTGCCGGGCACCAACCACCTGACCAATTACGGCAACTGGTTGGCGGCCCAGAACGGCCAGATCGTCGAGTCGGCCGCGGGGGACTTCGACCCGGTGCGCCGCTACATCCGCAACGGCCGCGACCTCGCCGCGTGGGTGCACATCGACGTGCTGTTCCAGGCGTACTTCAACGCCTGCCTGATCCTCGGCACGCCGCCGAGCTCCGACCCGCTCTCGGGCGGCATCGGCTGCCCGCCGAACCCGGGCAACCCCTACATCGGCAACCCGACGCAGACCGGCTTCACCACCTTCGGACCGCCGCACTTCAAGGCCCTGCTGTGCGAGGTGGCCTCGCGCGCCCTGAAGGTGACCTGGCACAAGAAGTGGCAGGTCAGCCGCCGGCTGCGTCCGGAAAACTGGGGCGGCCTGGTGCACCACCAGGTGACGGCGAACCGCTACCCCGGCGTCATCGACTCGCGGCAGCTCGACTCGCCGGCGCTCTCGCGGGTGTTCAGCCAGTACGGCACGTACCTGATGCCGATGGCGTTCGCCGAGGGCTGCCCGACGCACCCGTCCTACACCGCGGGCCACGCCACGGTGGCCGGCGCCTGCGTGACGATCCTCAAGGCGCTGTTCGACGAGAACCATGTGATCCCGAACCCGGTGGTGCCGACGGCGGACGGCCTCGCCCTGGTGCCCTACTCCGGCCCGCCGCTGACCGTGGGCGGCGAGCTCAACAAGACTGCCTCCAACGTGGCGACCGGTCGCAACATCGGCGGCGTGCACTGGCGAAGCGACGCGCGCGAGTCGATGAAGGCCGGCGAGGCGCTCGCCATCAGCATCCTGCGCGACCAGCGGGCCTGCTACAACGAGCCCTTCAACGGCTTCACCTTCACGAAGTTCGACGGCACAACGATCACCGTCTAGCTTGTCGCGCTTCGTTTCCCAAGGCCGTCCGGCTTCGCCCGGGCGGCCTTTTCTTTGCTTTCCCCGCGGGTTGACGGGACCATCGCGCTGCGCTATGTAGCGTCGCGACGGAGGAGACGCATCGATCATGTCCAATCCTGGCCGCAATGACCCCTGCCCCTGCGGGAGCGGGAAAAAATACAAGCAATGCTGCTTGAGAGGGGGCCAGGGCTCCATACCCATCCTGGGCGGCCCCGCCATCACGCCGGCCAACCCGCAACCGGTCCGCCCGATGGAGAATGTCCTGTACCAGCTTTACCTGAAGGAGGAGCCTTCGCTCCGTTGGTTTGCAGACCTGGACGCAGAGTCGTTGCGCCAGCTCCTGCTCTACACCTGGTACACCATGCTATGGAATCCCGCCAACTTCGATGCGTCGCTGCAGAAATTCTACGGCCACGTCATCGATGGGCCGAACACGGCGCGCTTCATCCAGATGCTGAAACGGAGGCACGTCTACTGTGAAACGTACGCATGGGCCATCCCGAACCCGGAGGCGATCGACACCCTGGTCGAGCATTCCCCGCTGATCGAGATCGGCGCGGGCCGGGGGTACTGGGCCGCGCTTGCTGCTGCACAGGGGGCCGACATCATTGCCTTCGACCCCAACCCTCCGGACAGGGCCGATGTCAACAACTGGCATCATCAACCCGGAATGTTCTTTCACGTTGAGAGGGCCGGTCCCGAGGTCGTCAGCAGGCATCCGGACCGAACCTTGTTCTTGTGCTGGCCGCCCTTCAAGTCAGATGCTGCCCTCAGGACCCTGCGGAGTTACAAGGGAAAAACCGTCATCTATGTAGGTGACGAGGGCCGCGACGCCGGCACGCCGCAGTTTTGCGCCGAGTTGGCGAAGTACTTCACCCTCGTTCAAGTTGTCGACATCCCAAGATGGCCGGGGATCAACGACCGGCTGGAAGTCTGGCGGCGGCTGGAGGTCGCGCTCCGTACGACATGAGCCTCACCCGAGGGTTGACGGACCCATCGCGGTGCGTTATGTAGCGTCGCGATGTCGGTCTGACTCGGGAGGGAAATCATGCGCAGACTCATCCTTTTCGTAGCCCTCGCCACGCTCGCGGCCGGAGCGGTCCGGGCCGCCGAGACGGTGAACCCGGACCTTCTCGCCGGCCTTCAGGCGCGCTCGATCGGTCCGGCGGCCATGAGCGGCCGCGTGGCCGCAATCGACGCCGTCGAGTCCAACCCGGACGTGATCTACGCCGGCGCGGCCACGGGCGGCGTCTGGAAGTCCGTCAACGGCGGGCTCACCTGGGAGCCGGTCTTCGACGACCAGCCGGTGGCCTCGATCGGCGCCGTGGCCATCTACCAGGCCAACCCCGACGTCGTCTGGGTGGGCACGGGCGAGGGCAACCCGCGCAACAGCGTGTCGATCGGCAACGGGGTCTACCGCTCGCTCGACGGCGGCAAGACCTGGGCCCACCTGGGGCTCGAGCCCACGGAGCGCATCCACCGCATCGTGCTCCATCCCAGCAATCCCGACGTCGCCTGGGTCGCGGCCCTGGGGCAGGCCTGGGGCGAGAACCCCGAGCGCGGCGTGTTCAAGACGGCGGACGGCGGCAAGACCTGGCGGAAGGTGCTCTACATGGACCCGCGGACGGGCGCGGCGGACCTGGTGATGGACCCGGGCAATCCGAACAAGCTCTTCGCCGCGATGTGGGATTACCGGCGCTGGCCCTGGCTGCTCCGCTCGGGCGGTCCCGGCTCCGGCCTCTTCGTCACCTACGACGGCGGCGAGACCTGGAAGCGCCTCACCGAGGACGACGGGCTGCCCAAGGGGGACCTCGGGCGCATCGGCCTCGCCATCTCCCGCTCGAACCCGAACGTCGTCTACGCCCTGGTGGAGGCGGAGAAGAGCGCGCTCCTGCGCTCCGGCGATGGCGGCGCCACGTGGGAGAAGGTCAACGAGGACCAACGCACGGCCGAGCGGCCTTTCTACTACGCCGACATCGAGGTCGATCCCGTCTGGCCGAACCGGATCTACAACTTGACGGCCCGGCTCAACGTCTCCGAGGACAGCGGCAAGAATTTCGATACCCTCGGCCGCTCGCGGGAGGTCCATGGCGACTACCACGCCCTGTGGATCAACCCGCGCGATCCCGACCACATCGTGACCGGCAGCGACGGCGGTGTGGCCATCAGCCACGACCGGGGCGAGACCTGGCAGTTCGTGAGCACCCTGCCGCTGGGGCAGTTCTACCACGTGGCGGTCGACATGGACCGGCCGTACCACGTCTACGGCGGCCTGCAGGACAACGGCTCGTGGCGGGGCCCGAGCGCGCTCTGGGGGGAGTCGGGGGGCATCCGCAACTCCCATTGGGACCCGGTGGGCGGCGGCGACGGCTTCGACACGCGGCCCGACCCGCAAGACTCGATGACGGGCTACTCCATGTCGCAGGGGGGCGAGCTGGTGCGCTGGAACCTGCGCACCCGCGAGTTCCGGCCGATCAGGCCGCCCGAGCCGCAGCCGGGCAGCGGCCGCGAGCGGCTGCGCTTCAACTGGAACGCCGGCCTCGCCGTCGATCCCTTCGAGCCGGGCACGGTCTACTACGGCAGCCAGTACGTCCACAAGTCCACGGACAGGGGTCAGAGCTGGACCATCATCAGTCCGGACCTGACGAGCGACAAACCCGAATGGCAGCAGCAGTCGAAGAGCGGCGGCCTGACGCCGGACGTCACCGCCGCCGAGAACTTCACGACCATCATTGCCATCGCCCCCAGCCCGCTCCAGAAGGGGGTGATCTGGGTGGGAACCGACGACGGCCGGCTGCACGTGACGCGCGACGGCGGCAAGACCTGGACGAGTGTGGAGAAGAACGTCCCCGGCGTGCCGGCCAACACCTGGATCCCCCACGTCCTGCCGTCGAAGTTCGATGCGGGCTCGGCCTTCGTGGTCTTCGACAACCACCGGCGGGAGGACTTCAAGCCCTACGTCTACCGCACGGACGACTGGGGGAAGACCTGGAAGAGCCTGGCGACGAAGGACCTGCGGGGCTACGCGCTGTCGATCGAGCAGGACCCGGGCGATAAGGACCTGCTCTTCCTGGGCACCGAGTTCGGCCTCTGGGTGTCGCTCGACGGCGGCGCGCGCTGGCTGCCCTGGCGGCACGGCGTGCCCACGGTCTCGGTGATGGACCTGGTGATCCATCCGCGCGACCTGGACCTCGTCATCGGCACCCATGGGCGGGCGGTCTACATCCTCGACGACATCACGCCGCTGCGGGAGGTCTCGGCGCGGACGCTCGCCGAGCCGCTCCACGTCTATCCGATCCAGCCGGCGACGCTGCTCCGCAGCCAGCGATATGGCGGCGTGCGCGGCGGCGGCGCCGGCGAGTACCAGGGCGAGAACCGCGACGTCGGCGCGCTGATCGCCTACTCGCTCAACGCGCCGGGTCTGCCGCTGCCAGACGAAGAGAAGGAGCGGGAGCGCAAGCAGGCCGAGCGCGAGGCGGCCCGGACCCGGGTCCAGCCGGTGGCGGAGCGCCCTCCGGGACCGCTCAAGGAGGACGCGCCCAACCCCGAGGGCGTGCCGGCGGGAGGGATCGGGACCGTGGAAACCGAGGCGGGCGACGAGAAGAAGGATAAAGGCCCGCAGGCCGAGATCCGGATCACCGATGCCTCCGGCAAGGTGATCCGCACGTTCAAGCAGTCCGCCACGCTGGGCCTCAACCGGGCGGTCTGGGACCTGACCCGCGACCCGTTCCGCACGCCGCCGACCGACAGCCGGGGGCGCCGGCGGGACGAGGAGAGGGGCGTCCCCGTGCCGCCCGGCACCTACGGCGTGATCGTCAAGCTCGGCGACCGCGAGGGCCGGGGCACGGTGAAGGTGGAGCCCGACCCCTCCAGCAAGAACACGGCAGCCGACTGGCAGGCCCGCGACGCGGCCGTGCTCCGCATGGGCGAGCTGCAGAACGCGGTGACGGATGCCATCAACCGCATCGACGCCACCCGCAAGGACATCGACGTGGTGCTCGCCAAGCTCGACGCCCGGGACAAGGCGCGGCGCGATGCCGGGCAGGAGGCGCCGAAGGAGAGCCCGGACAAGGCCCTCCGCCAGACGGCCCGGGACCTCCAGAGGAAGCTCTCGGATATGGAGCGGCGGCTCTACGTGCCGCCCTCCACCAAGGGCATCGTGGAAGACCGGACGGCCCTCAACCGGATCGAGTACGCCCAGCGCGCCCTCTCGGCCACCTGGGAGACGCCGAGCGACACGGCGAAGATCTACATGGATCAGGCCGAGACCCTCGTGCGCGAGGTCCTGGCCGACTTCAACAAGCTCTACGCCGGTGACGTGGCCGCCTTCCGCCAGAAGGTGACGGACGCGAAGATCGACCTGCTGGGCGAGGCGGGACCGATCGAGGTGAGGTGAACCCGGCTAGACCCTCACCACGATCTTCCCGAAGTGTCCCCCCGCCGCCAGGTGCTCGAAGGCGGCGCGGGACTCTTCCAGCGGGAAGACGCGGTCGACGACGGGGCGGAGGCGGTGGAGGGCGATGGCGCGGTTCATCGCCTCGAAGCTGTCGCGGTGGCCTACCAGTATGCCGTTGACCCGGATCTTCTGCATGAAGATCTGGGTGAGGAGAAGCTCGGTCTTCGTCCCCGAGAGGTTGCCGATCAGGCTGATGGTGCCGCCGAAGCGCACCGCCTGGAGCGATTGCTGGAGGGTGCCGGCGCCGCCCACCTCGACGACGTTGTCGACCCCGGTCCCGCCGGTCAGCTCCTTGGCCTTCTTTCCCCACTCCGGCACCTCGCGGTAATTGATCAGACCGGACGCCCCCAACTCGCGGACGCGCTCCAGCTTCTCGTCCCGGCTGGAGGTGGCGATCACCCGTGCGCCGAGGAGCTTCGCGAGCTGAAGAGCGAAGAGGGAGACGCCTCCGGTGCCCTGAACGAGCACCGCATCTCCGGCCGTCACTCCGCCCTCGGTCACCAGGGCGCTCCAGGCCGTGACGGCGGCGCAGGGGAGGGTGGCCGCCTCCTCGTCCGAGAGGTGCTCCGGGGTCTTGACGAGCCCCTCCTGATCGAAGACGGCCAGCTCGGCGAGCGTACCGTCGAGGGGGCCGCCCAGGGTGGAGCGCAGCCGCTCGCGGGTGGGCGCGCCGGAGATCCACTTCTGGGCGAAGAGGCCGCACACCCGGTCCCCCGGCTGGACGCGGGTCACCCCTTCGCCCACGGCCACCACCTCGCCGGCGCCGTCCGAGCAGGGGACCAGCGGCAGCTTCTGCTTCGGGTTGTACTTGCCCTCGACGGTGAGCAGGTCGCGATAGTTGAGCGAGGCGGCGCGCAGGCGCACCAGCGCCTGTCCCGGGCCGGGCGCCGGGTCCGGCCGCTCCACCAGGGAGAGGTTGTCCAGGCCGAAGCCGCCGCGGATCTCGACCGCCCGCATGGGCTTCTACACCTCCAGCGCCTTGCGGATCTTCTCCTGCAGCTCCCGCGCGTGGGGCTCGGAGAGCCGGCCGGCCGACCAGCCGATGCCGAGCCCCTCGCCGCCGAACTTCGGGATGATGTGGAAGTGGACGTGCATCACCACCTGGTGCGCCTCCGCGCCGTTGTTCTGCAGGACGTTGTAGGCGGTGGCGCCGGTGGCCCGCATCACCGCCCGGCAGAGCCGCGGCAGGACGCGGCCGATGGCGGCGGCCGACTCGTCGGAGAGCTGGTGGAGCTGCGCCTTGCGCTCCTTGGGGATGACCAGCGTGTGCCCCGCCGAGAGCGGGCCGATGTCGAGGAAGGCGAGGACGTGCTCGTCCTCGTAGACCTTCCAGGAGGGGATCTCCCCGGCGAGGATCTTGTCGAAGATGGTGGGCTGGTGATCGCTCATGGCGACGTATTCTAATAGCCGCCATGACCCGCGACGACCGCCAGCCCGGCTGGGACGAAGCCGACAGCCGGGAGTTCATCGACCACGGCCGCTTCTTCGTGCCCGAGCGCGAGGAGCAGATCGCCACCGTCCTCGCCATGATCCCGGACCCCGGCGACGGTCTGCTCGTGGACCTCTGCTGCGGCGAGGGGCTGCTCTCGCGGGCCCTGCTCGAGCGCTTCCCGCGCGCCCGCGTCCTCGCCCTGGACCTCTCGCCCGCCATGCTGGAGCAGGCCCGCGCCGCCTGCGCCGGTCATGCCGGGCGCTTCGCGGCCCGTCTCTTCGACCTTGCGGATGCCTCGTGGCGACAATTCCCGGAGCCCGTGCGCGCCTTCGTCAGCTCGCTCGCCGTGCATCACCTGGACGGCGACGGCAAGCGCCGGCTCTTCCGCGACCTCGCCGCCGCCTTGGCGCCGGGCGGCGTCGTGGTGATCGCGGACCTCGTCCAGCCGGCGACGCCCGCGGCCCACGCGCTGGCCGCGAAGGTTTGGGACGAGGCCGTGCGCCGGCGCTCGCTGGAGCTGGCGGGGAGCCTCGGGCCGTACGAGGCCTTCCATGACGAGCGCTGGAACTTCTACGCCGACCCCGAGCCGGACCCGATCGATCAACCGTCGCGCCTGATCGATCAGCTCCGCTGGCTGGAGGAGGCGGGCCTCGCCGGCGTGGACGTCTTCTGGATGAAGGCCGGCCATGCGATCTTCGGCGGCGTCCGCGAGGCCTGACGATGGCGGGCTACTCCGGGACGCCGCTGCCGAAGAAGCTCGGCATCAGGGAGGGCTTGCGCGTCGCGCTGATCGGCGCGCCGGAGGGCTTCGAATCGATTCTCGATCCCCTACCGGCCAAGGTGACGCTCGCGCGCCGGATCGGCCCGCCGCCGCTCGACGTGATCCTGTTTTTCACCAAGCGCCGGGCCGATCTCGAAAAACGTTTCCCATCGCTCGCCGCGGCGGTCGCTCCAAGCGGCGGCCTGTGGATCGCCTGGCCCAAGAAGTCGTCCGGCGTGCCCACCGATCTCACCGAGACCGTCGTCCGGGAAATCGGCCTGGCGTCGGGTCTGGTGGACAACAAGGTCTGCGCCGTCGACGACGTCTGGTCGGGCCTGCGCTTCGTCGTCCGCTTAAAGGACCGGCCGCAAACGCTCCGCTGATCGGTGCCGATCGCCGGACCTGTGGGCTGCGACAAAGCTGGTTTCGGATTTGCATTGTCATGGCGGCGTGAGAGGAGCCATGTACGTTCCCGGAGGTCTTCGTTCCTTGTCCCCTGCGGCGAGGCTCGGCGCGGGCTGGCGGCGCGCCTGCCGGCTGACCGGGCGGAGCGCCATCGCCCCGCACGAAGTGCAAAAAAATTCCGCCATACCCCTTGACACTGGAGAGAAGTCCGCTATCGTTAATTCCGTGGACGCGAACGTGGCACCCGACCAACCTCCGAGTAGCATGGACAGCCCGCTGTCCACGACCTTCCGTCGCGGGCTGTCTGCCACCGGCATCGCCTTCGCAGTCTCCCCACCGCCAGTCCAGGCTTCCGTAACCAGTTCCGGTTGCGGTGTCACCCCATCCGGGTTGACGTAAAGCGATCATGTTAACGGAGCCCCCCGGGGCTTTCCCGCCGGATGATCGATCCGGGTGGGTTGTCGGCTATGGCAGCCGGCGATTTCCCCTTCAACCCGTCACGGCCCTGATCCGTCTTCACGGAGGAAGATAGAGATGAAGCAGGAGGCATTCGCCTCGGTAGAGATCGAGACCACCCGGCGCGAGGACGTCTGCGCGGTCCTCAACGAGCCCTATGATCCCGATCGCTGGAACGACTGGCGCTGGCAGATGCGCCACCGTCTCACCCGCCTCGATCAGTTCGAAAAGTTGCTCGATCTGACGGAGGCCGAGCGGCGAGGGCTCCTGCTGGCGAGCGAAAAGTTTTCGGTCGCGGTCACGCCGCAGTTCGCGACGCTGATCGATCCGCACGATCCGGACTGCCCCATCCGTCTGCAGGTGGTGCCGCGGGAGAGCGAGCTGGTGGTGAGCCCGGGCGACATGACCGATCCCTGCGGCGAGGACGGCGCGAGCCCCGTCGAGGGCCTGGTGCACCGCTATCCCGACCGCGTGCTCTTCCTGGTGCTCGACACCTGCGCCGCCTACTGCCGCTACTGCACGCGCAGCCGGCTGGTGAGCCAGGGCGAGCTCGAGCCGCTGGGGCGGCGCATCGAGGAGGCGCTCGCCTATCTCGAGGAGCACACCGAGGTGCGCGACGTGCTCCTGTCGGGCGGCGATCCGCTGCTGATGTCCGATGCGACGCTCGACAAGCTGCTCGGACGGCTGCGGGCGATCCCGCACATCGAGTTCCTGCGCATCGGCACCCGCATCCCGGGCTTCCTGCCGCAGCGCATCACGCCGGAGCTGGTGCGGGTGCTGCGCAAGCACCGGGTCTGGCTCTCCCTTCACTTCTGCCACGTCAAGGAGCTGATGCCCGAGGTGGCCGAGGCCTGCGACCTCCTGGCGGACGGCGGCATCCCCCTCGGCTGCCAGACGGTGCTGCTCAAGGGGGTCAACGACTCGGTGGAGGCGCTGCGCGACCTCTTCCACGGGCTGCTCAAGCTGCGCGTGCGGCCGTACTACCTCTACCAGTGCGATCCCGTGCTCGGCACCGGGCACCTGCGCACCACGGTCGAAGAGGGGCTGGAGCTGATGGCCCGGCTCCGCGGCCACACCACGGGCTACGCGGTGCCGACCTACGTCATCGACGCGCCGGGCGGCGGCGGCAAGGTGCCGATCCAGCGGGAGGCGATCCTTGGCTGCGAGGACGGGGTCTGGCGCATCCGCAACTGGGAGGGGAAGACGTACTCGTACGTCGACCTGGCCGGGCGGTAGCGATGAAGCCGTTGCGGATCGCCCTCTGCTACGACCTGAAGCCGGATTACCTCGCCGCGGGGTTCTCCCCCGAGGACGTGATGGAGTTCGACGAGCAGGAGACGGTGGACTCCCTCGCCGGGGGCCTGGAGGCGCTCGGTCACCGCGTGGAGCGGGTGGGCCGGGGCGTCGAGCTGGCCCGGCGGCTCGCGGCGGGGGAGCGCTGGGACCTGGTGTTCAACTTCGCCGAAGGGGTGCGCGGCCGCTCGCGGGAAGCCCAGGTGCCGGCCGTCTGCGAGCTGTTCGAGCAGCCTTACACCTTCTCGGACCCGCTGACCTGCGCCCTGACGCTGGACAAGCCGCTCGCCAAGCGGCTGGTGCGCGACGGTGGCGTGCCGACGCCGCCGTTCGCCGTGATCGACAATCCGGAGGCGGCGGCCGGGGTGGAGCTGGAGCCGCCGCTCTTCGTCAAGCCGGCGGCCGAGGGGAGCAGCAAGGGGGTGACGGGGCGCTCCCGCGTCGGCAGCCGTGAGGAGCTGCGCGAGGTCTGCGCCGAGCTGCTGCGCGCCTTCCATCAGCCGGTGCTGGTGGAGAGCTACCTGCCGGGCCGCGAGATGACGGTGGGGATCGTGGGCAACGGCGACGAGGCGCGGGTGGTGGGCGTGATGGAGGTCTGCTTCAAGAACGGCATGGACGGCGATTACACGGCCGTCAACAAGCAGGAGTTCGAGAGGCGGGTGGCCTACCGGCTGCTCGACGGCGAGCCCCTGGCCGCCAAGGCCCGGGAGCGGGCTCTCGCGGCCTATCGCCTGCTCTCCTGCCGGGACGTGGCGCGGGTGGACTTCCGTTGCGATCGGGCGGGCGAGCCGTGCTTCCTGGAGATCAATCCCCTGCCCGGGCTCCACCCGACGTACTCGGACCTGCCCATCCTGTCCACCCTGGCCGGGATCTCGTACCCCGACCTGCTCGGCCGCATCGTGGAGGCTTCGGGCCGGCGGTGGGGGCTGTGGAGCTGAGGGGCGTCTCCCGGGTCGTCATCCTCCACAATCCGGCGGGCGAAGGGGACGACCCCTCGACCTCGGACGTCCTGGATCAGGTGGAGCTGGTCGCCTCCGCCCTGGAGGCGCTGGGCATCCCGCACCGGGCGCTCGCCGTGCCGGACTGGAAGCCCTGGCGCCACCTTTCTCCGCATCCCGGAACGGCCGTCTTCAACCTCATGGAGGCGCCGCCGGGGGTGCCCCATGTCCATCCGGCCGCCGCGGCGGCGCTGGAGCTGATAGGCGTGCCCTTCACCGGCTCGCCCGCCGGCGTCCTCTGGCTCACCACCGACAAGCTGGCGACCCGGGCGCTGCTTGCGGCCGCGGGGCTGCCGGTCGCTCCCGGCGGCCGGCTGGAGCCCGGGAAGCCGGAGCTCCTCGACCGGGTTCCGGGGCCATGGATCCTGAAGCCCGCCTGCGAGGACGCCTCGCTGGGCCTCGAGGGCGACCCGGTCTGCGCCACGCGCGAAGCGGCGCTCGCCCGCGCCCGCGGCCTCGTGGAGCGCTTCCCTGGCCAGGGGATCGTCGCCGAGAGCTTCCTCCCCGGGCGCGAGCTCAACGTCTCGCTCCTCGCCGGGGACGGCGGCGCCGAGGTCCTGCCCGTCGCCGAGATCGTCTTCGAGGGATTCCCCGAAGGGATGTCCCGCGTCGTCGGCTACGAGGCCAAGTGGCGGGAGGACTCCTTCGCCTGCATCCATACCGTGCGCCGCTTTCCGGAGGATCCCGCCGACGAGGTCCTGCTCGGCCGGGTCCGCGAGATCTCCGCGGCGGCCTGGCGGGTCTGTGGTCTCCGGGGCTACGCCCGGGTCGACCTGCGGCTGGACGAGAACGGCGAGCCGTACGTCCTGGAGGTGAACGCGAACCCTTGTCTGGCCGCCGGCGCAGGGTTCATGGCGGCCGCGGTGAAAGCGAGCCTCACGGCGCGGGAGGTGGTGAGAAGAATTCTGGCAGACGCCGTGGGAGGGTCACCCCAGGCCGTTCCCGAACCCCGCATCCGCTGGAGCGACCATCCCGGCGTCCACATCCGCCGCTCGCTCGATCCCTCCGACCGGGTGCCCTTGGAATCGCTGGTCCGCGCCACCGGCTTCTTCAATCCCGCGGAGGTCGAGGTGGCCCTGGAGCTGGTGGACGACGGGCTGGCGAACGGGGAGGCGAGCCAGTACCGCTTCCTGGTCGGCGAGTCGGACGGCCGGGTGGCGGGCTACGCGTGCTGGGGACCGATCCCGGGGACCGTCGCCGCGGCCGACCTCTACTGGATCGTGGTCCATCCGGACTTCCAGGGAAAGCGGATCGGCGCCGCGTTGCTCCAGGCCGCCGAAGAGTGGATGGCGTCCGCCGGCCGCACGCGCGTCTACGTCGAGACCTCCACCCGCCCGCAGTACCTGCCCACCCGGGCCTTCTACGCCTCGTGCGGTTATGCGCTCGTCTCCGAGCTGGCGGACTTCTACGCGCCGGGGGACGGGAAGGCGACGTTCCTGAAGGTGCTGTCCGCGCCCTAGCTCGGCGACCGCCGCGGGTCCTCGCCGTAGGTGGACTCGTACTCCATGTTGCCGTCCTTCTTGTGGACCTTGACTTGACCGAGCTCGGCCTTGCGGGCACGATCCTTGGCGAACTCCACCGCCTCCTCCTTGGTGTCGAACTCCTTGCGGAACTCGGCATTCTCCTGGGAGACGACCCACTTCTCACCCGACGCGTTCGGGACCACGTGATACACAACCCTTTCCTTGGTGGCTTGGGCCATGGTTCAGATCCTCCTTTGCGGTGAGAAGAAAGGGCAATAAATGTGCCAGGAGAGCCCAAGAAGGCCTCCATGGGCTGTGATTGGAACAACGTTACTGTGGAGCCACCGGCCTTGGCCTCTCGATCCCCAGCCACTCCGCCACCCGGCCCGCCACCTCGAGGGTGCGCACGGTGCCTGCGCTCCCCTGGCGGATGCCCGCGCCCAGGGCCAGGTAGATGCCGTGCATGTCCGGATGCGTGTTCAGGTACCCGTGCATGCCGAGGACGGGGGTGGGAGACGAGATGCGGCCCTCCCGCAAGCCGCCGCCGTGAGCGCCGTACCCCTCGCGGAGGAACAGGATCAGGTCGCCGCTGTTGGGGTGGTCGAGGGCGACCTCGGCGGCTTCCCTGCGGGTGAAGATCCGCTCGACGAGGCGCTCGCCGTCCACCGTCCACTCGGAGAAGAGCCGGCGCAGCTTGGAGATCAGGCCGTGGTGGCCGGGGGCGACGTAGACGTGGACGACCCCACCGGAGCCGGCGGCGTACGCGGAGGTCCCCTGCTCCAGGATCTTCCCCTGGGGATCGGCGGCGAGCAGTCCCTTCTCCCGCAGCAGGGCGTTGGGATCGACGGCGGTATGGATCGGCGCCATGCCGTGGTCGCTGACGATCGCGATCACCGTGGTCCGCAGGTCGAGGGCGGCGAGCAGGCGGGCCAGCTCGCGGTCGACCGCCTGCCAGACGCGCCGCCGCGCCTCTGCGAGCTGGTCCCGGCGCTCCGGGGAGAAGCCCGGCTGCCGCGGATCGGTCAACGTGAGCTGGTGCCCCGCCTCGTCGATGACGGGTATGTAGCCCATCAGCAGGTCCCAGTCAGGGCGTTGCGCGGCGGCGAGCAGGCTGTCGCCGAAGAAGCGGGCGAAGCGCTCCGCCTGCTGGGTCCAGGTCTCGAGGTCGATGCCCGGCCGGCCGGCCCAGGAGTCGGCGAGGCGACGGTCGTCCGGCGGGCCGGGCCAGACGAGCCCCTGGCCGGCGAGGGCCGCGGCGAAGTCGGCCGGGTAGGCCTGAAGGGGGTAGACGCCCGGGAAGTAGAGGCGGGCGCGTTCGAGCTTGGGATCGAGCTCGAGGAGCTTGACCGGACAGTGCGTCTCCCGGGAGGGGGACGAGAACGTGAGAGTGATCCCGCAGGGCATGTCCATCCAGGCGCCCACGGTGAGCGGAGCGCTCGCCGGGGCGCGGCCCTCGCCCTGGGCCTGCAGCACCACCACGCCGTCGTAGTTGGTGGTCTGGTCGTCCGTGCCGTCCACAGCCAAAACGTTGAACGTCTGCGTGCCCGGCGCTCCGGAGCCGACCTCCACCCGCGCCCCGCGGGGCGTGGACCGGCTCTCGATCCCCTGGGCCTTGACGAACTCGCCCGCCGGCTCCCAGTTCCCTCGCGTGAGCGTGATCAGGTCCGCCCGGCGGTCCGGCGTGTTGACGTAGACCATGCCCCAGCCGGCCCGCCGGCGCTCGCCGGTGTCGTCCGCGCCCGGCCAGGTGGTGACCCCCGCGCGCCTGCCCTGGCGCCGGGCTGCCTCCCAGAGCGTCTCCGTGTCGATAGGCGCCGCGAAGCCGCTCGCCGTCTCGAGGAAGGGCGCGTCCGGCCGGTGGAAGGTATTGCTGACGATCCCCGTCGTGCCCGCCGGGTAGCCGGTCGCCAGGCTGATGTGGTTGGTGGCCGTGAGCGTCGGATTGACCGGCACGAGCCGGTCCGCGACCTGTCCCTCCACGAAGAAGCGCGCAAAGCCGCCCGGCGGGAAAGCCCCGGCCCGGTACAGCCGCTGGAGCTCGTCCGCGCTCGCGCCGTCCAGGCTCAGCAGGACGACCCGGCGGGGCTCCGCGGGCTGGGAGGGTGAAGGACTTTGCGGAGGCTCTGGAGGGACGCTGCGGCAGGAGAGGACGAGGAGGATCAGGACGAACCAGCGCAGGCGGGCCTTCATGGCCCGTATCCTATCCTCTACTCCACCCCCGTCGATCCGAACCCGCTGTCCCCGCGGCCGCTCTCATTCAGCGACTCGGTCTCCTCCCACTCGACGCTCTCGACGCGGGAGATGACGAGCTGCGCGACGCGGTCGCCGCGCCTGAGGCTGAAGGGGGCCTCGCCGAGGTTGACGAGGATCACCGCCACCTCGCCCCGGTAGTCGCTGTCGATGGTGCCGGGGGCGTTGACGAGCCCGATGCCGTGCCGCAGGGCGAGGCCGCTGCGGGGGCGGACCTGCCCTTCCCAGCCCGGCGGGATCTCCAGCACCAGGCCGGTGGGCACCAGCAGCCGCTCGCCGGGGCGGAGCACCACCTCCTCCGCGATGGCGGCGCGGAGGTCGAACCCGGCGCTGCCGGGGGAGGCGTGGGAGGGGAGGGGGAGGCCGCGGGCGGCGGGGAGCCGTTTGATCCGGACCCTCATGCGCTCGTCACTGGGGATTGGAGCCGCGCGGTTTCGATCCCGGTTTCGGCTTCGGCTGGCCGGGGCGCGAGCCGTCCGGCAGCGTGCCGTCCTGGGGTCCCCCCGGGCCCGTGCCGCCCCGCATCTGGTCGAAGAAGCGCATGGGCCGCCCCAGCCAGCGGGTGGAGAAGTTGAAGCTTATCGCGCCCGGGTTCGGATTGCCGACCGCCGGGTTCCCCCCGATGGGCTGCCGCTGGCCACCAGGGATCATGCTTTCGGTGAAGTGCCACTCGTCGTAGCGCTCGTGGCCGAAGAAGACGAGATGGGACTTCTCGCTGCTCTTGCTGTGGACGCCGATGATCGGCCCGACCTGGACGGTCTCACCCTTGCGCGGCCCGAACGGCCGGCCGTTCTCGTCGTTCTCCTCGCCGGGCGGCTGCTCCTCGTCTTTCTGGCCCTGAGGCGTCCTGCCCGGCCTGCCCTGCCGCGGCCGCAAGGGAGTCTGCTCCTGGTTCTGGAAGATCAGCGCCCACTTGCCGTCCTCGGTCATCGGGTCCTTCCAGAGCTGGCGGATGCAGCGCGGCTTGACCTCGATCAGCTCCTCGAGCTTGTTGGGGTAGCGCTGGTAGCGCAGGTGGAAGACGCGGATGGCTTCCGCGTACTGGAACCCCCGGAAGACCAGCTCCTCCTCCTTCTCGCGCCGGATGGCCGTGCTCCACATCGGCAGCATGGTCGCCACCAGGATGTTGAGCACGGCGATCGCGATGACCAGGACCACCAGGTTGTACCCGGCCTCGGCGGCCCTCTCCTGGGAACGGCGGTTCATCACCAGTCCTGGTACAGGGTGCCGTCCAGGGCTTTCCCTGGCGCTCCGGAGTGGATGTCGATGATCCCCGGCTGGGCGAAGTCGCCGCCCTCGGTCTCCGCGGGGGGGTTGTCCGGATCCAGCTCCTCGTAGACGGGGACCCAGGTCTCGCTGCTCTTGGTGATGGGATCGATCGGGATCTTGCGCAGATAGCCCTCGTCCACCAGGACCTGCAGGCTGGTCGGGTAGCGGCCCTTGTCGCCGTAGTGCTGGTCGATGACGTCGCGCAGGGTCCGCAGGTCGGTCTTGAGGACCGACTCCTTGGCCTTCTGCGGCACTCTCACCAGGGCCGGCATGGCGATGGTGGCCAGGATGCCGATGATCGCGATGACGACGATCAGCTCCAGCAGGGTGAATCCGCGCTCCCGGCTGCGGCGGCTGTTGCTCATGGTTGCCTCCTCTCCCTCACCACTTGCGATAGGGGACGCCGTTCAGCCCGACGCCCCGGGAGAGAGAGTAGACGTCGTAGACGTCCTCCCCGCCCCAGGAGGTCGAGTCGGGAGAGTCCTGATAGCTGCGCAGGCCCCACTCGTCCTTGCCCGTCATGGGATCGATGGGGATCCGGCGCAGCAGCTTCAGCTTCTTGTCCACCTGGCCGACGATCTCCACCCCCTCCACCAGCACCTCGAGCTTCTTGGGGTAGCCGTCGGTGCCGAGGTCCACGGGGATCAGGCCCGCGTCGCTGTAGCGCTTGTACTCGTCGATGGCCGAGCGCATCTCGCGCAGCGCGTAGCGCAGCTCCGCCTCCTTGGAGCGCTTGGCCGTGAACTTGGCCACCGGCAGGGTGACCAGCGCCAGCACCGACATCACGGCGGCCACCGTGACCAGCTCGGCCAGGGTGAAGCCGGCCTGCGAGCGAGGGCGGAGCGGGTCTTTGTGGAGCATCGTTCTTTGGGTCCCCTCTTATTCAACGCCCATGGGAGGAGGAAGCTTCCCGGCGGGAGGGCTCCGCCCGCGGCCGGGGCTCGGGCTCGCCGTCCACCTCGACCAGGGCCGGGCGGGTGCGCACGGCGAGCGGCCGCAGGGCCGAGTCGAGCGCCTTGCCGTCGAAGCCCACCTCGCTCGAGCCCGCGGCCACGGCGCGGAAGGTGACGCGGGCCACCGTCCCCGTGCCCTTGACGCCCGGCACCTGGCCCAGCCGGCTGGCGCCGATCACCAGGGCCCCCGGACGGCTGGAGTCGGACATCACCTGGGCTTCCCCGGGGCCGCCCAGGAAGCCGCCGGCGTCCACCTTCTCGACGGCGAGCACCGCAGGGTCGAACGACAGCGACAGCGGCAGGTGGGAGACCGGCTTGCCCGCATCGGCCTGCACGCGGACCTCGAAGGTGTCGCCCGGAGCCACGGTCAGCCTGCCGGGGGTGAGCCAGAGGCGCACCGCCGGAGCCGCCGCGGCGGCTGGAGCGGCGGTCGCCTGGTAGGAGGCGGGGACCGCCGCCTTCACGGCGAGGGCGGCCGTGCCGGACGCCGGCCGCTGCGAGACCAGGCCCGCCGGCGGCTCCTCTTCCTCCGGCGGCGGGGGCGGTGTCCCCGGTGGGGGCGGCGTGGGCTGCCGGAAGATGTCGGACGGCGGCGTGGCCGGCACCAGGTTCACTCCGCCGGGCGGCTGCTGGGGCGGCACCTGATCGGGCGGCAGGGGCTCCTCCTCGCCCTCCTCGCCGGGGCGCAGCCCGCGCGGCAGCCGCTGCAGCCGGCGGCGGATGGCGTCCTGGATCTCCTCGGGCGTCCCCTCGGTGGTGTCGAACGGCCCCTCGACCTCGGACTCGACGCGCGGGCTGCCGCCGCGGAAGGTGATGTTGGCCTCGGTGCCGACCCAGATCGGCTCCAGGTCCTCCTGGGTGATCTCGGCGTTGCGGATGATGTGCGGCGTCAGCGTCAGGATGACGTCGGTCCGCTGGACCTGGTTGCGCTTGTTCGAGAACAGCCGGCCGAGGAGCGGGATCTCCGAGAGGCCGGGCACGCCCTGGTCGGAGTTGTTCTCGTCGGTGCGGATCAGGCCGGCCAGGAAGTTGGTCTCGCCGTCCTGCAGGCGGATCACCGAGTCGATCGTGCGGGTGCCGATGATCGGCTGCGACTGGCCGGCCGCCCCCTGGACCTGTCCGGTGAGGTTCGACACCTCCACCTTGACCTTGAGCGTCACCTCCTGGTTGTGGTGGACCCGCGGCTCGAGGTCGATGCGGATGCCCACGTCCTGGTACTGGAAGGAGGTGATGGGGATGATGCCCCCCTGGCCGCCGACGTTCTGGGTGTTGAAGGTGGTCAGCGGGATCGGCACGCGGTCGCCGATGGTCAGGCTCGCCTTCTCCCCCTCGGTGATGCGCAGCTGCGGCTTGGCCAGGAGCTGGGCGTCGGCGTTGGTCTTGACGAAGTTGTAGAGGAAGCTCGGGATGGTCAGGATCCAGTTGCTCTGGTTGATGAACTCCAGGTCGGAGAGGCGCACGCCGCTGGGGGTGGTCGTGCCGGTGCCGCCGGTCCCGCCCGTGCCGCCGGTGGAGGTGCCGAGGTCCAGGGATTGGCCGACGGAGTAGCTGGAGAGGCTGACCCCCAGCTCGCGCAGGCGCGCGGTGTTGATCTGCAGCAGCTCGACGTCGATCACCACCTCGGCCTTGGACTTGTCGTTCGACTCGATGATGCGCTCGGCCACCTTCACCTTGTCGGCCGTGTCGCGCAGGATGATGGCGTTCAACTGCTCGTTGGTGGCGATCTTGCGCGCGTCGATCAGGCTGCGCAGGATCGTCAGCATGTCCTTGACCTCGGCGTTGGAGAGGAAGAAGGTCTGGATCACCAGGTCCTCGTAGGTGCGGCGGTTCTGCGGCGTGTCCTGGGCGATGATGATCGAGTGTTCGTCCATCACCTTGTAGAAGTGTCCGGCCGCGCGCATCAGGGTCTCGAGCGCCGCCTGGGCGGTGACGTCCTTCAAGTCGATCGCGATCTCCTGGTCCCGCAGGTTGGGATCGAACAGGACGTTGATGCCGAACGCCTGGCCGAGGGCGCGGTAGATCGAGAAGATCGACACCGGCTGGGGGAACTCGAGCGAGATCGGCTGGTTTGACCGCGGGTTGAGGACCGGTGGCTGCGGTCGGGTGCCGCGGCTCTTCTGCTTCATCTGATCGATGGTCTCCAGGCCCCGGCTCTGCTTCTGGGCGATGTAGGCCCGGTGGACGTGCTCGAGCTGCGCCTTGGCGTACTGGTTCGTGGGATCGAGCTGCACGGCCTGCTGGTACTCGACGAGCGCGCGCTCGATCACCCCCGCCTTCTCGAACTCCTGGCCCTTCTCGAAGTGCACCTGCGAGGCCTTGATCTTGGCGCGCAGCAGGGCGGCCCGGTAGGTGATGTTGTTCGCGTCGCTCTCCAGGGCCTTCATGTAGGCCAGCACGGCGTCGTCCCACTTGCCGAGCTGAGCGGCGATCTCGCCCTGCCGGTAGCTCGAGTAGCTGGTGCAGCCGGCCAGTGTCCCGAGCGCGCCGAGCACGAGCAGGGGGATCGATATCCGGACGATGAGGTCACGCATCTTCAAAGGTTCCTCCGCCTAGCGGCGACGCACGCCCACTCGCTTCGCGGGCGTGTCGGGAAAGCCCACGAAACCAATGTCCACGGACTCGTAGCCGATGCGGGCCACGATGAACTTGTTCTCGATCGTCTCCCCCTCCTGGAGGTTATAGATCTTCTTGCCGTTGGTGAAGACGGCGATCCGCCGGTTTGGGGGGCCGAAGTTGCCCAGGTACTCCAGGGTGAAGTCGGGCGGCTTGGGGATGGCCGCCAGGCGCGCCGCCTCCTCCGCAGCCCGCCGCGCCGCCTCCTCGGCCTGCCGGCGCGCCTCCTCCTGGCGCCGCAGCTCCTCCGCCGAGGGTGGGGGAGGGGGGGCCGGCGGCGGTGGCGGCGGCGGATCGACGAAGCGCCAGGGATCGCGCCCGGCCACCAGGGTCGGCGGCACGCGGTCGAGGTCCGCCATGCGCAGCACCGACACCTGGTCTCCTGGACGGGCGCCGTGGTGCTCGTCCCTCCCGCGACGGGAGAGGGGGCGCGCTGGCGCGGGCTCGCCAGCGTCCTCGACGTCGCCGGCCGTCCGCTCCGCGCTGGGGGCGGCGAAGTCCTCGTCCTCCCCGCCGGTCAGGCCCAGCACCGGCCCGAGATAACGCCACGCCGCGATCACCACCAGGACGCCCAGGACGATCAGCAGGTTGCGCTGCCGCGTGCCGCCGCCGCTCACGACTCCCCTCCCGGCACCGCGCGGGCGGTGCGGGCCGCGCCGGGCACCGCGGGCACGGCGGCGCCGGCGTCCTCGTCCCTGGCGAACAGGGTCGAGATCTTCAGGTCGACGCGCAGCTCCGGTCCCTCGGAGGCGTTGCTGGCCACCGTCGCCTCGTCGACGGAGAGGAAGGAGCGGGAGACCTCGAGCAGGTTGATGAACTTGCGCAGCTCGACGTACGTGCCCTCGACGGTGAAGACGAACGACCGCTTGATGAGGCCGAACTCCTCGATCACCTCCTCGGGATAGGAGAGCGACCTGGGCTCCAGGCCGGCCTTCCTGGCCAGCTCCTTGACCTCCGCGGTGACGCCGGTCAGGCGCCGGCTGCGGGTGGAGAGGCGGTCGGCGTAGAGCTGCTCGACCTGCTGCTCGTTCGTGCGCACCCGGGCGAGCATGGTCTGGGCCTCCCGCTGCTTCGCCTTGAGGTCCGCGAGCGTCTTCTCCTGGGCTCCCAGCGTCTCCTGCAGGGACTCGACGCGCCCGGCGTAGCCCAGCTTGTAGACGGCGAACGCTCCGGCGTTGAGCAGGAAGAAGAGCAGGGCCGGCAGCCAGACCCAGAGGCGCTGGCGCCAGATCTCGCCGGGAGACCTCACGGCCGGCCTCCGGGAGGGCGCGGCGCGCGGGGCGAGGGCACGGCCGGAGCGGTCGCTCCGGGGATGCTCCCCGGCGGCGCCTCCTCGACGACGGGCGCCTCCTCCTCCACGACGGGCTGGGGGCCGCCACCCGGGTTGTAGCGGACGTTGAGCTCGAACTTCACGACGTTTCCTTCCGAGCGCTCCTCGCGGGTCAGGTTCGGCTCCCTGAAAGCGGGATGGTCGAACAAATTGTCTACGAACCGGAAGTGCGCTCCGTCACTGCGGCTCTCGCCGGTGATCATCAGCAGAATCTCGTTTTCCTCGCCGGGGCGAAGGCTCCGGGTCTCCCGGGTGCGCCGCTCGAGCTCCCGCTTCGCCTGCTCGCCGGTCTGCGGCGCCAGGCGGGTCAGGCGCACGTCGTTCGGCAGCACCGCGGCCAGGCGGTCGAGCAGCAGGTTCCAGGAGAAGGTCCGCTCAGCGATCTTCTGGTTCAGGAAGTCGACCTTCTGGTTCAGGCTCTCGAGGTCGATGCTGTCGAGGCGGCCCTGGACCTGCCGCGTGACATCCCGCTGGCGGTCGATCTCCTCCTCACCCCGGTCGATCTGCTGCCGCTTGTCGGCCGAGCTGGTGAGGTATCCCCGGAACAGGGACACGTTGCCCAGCAGCAGGGCCAGGCCGAGCAGCCAGAGGATCATGGAGACCCGCACCACCGGACGGCTGTTGCGGAACGGCCGGCGCGCGAGGTTGAGCGGCTCCATGCGGCCGGGCGCGGCAGCGGGGGCCGGCGGAGCGGCCGGGCGCGGCGCGACCGCCGCGGTCTCGGGAGGGGCATTGTCCACCGTGCTCATGCCACCTCCTGCCGGGCCGCGCCGAGCATGGGGGCGAGGTCGCGCCAGGCGGGCACGCTCGCCTCCTCGACGCGCAGCGCGGGCAGGTGCCGCCCGTCCAGCGGGGCTGCGGGGGTCCCGAGCCCGTCCGCCAGCCGGTCGAGCCAGGCCGGCTCGACCTCCGGTGGGGCCAGCAGCAGCACCGGGCCGACCGCGGAGCCGGGGAAGTGCTCGTCGAGGAAGTTGCGGGTCAGCCGCAGGTCGCGGCCGACGAAGCTCGTCCGCGACGCCTCGGGCAGGTTGCCGGTAAAGCCCTTGTAGCGGTGGAGCACCGGCTCGGCTCCATTGGCGAAGATCAGGGTATAGCCCTCGCGCCCCACCAGCACCAGCGCCGCGAAGGAACCGGCCGGAGCGGGCCCGACGGCGGCCAGCAGCGACAGGCTGGCGTTGGTCACCTGGCCGATCCGCACCCCGGCGGCGGCGAAGGCGTCCTCCACCTGCGAGAGGAGCTGCTCGACGGCGAAGCCGAGCAGCAGCCGGCGCGGCTCCTCCTGCCCGGGGATGGGCGACACCTCGGTGGCGCCGATCCGCAGGTCGTCCACACGGAAGGGCACCAGGCGGCGGAGCTTCCAGCGCAGCACCTCGTCCACGGCGTCGGCCGTCTTCGGCAGCTCGCCGCTCTCGGTGAAGGTGACGCGCAGCCAGGTGTCGGGCAGCACCAGGGAGGCGTCCCGCACCCCGCCAGAGATGCTCTTCACCAGACCCGCCACCAGCTCCCGGAAAGCCGTGGGATCGCGCGGCGGCCCGCCGAGGGGGCCGTGCTGGAAGGGGTCGCGCGGCAGGGCCGCCTCGCGGAAGGCGCGCAGGCGGAAGCCGTGGCGGTCGCGCGTGAACTGGCCGTAGCGCAGCCGCTCCTCGTCGAGCGAGAAGACGTGCGGCGGCACCGGCACCGGGTCGAAGCCCAGGAACCGGTCAATCAACGAAGGTGACCTTGTTGATCTCACGCAGCGTCGTCACTCCACGGAAGACCATCTCGAGCGCCGACTCGCGCAGGAAGGTCATTCCCTCTTCCTTGGCGGCGCGCTTGATCTCGGACGCCGGCCGGCGGTCCAGGATCAGCTCGCGGATGTGGTCCGACAGGTCGAGCAGCTCGGAGACGGCGACGCGGCCATGGAACCCCGTGCCGTTGCACTCGATGCACCCCCGGCCCTCGTAGAAGGTGAAGTCGGAGTATACCCCCGGGTCGAGCCCGCTCTCCTCCAGGAGCTGAGCGGGCAGCTTGAGCGCCTGCTTGCAATGGAGGCAGATCTTGCGCACCAGGCGCTGCGCCAGCACGCAGTTGAGCGCCGAGACGAAGTTATAGAGGTCCACGTTCATGTTGAGGAACCGGCCGAGCACGTCCACCACGTTGTTGGCGTGCACCGTGGTGAACACCAGGTGGCCGGTGAGCGCGGACTGGATGGCGATCTGCGCCGTCTCCTCGTCGCGGATCTCGCCCACCATGATCTTATCCGGGTCGTGCCGCAGGATGGAGCGCAGGCCGCGGGCGAAGGTCAGCCCCTTCTTCTCGTTGACCGGGATCTGGGTGATCCCCTTGAGCTGGTACTCCACCGGGTCCTCGATGGTGATGGTCTTGTCCTCCGAGGACTGGATCTCGGACAGGCACGCGTAGAGCGTCGTCGTCTTGCCCGAGCCGGTGGGGCCGGTGACCAGCACCATGCCGTACGGCTCGCGGATGAACTTGCGGAGCTTGCGCAGCGTCTCCTCGTCGAAGCCGAGGATGTCGAGGCGCAGGTGCTTGAACTCCTTGTTCATCGACTCCTTGTCGAGGATGCGAATGACGCAGTCCTCGCCGTGCACCGAGGGCATGATGGAGACGCGGAAGTCGATCGTCCGCCCCTTGAGGCGCAGCTTGAAGCGGCCGTCCTGGGGGATGCGCTTCTCGGAGATGTCCAGCTCGGACATCACCTTGATGCGGCTGATGATCGTCTGGTGGTGCCGCTTGTCGATCGGCTCCATGGCCTGGTAGAGCACGCCGTCGATGCGGTACTTGATGATGACCTCGCTCTCCCGCGTCTCGATATGGATGTCCGAGGCCCGGCGCTGGATGGCGTTGAACATCGTCGAGTCCACCAGCTTGATGATCGGGCTGGTGTCGGCCGTGATGCGGTCGATCGACAGGACCTCCTCGCCCTCCTCGTCCTCCTGGACGAGCTGGATGCGGAAGTCCTCCGATGCCTCGTCGAGCACGCGCTGGGCGCTCTCCGACTTCTGCAGGATCTCCTCGATGGCCGAGCGCACGCCGACCTTGACCTCGACCGGCTGGCCGAGCAGCAGCTCCATCTCATCGATCTTCACCACGTCCGAAGGGTCCGCCATCACCACCGACAGGCGGCCGTCGAGCTGCGCCTCGGGGATGAAGCCGTAGCGCAGCATCAGCTCGAACGGCACCCGGCGGAACAGGTCGTTTTCGATCCGGAAGTGGGTCATGTCGACGAACTCGAGCCCGTAGCGCTCGGCGAAGGCCTCGGCCTCGTGCCGCTCCTGGGCCAGGCGCGCCCGCGCCTGCTCGACGGTTTCGGCCTCGAGCTCCTTCTCCTGAACCGCCGTCCTGCCGTTGATGACTGCCATTTTAAAACTCCTCGAAACGGGGAAAACCACTCCAGGAGACCGCGGCGCCCGGCGCCGGTGTCCCCCTGAAACAGGGTGCTAGAACTTCGCGCTGCCGATCATCGAGAACATGGGCAGATAGATCGAGATCAGCAGGATCGCGATGATGATGCCCATGAACACCAGCATCAACGGCTCCACCAGCGACAGCAGCCGCTGCATCCGGGTCTCCACCTGCTCGTCCAGGAAGTCCGCGACGCTGCTCAGCATTTCGTCGAGCGATCCGGTGGCCTCTCCCACCTTCACCATGTCGATGGACATCTCGGTGAAGACCGCGCTCTTCTCGAGCGCCGCGTAGAAGGGCTTGCCCTCCCGCACCATCTGGACGGTCGGATCGAGCCGCTCGCGCACGAAGGCGTTGCCCACCGAGGAGATGGCCGTCTCGAAGGCGGGCACCAGCGGAATGCCTCCCGCCAGCAACGTCGAGAGCGAGCGGCAGAATTCCGACAGCGCGAAGCGGTGGAACACCGCTCCCAGCAGCGGGATGCGCAGCCGCAGCCGGTCCATGGCGAGCCGCCCCGCGTCTGTGCGGGCCCAGGAGCGGAACGCGATCGTCCCGAGGACGATCGCCGCCAGGAGCAGCACCCAGTTCCTGCTGGCGAAGGTCGAGATGGCGAGCACGACCCGGGTGATCAGCGGCAGGTCCGTGCCCAGCTCCGAGAAGAAGCCCATGAACCTGGGCACCACGTAGATGGCCATGACCGCGATCATGGCGATCGACAGGCACACCAGGACGATCGGGTAGACCAGCGCCGAGATGACCCGCCGGCGGGCTTCCAGCACCAGCCGCATGTAGCGGATGAAGCGGCGGATGACCAGCTCCAGCTCGCCGCTGCGCTCGCCCGCCTTGAGCGACGACGGGTAGAGCCGCGGGAACAGGTCGCCGTAGGCGGCGAAGGCCTCGGAGAGGTCCGAGCCGCTCTTGACCCGGTCGCGCACGTCCGCCAGCACCGACCGGAAGTGCTGATTGTGCATCCGCTCCAACATCAGGTCCAGGGTCTGCAGCAGGGGGAGGCCGGCCCTGAGCAGCGCCGCCAGCTCCTGGTTGAACACCAGGAACTCCTGCACCGGAATGCGTCGGCGCCGGCCGAACGTCGGCACGGCGAGCCTGGGAGCCACCCCGCGGCGGCGCACCTCGAACAGGTGGTAGCCGCGCTTGCCGAGGTCGCTGCGCAGGGCCGTCTCGTCGCTGGCCGTGAACACCTCCTCCAGCACCCGGCCGTCCGGCGTTCCCACCCGACAGATGAACTGCATCGCTGCCGAATCTCCTTTCTCTTTCGTCCCTTCAGCGGCCTTCCCGCAGGGTCAGCACGAGCATCAGCGCCTCGCGGCTCTCCTCGCTCTTGGCGAGGCCCAGGCTGATCGTCTGGTCGAGCGCCAGCGTCAGGGTGCTCTGCACCAGGTTCGACTCCCGGCCCTCGACCCGCCGGAAGACCCGGAAGTTCGAGAGCTTGAGCCGCTGGTCCTCCAGCAGGGTGCCGAAGCGGAAGCTCACCTTGTACTCCGGGCCCAGCTCGTAGACCACCCACTGCCCTTCGAGCCCCGCGAGCTGGGCCTGCGCCTGCCTCTCGAAGATGTCGTACGCCAGCAGGCTGTGCAGCCGCTTGGTCAGCCAGTCCGGCAGGTCCGAGTGCTGGTACTGGGGCGACACCGCCGGGGCGCGGCGGGCACGGACGACGACCACGTCCAGCCGCAGGGGCCGCGCCGGATGGTCGAAGTTGCGCAGCACCGGCACGATGCGGTTGACCGCCGCCTGGGTATCGCGGATCACCAGCGTGTTGCTCGCGGGCTGGAACTCGACCGTCCCGCGCGGCGACAGCAGCGGGTAGACCAGCGAGACCGCCTCGCCGGCGCGCTGGTACCTGAACGTGTACCCCCGCACCACGACCTCTCCCGGCGCCGGCGCCTGCGGCCAGGCCGGCAGGGCCGAGCCCAGGGCCAGAACCAGGAACAGGCTCGCGACGGAGCGGCGCACGGGCGACACGGGAATGCTCGGGAGTCTACCGCGAGACGGGACGGGAGCGCTCGGGCCGGCGTAGAGCGCGGCGGAAGGGGCGAGTCCAGGCATCAAGGCACCGGTCAGACATCCAGGCTCTCGTCGACGACCATGAAGACCGAGATCCCCTCGCCGTTCATGTGGTAGACCCGGGCCGCGGGCCGGTTCAGGACGTCCAGCGTCGCCGCGGCGGGCGCCGCAGCCGGCGCGGGCGACGGAACGAACGCCGCGCGCTCCACCCGCGGGGCCTTGTCGCGGCCCACCGACAGGGCGGCCACGGCCAGCACCGCCGCGGCGGCCCAGCGCCGCCAGCCGGCGAAGCTCCGCCGCGACTCGAGCCGCCGGGCCGTGCGCATGGCGGCCACCGCCTGGCGCACCGCCTCGACCTCCGAGCGCTCTTGGGCGGGGGTCAGCTCCGCCGCCGGCAGCCGCCGGAAGGCCAGCAGGGGATCGGCCTTCAGGGCGTCCCGCCGGCACTGCGGGCAGGCATCGAAATGCTCCACCGCCTCGGTCCAGCCCTCGGGATCGGCGTCCCGGCACGCCGCGAGACGGTTCCAGTCCGGGCAGCTCACCGCGCCTCCTCCCCGTCCCCGCCGGGGGTGAAGCCGCCGGCGTACTCGGGATAGCGCCGGAGCAGCTCCCGGCGCAGGTACTTCCGGCCATTGAACAGGTGATTGCGGACCGTGGATTCCCGGCAGTTGAGGATCGCGGCCACCTCGGAGCACGACAGCCCCTCGAGCTCGCGCAGCAGGAAGATCACCCGCTGCTTCTCGGAGAGCCCGGCGGAGAGCTCGCGGAAGATCGTCGCCACGTCGCTCCGCTGCAGCCGCGCCAGGTCGCGGCGGGAGCGCGTATCGGCCACCTGCTGCAGGTGCTGCCGTACCGGCTCCTGGCTCTTCTCCCGGCACTTGCGCGACCGCAGGTGGTCGATGGCCAGGTTGCTCGCGATGCGGTAGATCCAGGTGTTGGGGGCCCAGCGGTCGTCGAACTTCCGCCGGTTCTCCCAGACCTTGAAGAAGGTGACCTGGACGACGTCCCGGGCTTCCTCGAGGTCGCCCAGGATGCGCTGGCAGAGCTGGAGCAGCGCCTTGGTCTTGCGGCCGATCAGCTCGTTGAGCGCCGCTTCGTCCCCGTCGCGGATGGCCATCAGCAGTTCGCGATCGGACACCTCGGCCCAGGGCGCGCGCTGAGGCGTGCTGGAAAGCCGGCTGGAGTGGACGAGCTCGAGCATAGTCATTGGTGTATACGGAGGTACCCCGCGGAGCGTCTAGGCCCCGGACGAGCCATTATACTGCCGCGCGGGATGCGATCCGTCCTCTGGGGACTCTACCAGCTCGCGGCCGGGGCCGCCCTGGCCGTGGCGGGACCCTTCCTGCTCGCCCGGCGGGGGAGCCATTACCTGCCCACCCTGAGCGGCCGGCTCGGCCGGGCCGCCGGATCGGGCGGCGCGCGGGGCGCCCTCTGGGTGCACGCGGTCTCCGTGGGCGAGGTGGCGGTCGCCGCCACCCTGGCGCGGGCCCTGCCGCCCGCAGTCCCCCTGCTGGTGACCACCGTCACTCCCAGCGGCCAGGAGCGGGCGCGGGCCGCCTTCGCCGGCCGCGCCGAGGTGGCGTACCTCCCCTTCGACCTCGGCTTCGCCGTCCAGCGGTTCTTCCGCCGTCACGAGCCGCGTGCCCTGGTGCTGGTGGAGGGGGACTACTGGCCTCTGCTCCTGCGGGAAGCCCGGCGCCGCGCGCTCCCGGTCGCCGTCATCAATGGCCGGGTAGGCGACCGGAGCTTCCGGCGGATGCGGCGCCTGCGTCCCCTGCTGGGCACCCTGTTCTCTGGCGTGGACCGCTTCGGCGTGCAGAGCAGAGAGGACCGCGACCGGCTCGCCGCCCTGGGGGTCGATCCCGGACGGATCGCCGTCACCGGCAACCTCAAGTACGAGTCCCCCGAGCCGCCGCGCAGCCCCGAGCTGGAGGAAGGGCTGCGGGGGCTGGCCGCGGGCCGTCCCCTCCTGCTCGCCGGCTCCACCATGGCAGGCGAGGAGGGAGCGGTGCTCGACGCCTTCCTGGACGCCGGCGGCGGCGAGCGGGCGTTGCTCGTCCTGGCGCCGCGCCATCCCGAGCGCTGGGACGAAGTGGATGCCCTGCTGCGCTCGCGGGGGATCGACGCCGTCCGCCGCACCGCCCTGACTGCTCCTTCGGGTTCAGGCCCGGAGCGGCCGGCGGTGGTGCTGCTCGACAGCCTCGGGGAGCTGGCCGGCCTCTACCGTCTCGCTGCCGCGGCCTTCATCGGCGGCACCCTGGTGCCCACCGGCGGACACAACCCGCTGGAGCCAGCCCGTTTCGGCGTGCCCCTGGCCGCGGGCCCCTCCATGCACAACTTCCGCGACATGGCCGGAGAGTTCGACCGGGCCGGCGCCTGGCGCCGGGTGGCGGACGCCCGGGAGCTGGCGGCGGCCTGGCGGGAGTGGCTGGACGACCCGGCCGCTGCAAAGGATACGGGGGAGCGCGCCTTGCGGCTCGTGACGGAGAACCGCGGCGCCCTGGCGAGAACGCTGGAGATGCTGGAATCTGTCCTCGCCAATGTCTACAAAAAAGAGGCATGAAGGCCCCCTCGCCCCCCACCTCCCCCTGGCAGCTCTTCTACGGCGGCGCCCACCGCCTCCGGCGGCGGTGGTACCGCGAGCGCGCCCGGCGCCTGCCGCGGCCGGTGGTGAGCGTGGGCAACCTCCACTGGGGGGGCTCCGGCAAGACGCCGCTGGTGGCCGCCGTCGCCGCCCACTTGCGGGAGCGCGGGCTCGCCGTCTGCGTCCTGTCGCGCGGCTACGCCGGCCGGGGCCGCGGCGTAAGGATGGTGAGCGCCGGCGAGGGGCCGCTCCTGGGCCCTCTCGTGGCGGGCGACGAGCCCGTGCTCCTGGCCGGCGAGCTGCCGGGAGTCGCCGTCGTGGTGGGCCCCGACCGGCACCGGGCCGGCGTCCAGGCCCTCCGCCGCCTGGAGCCGGCGCCGGACCTCTTCCTGCTCGACGACGGCTTCTCCCACCTGCGGCTCCACCGCGACCTCGACCTCGTCGCCTTCCCCGCGGCCGACCCGTTCGGGGGTGGGCGCCTCCTCCCCTCCGGCCGCCTGCGCGAGCCGCTCGCCGCGATGTCCCGTGCCGACGCGGCGATCCTGACAGGGTCTCCGGAGTTCGATGGCCGCGGCGCCGAGCTGGCCGCGGCGTTGCGCCCATACGGCTTCACCGGCCCCGGCTTCGCCAGCCGCACCGTGCCGGGGGTAGCCCGGACCGCGGACGGCTCGCCGGTTCCCCCGGGCTCCCCGGTGTTCCTGGTGACGGCCATCGCCCGGCCGGACAACTTCGTAGCGAGCGTTCGCAGGCTGGGGTACGAGATCCTGGGCGAGCTGCGCTTTCCCGATCACCACCGCTATCCCGCGGCGAGCCTCGCCCGGATCGAGGAAGCCTGGCGGGCGAGCGGCGCCCGGGCCGTGCTCACCACCTCCAAGGACCGCGTCAAGCTCCATGGCCGGCTGGACGTCCCCCTGGCCGAGCTGCCCATCCGCGCCGAGCCCGAGCCGGCGTTCTGGGAGTGGCTGGACGGAGAGATCGACGGCCTGCGGAGGATCGCCCGGTGAGATCTCAGCCCAAAGTGTGGGGATCCTGCGCTGCGCTGGAAGACCCTGCTCGGCAGCGGGGGACCCTGCCCGGCAGCGGGGGACCCTGCCCGGCGCCTGGGGACCCTGCTCCGCGCCTGGGGATCCTGCTCCGCACCTGGGGACCCTCCTCCACGCCCGGGGACCCTCCTCCGCGTCTGGGGACCCTCCTCCGGGCCGGGAGACCCTCCCCCGGAGAAAAAACGCCCTCCCCAGAGGACAGGGCGCCGATCTGGGGTCCGGCGGACCGCGCCTCATGAAGAACCATCCCGTCGGCCACCGTGTGGAGTACGCCTTCTACCTGGCCTTGAAGGGATTCCTGCGGGCGCTGCCCCACGCCGCGGCGCGCTCGTTCGGCCGGGGGCTCGGCGGCCTCGCCCACGCGCTCGACCGCCGGCACCGCGAGGTGGCCCGGCGCAACATGGCCCTCGCCCTGCCGGAGATCCCCGAGGCCGAGCGCCGACGCCTGGTCGCGGAGTGCTTCCGCCACTTCGGGACCGCCCTCTGCGACGCCATCTCCTCGACCCGCTTCGACGCCCGGGACCTGTGCCACCGCATGAGCCTGCGCGGCTGGGAGAACCTGGAGGAAGCCGAGCGGCGGGGCAGGGGGATCTTCATCCTCTCCGCCCACCTGGGACTCTGGGAGCTGGTTCCTCCCCTCATCGGTCTCACCCGCGGCCGCATGGACACCGTGGTCCGCCCCGCCGACAACCCCTGGCTCGACCGCGAGCTACGCGCTCTGCGCGAGCGCTTCGGCAACGCCGTCATTCCCAAGCGGGGCGCCGCGCGCAGGATGCTGGAGGTGCTGCGCGCCGGCGGGCGGGTCGGCATCCTCATCGACCAGCGGGTGCAGGAGAAGCAGGGGATCGCCGTCCCCTTCTTCGGCCGCCCGGCCCTCACCAGCTCGGTCCTCGCCCGCCTCTCCCTGCGCACGGGCGCCGCCGTGGTGCCCATCGCCGCCTACCCTGAGCCCGCCGGCCGCTACCGCGTCGTGGTGCGGCCGGCCATCCTGCCTCCCGAGGGAAAAGACGGCAAGGACGACGACGGGGTGGTGGCGGACCTGACCCGTCGCTATCTGGAGGTCGCCGAAGAGGACATCCGCGCCCACCCCGAGATGTGGCTGTGGATGCACCGGCGATGGGACGAACGGAGAAAGGGGGCCGCGAGCTGAGACCGGCCTACTTCCCGCAGAGCTGGAAATGTGAGAGGAACTCCTGGATCGCCGCCGGGTCGGCGTTGGTGCCGGCGTAGTCGGCTTCGTGGATCGGCTTGTCCGGCGAGGGGTCGGGGCCGAACCAGAGCCCGAAGCGGAGGCGGTCGTCCGGGCACCGGGGCATCACCATGGTGACGATCCCCTCCTCGTGACGGTGATCTTTCCTGGAGATCTCGCCCCGGGAGGCCGCGTAGAGGACCTGCTGGCCGCCGGTTTCCACGGCGCCACGGCCGATGACCTGCTTGGGATCGAAGTTCACGTTGGACTGCTGCCAGGGGGATTCGTCGGGCGGCGGAGCCTCCCCGCGGAGGAAGCGCTCCATCTTCTCCCGATTGTCCCGCAGGCGGCGCATGTTCATGTAGACGAAGCCGCGCTCCCTGAATTCCGCCTGCTCTCCGGCCTTCGGCGCCTTGTCCGCCGTGGGCTCCTCGTCGCTCAGGATGGCGACGTCCATTAGGAACGGGATGGAGAAGGATCCCGCGGGGTGGTAGCCGGCGGGCAGCTCGCGGTAGGGGAGAACCTCCCGGGTCTTGGCGGCGCGGGCCTGCGGGTCCTTGAAGTTCCTCTCGAACTCCTTGCCCTTCTGCACACCCCACCAGGTCAGGCCGGTCAGGCCGGCCAGGGCGAGCAGCACGGCGAGGCCGCAGCCGCAGCCCACGTATACCCAGGGCGAGGTCGGCTTGTTGCGGGGACGGCCGTCGGCTTCCATGTCACATCTTCTCCGGCACGGGAATGCCCAGCAGCTCCCCCAGGGTCTCCAGACCGCGGCGGAAGATCTGCACCGTCGCGAGTCGTACGGCGCGCACCTGCGGATCCTTCTCCTGGAGGATGGGGTGGCGGTGGTAGAGGGCGTTGAACCGTTGCGCGAGCTCCAGCGCATGGCGCGCGGCGAGCGACAGCTCCAGGGTATCCGTGGCCTTCTCGACGGTCTCGCCGGTCTGGGCGACCTCCAGGATCAGGTCCCACAGGTCCTCGCTCCACAGCTCGTGGGGCAGGGCGGCGACCTCGTCGGCGAAGACGTCGGCCGCGAGCCCCTCCTGCTCCAGGCGCCGGCGGATGTTCTTGGCCCGCACCAGGGAGTACTGGAGGTAGGGGCCGGACTCCCCCTCGAAGTTCAGGGCCTCGTCGAAGTCGAAGGCGATGACCCGGTTGTTGGTCGCCTTGACCATGAAGAAGCGCAGGGCGGCGGTGGCGATCTGGCGGGCGAGGCCGTCCAGCTCGGCGTCCCCGAGGTCGCGGTTGCGCTTGGCGATCTCCTCGCGGGCCTTGACCACGAGCTGGTCGATCAGGTCGTCCGCCTTGACGCCGATCCCCTTGCGGCCGGACATCTCCAGGAACTTCTCCTCCCCCTCGGCCTCGTCGAGGAAGCCGAGCTGGCGGGCGGTGGCCGGCGAGAGGGCCACCATCTCGTAGGCGAAGTGGGTGGAGCGCTCAGCCTCGGCGGCGTGGCCCAGGGCCTGCAGGCCGGCGCGGACGATCTTCTGCAGATAGCTCTGGCGCACGTCGATGACGTTGTAGACCCGACAGGCGTGGCCGAAGACCGGGTGCCCCTCGACCCCGGTCTGCGTCGTCTCCCAGACCCCCTCCTGCTGCCAGAAACGGTAGCCGAAGTCGCAGCCCAGCAGGCCGAACTTCCAGAGCTGGTAGGCGATGTCCTTGCCGACGTAGGTCACCGTGCCGTCCGAGCGGATGATGACCTTGTCCGGGTCCTCCAGGCCGGCGAACTCCGCGGACTGCGCCAGGGGCATCACCCAGCAGCCGGCGTTCTTCCCCTCCTTCTCCAGGCGGACGGCGCCGCTCTCCTTGAGCCGTCCGAAGGCCCGCTCGAAGAACTGGAGCCCCAGGATGTCGCTCTCGTGGGTGAGCAGGTCGTAGGAGACGTCGAGGCGGCGCATGGTGGCGAGATGGCGGGAGACGATCCGCCGGGCCACCAGCCGGCCCATCCCGGCCCGTTCTCCTTGGCCGATCTCCAGCTCGTGCAGCGTCTCGCGGCGGTGGCGCTGCCGCTCGGGGTCTCCCTCGTGCCAGCGGCCGACCTCGCTGTAGAGGTCCCAGCAGTAGTAGTCGAAAGGCTCGGGCACGGCCGCCACCTCGGCGGCGGACATGCCGCGCAGGTCGATGAAGCCCACCACCACGTCGGCGAGCTGGACGCCGGTGTCGTCGATGTAGTTCTGGATCTCGACGGGGAAGCCCAGGCTCTTGAGCGAGCGGCCCAGGACATCCCCGAGCACGGCGTTCCTCAGGTGGCCGATGTGGGCCGCCTTGTTGGGGTTGATGTTGGTGTGCTCGATGACCACCTTGCCCCCGCGGGGCAGGCCGCCGCCGAGCAGCGCGGCGTCGAGCAGGGCGGCGGCGAAGGCGCGCCGGTCGAGGAAGAAGTTGAGGAAGCCGGCCCCCTGCACCTGCACGTCCCGCACGAGCGCCGGCCGCGCGAGCGCGCCGGCCAGCTCTTGGGCGATGGCCTTGGGGTTGCGCCGGAGCGACCGGGCGAGCTGCATGGCGGCCGGCGAGGAGAGGTCCCCCAGCTCCCGGCGTGGCGGCACCTCCAGCACCGGCTCGTGCTCGACGCCGAAGCGCTCCCGGACCGCCGCGGCCAGCCCGGCCGCCAGCGTCTTCTTCAGCTCCATCCACATGGCGGCGAGGAGTCTACACTATGACTAATTAGGGGACGCCTCGGCAGGCCGCTGCCCCTCGGGAGGGGTTTGGCCTGGCCTTGGTATGATCTCGGGAGGGGACCGATGGCAGAGATGACCGAGAACAGGATCGACAACCGGGTTACCGTCACGCTCGACCGGACGCAGCTCGAATTGATCGAGGGGGACATCACCGACCTCGAGGTCGATGCGATCGTCAACGCCGCCAACGAGCGCCTCCAGCTCGGCACGGGCGTCGCCGGGGCCATCCGCAAGAAGGGCGGGCCCTCCATCCAGGAGGAGTGCAACCGCATCGGCGGCACCCCGGTCGGGACGGCGGTGATGACCGGCGCGGGCAACCTCAAGGCCAAGCAGGTGATCCATGCCGTGGGCCCCCGCATGGGGGAGGGGGACGAGGACAAGAAGCTCGCCTCGGCCGTGCGCGCGGCCCTCGCCCTGGCCGACCGGCGGGGGATGAAGTCCATCGCCCTGCCCGCCATCTCCACCGGCAATTTCGGCTTTCCCGTGGACCGCGCCGCCCGCATCATGCTCACCGAGATCCACCGCTTCCTCCAGGGAGGGACCAAGCTGGAGCGGGTGGTGATCTGCCTGCACGGCGACGAAGCCTTCAACGCCTTCAAGCGCGAGCTGCGCCGCGGGTTCCGGTAGGTGCCCCCGGCGGTCGTCCTCGTCCGCCCGCGCGAGGAGGGCAACGTCGGCTCGGCGGCGCGGGCCATGGCCAACATGGGGCTCGACCGCCTGATCCTGGTGGAGCCGGCGGCGGAGATCGGCAAGGTGGCCGCCGCCTTCGCCGTGGGTGCCCGTCCCGTCCTCGACGGCGCCGTGCGGGCGCCGGAGCTCCGCGCGGCCCTCGCTCCCTTCCGGCGCGTCGTCGGCACCACCTCCACCCGCGACCGCAGCCTGGGCATCCCCGTGCTCGCGCCGCGGGAGCTGCCGGGCTGGCTGGCCCAGGATCCGCCGGACACCCCCACCGCCCTTGTCTTCGGCCCCGAGGTGGGGGGCCTCACCAACGACGAGCTGGCCCTGGCGGGCGCCGTCGTCACCGTGCCGTGCTCGCCCGTCCAGCCCACGCTCAACCTCGCCCAGGCGGTGCTGCTCCTGGCCTACGAGCTGTTCCTGGCGAGCGGCGCCCCTCCCTCCGCGGCCGCGGCGGCCGAGCCCCCCGCCACCGTCGGGGAGGTCGACGGGCTCCTCGACCACGCCGCCCAGGTGCTGAGGAAGACCGGCTTCGCCCGCGACGACAGCTTCCCCGGGGTGCTGCGCGACCTGCGCCGGCTCGCCGCCCGGGCCGCGCCGTCGAGCCGGGACGTGCGGATCCTGCGCGGCATCTGCCGGCGGGTGCTGGGAGCGTTGGGGAAGCCGGAGGGCTAGCTGACGTCTTCTTCTTCTTCGTCCCGCGGCAGGCTCAGCTTCGAGAACCCGCGGGTGACCATCTGGTAGGTGAGGGCGGCCATGCAGCGGCGGGCCACCTTGCGCACGCTGGAGGGGTGATAGCCCATGCGCTCGGCCACCTCGCCGGAGTCGTAGCCGAAGCCGTAGCGCAGCCGCAGGAGCTTGCGGCAGCGGGGCGGCAGCTCCTCGAGCAGGTTGTTCAGGTCCCACAGCAGCTCGGCCCGCTCCTGGGGAGCGGCCACCGGCTCGGAGAGCAGCTCGAGGATGGCCGTGTCGACGGAGTTGTAGAGGCTGTTCCGCCGCTTGCGCCAGTAGACGACGCACCGGTTGCGCAGGGTGACCAGGAGCCAGGCCTCGGGATCCTGGATCACGTCCCACTTCTGGATGGTCGAGATGAGCGCTTCCTGCACCAGGTCCTCGGCGTCGTGCGCAGGAATGCGGTAGCGGCCGAGGACCTGCTTGAGCCTCGGACGGAGCCGTCGCAGGAGCTGGTCCAGCGACTCTCTTCCTACCGGTTGATCAGGCACTGCCATCTGCCGTTCGTTTCCTGAAGGGCGCTCTCCCCCCGTGCGCGTCTGGCAATGATAACTCGGAAGGGGGCTCTTTCCCACCCGGAAGTTGAATTTCCAGGGAGGGTTGCGCGCAACGGGGAGTGATAGACTCCACCCCCGCATGGCTACCACGGTCCGGATTCGCGATCGCGTCGCCCTGAGCCTCCGCCGCTCGCCGATCATCGGGGTGGTGCGCACCGCCTCGCGGGAGGACGCCGCCGGTCAGGCGCGGGCGCTGGCCGCGGCGGGCGTCGAGCTGGTCGAGATCACCTTCAGCGTGCCCGGCGCTCCCGGGCTGGTGCGCGAGTTGCTGGCGGCCCGCCCCTCCGAGGGCCCGCCCTGGTTCGGCATGGGCACGGCCACCACCGCCGCCCGCGCCCGCCAGGCGGTGGACGCGGGGGCCGAGTTCCTGGTCACCCCCAACGCCAGCGCCGACGTGGCGCGGGAAGCGCGGCGGGCCGGCCTGTTCCTGGTGATGGGCGCCCTCACCCCTACGGAGATCGTGGCGGCGGCCGAAGCGGGAGCGGACCTCGTCAAGGTCTACCCGCTGCCGCCGGTCGGCGGGCCAGCCTACCTCGCCACCATCCGCGGCCCCCTGGGGGACATCCCCATGCTGGCAGCCGGCGGCTTCGGCGTCGAGGAGATCCCGGCGTATGCCCGGGCGGGCGCGGTCGCCTTCGGGATCGGCGCGCCGCTGCTCGGCGTGGGGCCCGAGGAGGCGGAGTGCCGGCGGCGCATCGCGCGCGCCCTCGACCTCGCGCGCGGCGCCGCTTCCCTTGAGGAGGAGAGATGAACTCGACCCCGACTCCCCCCCGGCAGGTGGTCTTCGACCCCACGCCCGAGATCTTCGCCACCGACACCGCGGGTTCCTTCGCCTTCCCGCTGCTGGTGGCCGGCAAGGCCTTCCTCGGGACCTCTTCCTACGACGAGGTGCGCTTCGTCTTCTCGATCTGGCACCCGTCGGGGCAGCGCACGATCGACCTCGACCGCGCCTACGTCGAGCTGCGCGCCTCCTTCGACCCCGACGAGGACCACTGGACCAAGATCGCTGAGATCGAGCCGGTGGTGCCACCCTACGCCGGGGGCGACAGCTTCGACGGCTGGATCGTGCTGCCCATCCTCGGCAGCACCAGCGCCTTCACCGTGGTGGGCAGCGGCTTCGAGCCGCGCGCCCGGCTGCAGGTCCGCGCCAGCGCCTATTTCGTCGCCTGAGGGAGGGGAGGGAGCCATGAGCGCGGCCATGCGAGCCTACCTCGTCTTCACCGGCAGCGGCCCGATCCTGGTGCTCGCCACCTATCCCGAGCTGACCGACGAGCGGCTGGTGAGCAAGCTGCGCTACAAGGGGATCGACAAGTTCATCGCCTACGAGGTGGACCTCGACGCGGTGCGCGCCCGCTATCCCGCCTCCTTCGAGAACGTCGCCAGGGATCTCGCAGACGCGGAGGACCTCCGAGTCCTCGACTTCAACGGCCACCAGATCATGGCCAACTTCTCCCTCCAGGAACTGGGCGAGCCGATCAAGTTCGAGGGGTAGGGGCCTACCGGAACGCCAGCAGGTCGTACCCCAGCCCGCGGAACAGGCGGTAGGTGAGCGGCAGGGGCAGGCCGACCACGTTGGTGTAGTTGCCGAAGACCTCCTCCACGAACAGCGCACCGATCCCCTGGACGGCGTAGGAGCCGGCCTTGTCGAGGGGCTCGCCGGTGGCCACGTACCAGTCGATCTCCTCTGGCGAGAGGCGGGCCATCTTGACCTGCGAGGCGGCGACCTCGGCGGCGCGGCGGTCCCGGCCCGGCTCCTCCAAGGCGACGGCGGTGAGCACCGTGTGCTCGCGGCCGGCGATGCGGCCCAGCATGCGGCGGGCGTCGGCGGGGTCCGCGGGCTTGCCCAGCAGCTCGCCGTCGATCACCACCACCGTGTCCGCCGCCAGCACCAGCTCGCCGGGATGACCCCGGGCCGCGGCCTTGGCCCGGGCGAGCCGCAGCACGGTTGCGCGCGGGTCCTCGCCGGGCCGCGGCGTCTCGTCGAGGTCCACCGCCCGGATGGTGAAGCGCAAGCCCAAGGAGCCCAGCAGCTCGCGGCGCCGGGGGGATGAGGAAGCGAGAATGAGGGTGGGGAGGGGCGGGGTCAGGGGTAATACCCCCGCAGGGTCTTCGCCTCCAGGCCGGGCTTGCCGAGCTTCACCTCGACGGTGCGGAACTTCTCGGAGTCCCCCTCCTTGGACGACTGGTAGGCGAGGAGGTACTGCGAACGCAGCTCCTTCTGGATCGTGTCGTAGATCCCTTCGAGCTCGCTTGCCCGCTCGATGAAGAAGAAGCGGCCGCCGGTCTCCTCGGCCAGGCGGGAGAGCTTCAGGCGCACGTCTGCCTCGCGCGAGGAGAGGCCGATCCCCACGGTGTAGAGGGCCACGCCGCTCCGGCGGGCGTACTCCAGAGCGTCGGTGAAGGTGTAGCGGCTCCCCTCGTCCTTGCCGTCCGAGAGGATGACGAGCGCCCGCTTCCCCTTGATGCCGCCGAAGTAGTAGAGGGCGTAGATCAGGCTGTCATAGAGCGCCGTATTGCCCGCGGCGGTCAGGCCGGCGAGGCCGCCGGCGAGCACCTGCTCCTGGTTGGTGAAGCGCACGGCCAGGTTCGGCTGGTCGCTGAAGGTGATGACCGCGGCCCGGTCCTTGGGGGTGATCACCTTCTGGAAGAAGCGCAGGGCGCCGCGCACGGCCTCGTCGAGCTTTTCCCCTTCGCCCATGGACGCCGAGGTGTCGAGCAGGATGCCGGCGTAGACCGGCACGTCCTGCACCCTCTCGAAGCGGCGGACCTCCTGGCGCGCGCCGTCCTCGAGCACCGTGAAGTCCTCCTTGGCGAGCCCCTCGACCGGCCGGCCCCGGGAGTCCACCACCGAGGTGTAGAGCTCGACGAAGTCGACGTCCACCCGGTGGGTGAACTCCGGCGCGTTGATCAGCACCAGGTCCTCGGTGTGGTTGCCGTCATCGAGCCAGGCCACGGCGCGGACGTAGGTGATCTCCCGGCTCTTGGGCAGGAGGATGGGCTGGGTGAAGGGGGGCTGGTAGAGCGTCGCCACCCGGTCGTCGTTGAGGAAGAGCTCGACCCGGTCGAGCCGGTCCCCCTCAGGGACCTCGACCTGGGCCTCGGCGCGCAGGCTCGACTGGTAGGTCTTGCCGGCCTGGGGCTCCACCAGACGCACGGCGAAGCGGTGGGGCCCGACGTTCAACTGGATCTCGTCCTCGGCCAGCCTGCGGCCGCTGGCGTCCAGGGCGAGGGCCCGCAGGGAGTGGGCGCGGGGCTGGGCTCCCAGGTTCAGCTCGACGCTGTAGGGCGGCCGGCTCTTGGCGAGCACAGGCTTGCCGTCCAGCTCGAAGCTCACCCGGCCGATACCGGCGCCGGTGGTGGCCGCCTCCACCCGCACCTTGCCGGTGATCAGCCCCGGGGGCGGCGGCAGGATGCGGATCGTCTGCTCGCCGGACCCGATGGCCGCGTTGGCCTCGGCGAGTGCCGAGGATGGCGGGGAGGGGGCGGCGGCCGGAGGTGTGGCCGGGGCTTCCGCGACGACCTCCGGCGCGGCGGGCGCCGTCTCCACCGACGGCACCTCCAGCTCCCGCTCGTCGCGGAAGAAGCGCCTGCCCGCCGTGTCCTCGATCTTCAGCGCCAGCGAGTAGGCCCCCGGCCGCAGGTAGCGCTGGAAGACCATGGGGATCTTGTCGGAGACGACCTCAGTCTCGGGCAGGGTGAACCGGTAGCGGAAGTGCTCGAACAGCTCCCCCTTGTAGAGGACCTCGCCGTCCACCAGGAAGGTGTAATGGGCCATGGGGCTCCCCTCGATCCGCTCGGGCTCGACGGCCTGGCGCGGCACCGAGACCAGCGCCTGCACCACCGTGCGGCTGCCGAAGCGGCTGGGGAAGGAGAGGTCGAGCTGGGCGGGGAACGACGGCGCCCCCGCGGGCACGTCGGTCGAGTAGGAGGCAAAGGTCGAGAGCCACTCCTCGCCGGGCCGGGGGACGACCTGGATCTGGGTCTCGACCCGGCCCCAGTCCAGGGCCTCGCCGAGGCGGGCGGCGGTGTCCTCGCCGCGGGGGCACAGCTCGGCGATGGCGGCGAAGCCCCGCTGCTGCTCCGGCACCCGCGTCCGCAGGTCGATCGAGAGCAGCGACTCGATTCCCTCGGCGGGCGACCAGAGCCGGAAGGGGCCCTTGGGCGAGCCGCCGCGGGAGACGAAGGCGAGGGTGAAGTCGCCGCGGATGCGCTCGGTGCCCGGGTAGCTCCAGATCTCGACTGGCAGCAGCACGTCGCAGCGGGCCTGGAAGACCTCGGCGGGCTCGCCGTTGAAGAGCAGCATGCGGGCGCGGTCGTCCGTCAGGTTGCCGAAGCGCTCGCGGGCCAGCTCGGCCCGTTTCTCCCAGCGCTCCCGGAACTCGTTGTGAGCCGTCTGCGGGAAGGGGTCGCGCACCTCCCAGAAGCGGCGGATGAAGGCGTCGCGCTGGTAGTCCTTGGCGAGCGCCAGGAACGCCGCGCGCTCCCCGGGGCTGATCAGGATGGCCACCTCCTCCAGCCAGGAGGCGTAGCGGGGAGCGAGGTCGGCGGGGGGAGGATCGGCGGCGAACGCGGCGGTGGATGGGGCGAGGGCGAGCAGGAAAACGACGAAGGTACGGCTGAGCGGGGACATCGCGGATGATCCTACCTTAACCCTTATAGCCATACTCATGGCTCACGGGTAATACCCCCGCATCGTCTTCGCCTCCAGCCCCGGCCGGTTCACCTTGAGATCCACGACGCGGAACCCCGCGTCGGTGCGGGTGGTGGCGGACTGGTAGGCGATGAGGTACTGCGAGCGCAGCTCCTCCTCGATGGCGGCGTAGATGCCGGCCAGCTCCTCGGCGCTCCTGGGGAAGAAGGCCCTGCCGCCGGTCTCCTCGGAGATGCGGGCGAGTTTCTTCTTCTCCACGTCCTCCCCCAGGCCGATGACATAGACGATGACGCCGGCCCGGCGAGCGAACTCCAAGGCTTCCTCGTAGGTGAAGCGGCTCCCCTCGTCCTTGCCGTCCGAGAGCAGGAGCAGAGCCCGCCGCCCTTTCAGCCCGTTGAAGGTGTAGAAGGAGAAGATCAGGCTGTCGTAGAGCGCCGTGCCGCGCTCGGCCTTGAGGCCCGCCAAGCCCCCGGCCAGCGCCCGGGTGTCGCGCGTGAACTTCACCGCCAGGGTCGGGTGGTCGTTGAAAGTGATCACGGCGGCGCGGTCCTTGGGCTGGATCGTCCCCTGGAGGAACTGCAGGGCCGCGGCCTGGGCCTTCTCCAGACTCTTCTCCATCGAGGCCGAAACGTCGATCGCCACGGCGGCGTGGATGGGCAGGCCGGTGACCCGCTCGAAGCAGGCGATCTGCTGGCGGGCGCCGTCCTCGGCGACGGTGAAGTCCTTCGCCGCTAGCCCCGAGGTTACCGGTCGGCCCTGGCGGTCGAGCACCGTGGTGTACAGCTCGACCAGGTCCACGTTCACCTGCACCAGGTCCTCGGGGGCGTTGACAAACACCAGGTGCTCGGTCGAGTTGCCGTCGGTCAGGTAGGCGACCGCCCGCACGTAGGCGAGCGGCTCGCCCTTCGGCAGGAAGACGGGGTGAACCCAGGGGGGTTGGTAGAGCGTCGCCACCCGCGTCCCGTTGAGGTAGAGCTCCACCCGCTGGACGGTCTCCCCCTCGGGGGCGATCACCTCGGCCCGGGCGAGGAGGCTCGACTCGTAGCGCCTGCCCTTCTGCGGCTCGGCCAGGTGGATGCGGAAGCGGTTGCCGGCGGCGTTGAGCTGCAGCTCGTCACCCGCCAGCACGTTGCCGGCTGCGTCGTAGGCTGCCACGGCCAGCACGCGGGTGCGGGGGACCGTGCCCAGGTCCAGCTCGACGCTGAAGGGCGGGGCCTTCTTGGTCAGCACCGGCTTGCCGTCGAGCGAGAAGGTCATCCTGGCGATCCCCGAGCCGGTGGCGAGGGTGTCGAACCGCTGCATGCCGGTCTGCAACTCGCCGTGGGGCGGGACGATCTTGATCGTGGTCTCGCCGCTGCGCAGGGCGGCGTTGGCCTCGGCCAGAGCGCGGGCGGTCTCGCTGCTCTCCGGGCCGGTGGCGACGGCCACCGGCGCGGCGTTCTCCATCAGCGGCACGGCGAGGGCCCGTTCCTCGCGGAAGAACCGGCCGGAGTTGACGTCTTCCACCTTGACGATCAGCGTGTAGTCGCCCGGCCGCAGGGGGCGCTCGAAGGCCAGGGGGATCGACTCCGGGGTCTCGCCCGCCGGCAGGTCGAACTTGTAGCGGAAGCTATCGAACAGCTCGCCGTCGCGCAGCACCTCCCCGGTGAGCAGGAGGTTGTAGGAGCGGGCCTCGCCGAGGACGGCCGTGCCGGCGTCGCTCGCGGACACGGCAAGGAGCCCCTGCACCACGGTGCGGTTCTGGTAGCGGCCGGGGAAGGCCAGGTCGAGCCGGGAGGGCAGCGCGGCGGCGCCTTCCGGCACGTCGGTCGAGTAGGAGTTGAAGGTGGAGACCCACTCGCCGCCGGGCCCCTCGGGACGGGTCGACAGGCGCGCCTCCAGGAACTCCCAGCGCAGCCCCTGGCTGCCGACCCAGGCGATGCCGGCGGCGATCTTGCGGGCGTGCTCCCACTCGCCGCAGCCGCCGTTGAAGTCCGTGATCCTGCCGAGCCCCGCCCGCGGGTTGACCGCCGGGCTGCGGACCCCCTCGCTCCCACCGTCCCCGCTCCCGCCTCTCCCCCTGCCGCCGCCTTCCGGTCCCTTGACTCCGCCGCCCGCCTGGGGCTCGCCGTCGCCGGCGTTGGGCCGCTGCTCGAGGACGCCCTGGGCGAAGAGGGCGTCGAGCCCCTCGCCGGGGTTCCAGATCCGGAACGGTCCGGCGCCCCACTTGCGGTAGAGGACGACGGCGAACATCTCCGGGACCTGCTCGCTCCGGCTGTAGAACCAGACCTCGAGGGGCCAGAGGATCAGGGGGCAGTTGGACTCGACCCGCTCGTCGGGGGTGCCGTTGAGGAGCAGCACGCGGGAGCGGCCGTCCTTGAGGTCTTTGAACAGGGCGCGGGCCTGTTGGACGTTGACCTCGAAGCGTTCCCAGAACTCGTTGCGGGCGGTGCGGGGGAGCTTGTCCCGTACCTCCCAGAAGCGCTTGACGAAGGCGTCGCGCTGGTAGTTCTTCTCCAGGACGAGGAACGTGGCCCGCTCCTCCTCGGTGATGAGGACGTCCACCTCCTCAAGCCAGGTCCGGTACTTCTCCGGGAGCTTCGCGACAGCCGCCGTCTCCTCTGCGGAGGCCCTGCGGTCCAGGAAGGCGCTGGAGGAAGGCGAGGTCCCGGCAACGGCCGGGAGGGGAAGGAAGACGCCGAGGAGCACGAGGAGGAAGAAGGCCCTCACGGGTAGTATCCCCGGATCGTCTTCGCTTCCAGCCCGGGGCGGCCGACCTTCAGCTCCACCGAGCGGAAGCTGGTCCCGCCGCTGATGTTGCTGGACTGGTAGGCGATCAGGTACTGCGAGCGCAGCTCCTGCTCGATGCTGGAGTAGATGCCGGGCAGCTCCTCCACATTCTTGAGGAAGAAGGAGCGCCCGCCGGTCTCCTCGGCCAGGCGCGAGAGCTTGCGCTTGTCGATGTCCTCCCCGAGGCCGATGCTGTAGATGGTCACTCCGGCCCGGCGGGCGTAGTCGAGGGCGTCGTCGTAGGTGAAGCGGCTCCCCTCGTCCTTGCCGTCGGAGAGCAGCAGCAGGGCCCGCTGCCCCTTGACGCCGGTGAAGTAGAACAGGGTGAAGACGATGCTGTCGTAGAGGGCGGTGCCGCGCTCGGCCTTCAGGCCCGCGAGGCCACCGGCCAGGGCGGGGACGTCGCTGGTGAACTTCACCGTCAGGTTGGGGTGGTCGTTGAAGGTGATCACCGCGGCGCGGTCCTTGGGGCGGACCGTCCGCTGGAAGAACTCCAGGGCGGCCTGCCGCGCCCGGTCGAGGCTCTTGTCCATGGATGCCGACACGTCGAGGGCCACAGCGGCGTGGATCGGCAGGTCCGTGACCCGCTCGAAGCGGACGATGTCCTGCTTCGTGCCGTCCTCGACGACCGTGAAGTCCTTCTCCGCGAGGCCGTCCACCGGGCGGTTCTGGCGGTCGAGCACCGTGGTGTACAGCTCGACGAAGTTGATGTTGACCTCGGCGAGGTCCTCGGGCGCGTTGACGAAGACCAGGTGCTCGGTGGAGTTGCCGTCGGCCAGATAGGCCACGGCCCGCACGTAGGCGATGGACTCCCCCTTGGGCAGCACGATCGGCTGCTGGTAGGGCGGCTGGTAGATGGTCGCCACCCGGGTCTCGTTGACGAAGAACTCCACCCGCTCGACCGTCTGGCCGTCCGGCACCTTGACCTCGGCGCGGGCGAGCAGGCTGCTGGCGTAGCGCTTCCCCTTCTGGGGCTCCGCCAGCCGCACCTGGAAGCGGTTGGCGGCCGAGTTGATGAGCATCTCGTCGGAGGCGACCTCGGCGCCGGCGGCGTCGTAGGCCCTGGCGGTGAGGGTGCGCGGGCGGGGAAGCGAGCCCAGGTCCAACTCGACGCTGAAGGGCGGGCGCTTCTTGGTGAGCACCGGCTTGCCATCGAGGGCGAAGGTCACCTGGGCGATGTTGGCGCCGGTGGTGAGGGTGTCGAAGCGCTGCATGCCGGTCTGCAGCTCGCCGAAGGGGCGCACCAGCTTCACCGTCGTCTCGCCGTTGGCGATGGCGGCGTTGGCCTCGGCTAGCAGGCGGGCGCTCTCCTCGTCCGTGTCGCTCGCCGGCAGGGCCGGCGCCACCCGCTCCGTCGCCGGCACCGAGACCTTGCGCTCGTCGCGGAAGACCTTGCCGGAGTTGAGGTCCTCCAGCTTCACGATCAGGGTGTACTCGCCCGGCCGCAGGCAGCGCTGGAAAACGATCGGCAGGTTCTCCTCCCCGCTGCTGCCGGGGAAGTCGAACTTGTAGCGGAAGTTGTCGAACAGCTCGCCGTTCTGCAGCACCTCGCCGTTGAGCAGCATGTTGTAGGTGTTGGCGCCGCCGAGCGTGGCCTTGCCGGCGCCGCTGGCGGGCACGGTGACCAGGCCCTGCAGCACGGTGCGGTTCTGGTATCGGCCCGGGTAGTCGATCGAGAACCTGGCGGGCAGGGGCGCCGCCCCCTCGGGCGCGTCGGTCGAGTAGGAGCTGAAGGAGGAGACCCACTCGCCGGACTGCTCCTCGGGCTTCGCCATCATGCGCTGCTGCAGGATGGCGTACTGCATGCCCTGGCGCAGCACCCAGCCGATGCCGCCGGCGATCTTGTCGCCGTCCCGGCAGCCGCTCGCGATGGCCGCCAGGTCGGCCCTTGCTCCCGAGGCGCCCGCGCCGGTGGCGAACAGGGCCTCCAGCCCTTCGACGGACGACCAGACCCGGAACGGCCCGGCCCCCCACTTGCGGTAGAAGACCACGATGAACTGGTCGCGCAGGCGGTCGCTGTGGGGATAGAACCAGACCTCGACCGGCCAGATGATGCTGGAGCATTGCGACACCACGCGCGCGGGGGGGGGGCCGTTGAGCAGCAGGATGCGGGCGCGGTCGTCGTCGAGGTTGCCGAACTCGCTCAGGGCCGCCTGCACGTTGGCTTCCCAGCGGTCCTTGAACTCGTTGCGGGCCGTGCTCCTGTAGGTGTCGCGCGCCTCCCAGAAGCGCTTGATGAAGGCGTCGCGCTGGTAGTCCTTTTCCAGCGCCAGGAAGGTGGCCAGCTCCTCATCGGTGATCAGGAGGTCCACCACCCGCAGCCACTGCCGGTACTTCTCGGGGAGCTTCTGGATCGCTTCCTTCTGGGCCTTGCGCTCCGCCCGGGTCGCCTTGGCGGCCGCGGGCGCGGTGACGGAGAAGAGGAGGAGGAGAGGGACTGCCAGCGGAACGAATCGACGCATTCTTTCACCTTCTGAACCAGAACAGGGACACCCCCGGTGGCGCCAACCCCGATTCAACAACCATGCCGGTAGGGGAGATTCCGGCCGCCGGGAAGGTCGGCCGCTCCCGCCGCGTTACAATGAGACGCTTTTGCGAGGACGATTTCAAGGATGACGCCCGTCTACCTCGACCACAACGCCACCACGCCGCTCCATCCCCGGGCGCGGGACGCCATGCTGCCCTGGCTCGGGGAGCGGCACGGCAATCCCTCGTCGCTGCACCGCTTCGGGCAGGCGGCGCGCAACGCCGTCGAGGAGGCGCGCGAGAAGGTGGCGGCGCTGATCGGCGGCAGGCCGCCGGAGGTGGTCTTCACCGCGTCCGGGACCGAGGCCAACAACGCCGTGGTCTTCCACGCTGCGCGGCGGACCGGCGGCGGGGGGCACCTGGTGATCTCGGCCGTCGAGCACCCGTCGGTGCGCGAGGCCGCGGCGCGGCTCGAGCAGGAGGGCGTCGAGGTGACGCGGGTGTCCCCGGGTGTGGACGGCGTGGTGCCGGCCGCCGAGTTCGTCCGCACCCTGCGGCCGGACACCCGGCTGGCGGCCCTGATGCTGGCCAACAACGAGCTGGGCACCCTGCAGGCGGTG